>CAZEON010000008.1:0-27404 GCA_964513975.1 uncultured Candidatus Peribacteria bacterium
CTATAATACTAAAAATACTTAGAAAAAAACCTCTCAAGTTATCTTGAACCTAAAATAATATATTCTATCTCTCCGAGTTCCATGGCCAAGCCTATTATTTTGTGTCCAAATAAAAGGATTGCAAAGGGCACTCCGGCTAAAACACCATAATATCCTTCTCGAGGATTTTTTTTGGTATTTTTTAAGAATGGATAAATTCTGTCGGTAATTATTATTATCCAACAGATTGCAATCACGCCTGCGATTATTAATGGCAAAAGACTAAGATCCTGTAATAAAATTAAATGTTTCATAATAATAAGTTTTTATTTGATTTTAAATTTTTGTTTATCTCGCCTCCACAATGTTTTGTAGAGCCAAACGATGAAAATAATGAATGCGACAGCACTCAAGAACAGTAAGAGCGAATTGTCCCAAAACCAATGGGGTTCGGATAATAAAATTAAAGTTTTCATAACATGAGTTTTTATTTGATTAACTTGATTTTTCCAAAAGCACACAGTGCCATTAAAGAGGCAACGATCACAAGGATTCCAGACAATAATAATATGGTTGTCCAGCTTGGGGTTTGATTATGAGAAATCAGAGTGTAGATTCCTATTAATAGGAAAACAATAACTGATTTGCTCCGAACGTATTTCTTAGAAATCTTCACGAAAAGTACGGTACAAAGGATTAAAATTCCAAAGTATATCCATCCTAAAAACGGAGGAAGGGGGATCGACAGCAAAATAGATAAAATAATTAAAGGTTTCATATAAATTTATGTATTAGTTAGAATTCAGTTTATAAAAGAGCAAAAATCTACAGCTATTTAGAGAGAAGAGAATTGGCTTCACGAGGAAGCAATTCGAATCTTGCTCTTGAATAGGTACATCTTTGATACAAGAAATCGATTACTTCGTCAAGTTCCTTTTCTTCTCAAAATTCTTACAATGAATCAGATGAAAAGAAACATACATATAAATATTGCACTGTGCTTGTTCGGGATTTTCTTCGCAAGCATGACTCATGCGGAGTTTGCCGACATCGACGTCACGCATCCAAATTTTCATGCAATTACTTCTCTCGAAGAAAATCATATCGTCAAAGGATACCCAAAAGGGGGTCAGCATTATTACAAACCGCTCAATTCAATCATTAGGGCAGAGGTTTTAAAGGTATTGATGTTGGCAGCAGATATTGAGATTGTTGATCCAGGGGCGGATTATTTTTCTGATGTGCCGAGTGATCAGTGGTATGCCCCGTTTGTGAATACGGCTGCGGATTTAGAAATTATACACGGGTTTGCGGATGGGGATTTTCATCCTGCGGCACAAGTTTCGCGTGCAGAGTTTCTCAAGATGCTCGTCCTGAGTTTCGATGTTCCTGTAGACGAAGAACGAAGGGAGGAAAACTGGTATGACAGATTCTTTCGAGCGACAGGGAATCTTCGTATTCTCGACAACGTAAATGCCTCTCCGTATGAATCTATTTCGCGGGGAGAAGTGGCAGAACTTATTTATCGTTCGCAAAAAGTTGCCGAATTCGACTTTCTTCAAAAATATGTCTATTCAGGAAAAGGGACAGCGAGTTATTATAATGAAGGATTTGCAGGGAAGAGTACGGCCAATGGAGAAATATATAATCCAATGGATCTCACCGCAGCACATAGAACATTGCCATTTGGAACATTTTTAAAAGTTTCCCATGGCAATAACTTTGTGATTGTTCGGGTGAACGATCGAGGTCCGTATCATAAACAACGGATTATCGACCTTTCTCAAAAAGCATTTGAGCGATTGGCGCCTATTTCTCGAGGAGTGATTTCAGTGGAGTTTGAAGTGGTCAGTTCTCCGAGTGAAGAATCGGCACAAGTGCCTTCCTCATTACAAGAGCACTTTGTTACGGAATTAAAAAACGAGACACTTCCTTCTGCGATTTCAGAGCAAGTGTCGGTGTTGAGAACTACAGGTGTGAAAAAAAAAAGAAAAACAGTTCCGGTATTCTCTGAAACAGTAGCGCATTTGTCTTCGGAGTTTTTTCCAAACGCAACTCTCAGACGGTCTATTCCGCAGGTTATTGTAGAGGGGACGGTTTTTCAAATGGCAGGAACAGCTAAACAGTCAGGATATAAAAAAGTGACAGTATTCCTTCAACGTGTCTCCGCAGAGGAGGGGATTACGGATGATCAAACTCATTTCTCAGGAACATTGTCTGGACGGAATTTTTCTTTTCCGATGCATTTTCTCACGCCAGGACTATATCATATTGGACTTGTTTTTGATGATGAGAAGAAGTCGCGTGTTGAAGAAATAGAAGTAGCACCCCTTCCAAAGGAGCGAACATTTTCAGCATCCAATACTCGATTTTATTCGGATCTTGATGTGCGTGTGATTCCAGAGAGTCAAAAGATTCGATTGTCGTGGAGTAGTTCGGGTGAGTTGCTCTCAAAGCTTGTGTTCACACAAGGAAGGAAAACAAAAGTACTTATCATTGAGGATGGAATAGATTCAGCTCTTCTCGATATTTCCTTTTTCAATACCTTTTCAGCAGGAGGTGTGTTGGGAATGGAACTTTTTCAAGCGCTTTCGAATAACGGAACCTTTGAACAACAAACGACAAACTGGAAGTCAGTCACGACACAAACGTTTCAACTTGTAGAAGGATTTAAAGATACAGAAAGTGAGAAAATTTCAGTGTATGACTTTCCTCGTTTTCCAAAAACACTGGATTCAATCGTGCTTGAGGGAAAATTGCTTGCATCAGATGTGGAACTTCCAGATCATGCATTTGTCATGACACCATCCGGAACAGTGAAACAAATCACTCTCGAAAAGAGAGGAATTGATGCGTTTCGTTTGCATATTCGACCAGAAGGATTTGGGACCCATGTGCTCGAATTGATATCAACACAAGGGGAGGTACTTTTCAATAGAGCCTTGTATGTTTCAGAAGAGTACGTTCTTCCTATTATCCCGTGGAAGACCGCAGAGGTTACAACACAATCGGTCTCAGGTATTCGTTATTGGACAAATGAATTGAGAGCAAAGCACAATGCGAACCCAGTTTCAGCGGATTACAATCTCAATGTCTTTGCGCAAAAATATGCAGAACAAATGGCATTGGAAAATTTTATATCTCATACGAGTCCTACGGGGATGACGCTTGAAATGAGACTAAGACGAGAAAACTTACAAGGAGATTATGGAGAAAATTTAAGTTTTGGAACAAATCTCTCCATTGCACTCACAGGACTTGGGAATTCATCTTCTCATCGCAGAAACATGCTTTTGCAAAAATGGAATCGAGTTGGAATTGGATTCACTAAAAATAGAAAAGGAGAGGTTTATGTGGTGCAGGTTTTTGGAAAATAAAAAAGGCGAAATTTTCTTGAACTTTTATGACTCTCAATGATATAATCTTATAAAATGAAAAAACAATCCAAATTGGTTTCAGCGTTTGCATTTTTAGCTCTTCTATCACAAGTGTTTGTGGGATTAGCTTTTGCACAGGAATTTCCACAAGCACCAAACGAAGTACAAAACGTTGTGGCTATTGAGGGGAATGGACAAGTAATACTTACCTGGGACGAAGCGACAGATCCTGACGGAGTGGTGAATGAGTACAAGGTATATTTTGGAACAAACACAGTAACAACAGCGGAAGCGACCTATGATGATGAAATGCTTGTTGGGAAGGTGCTCACATACATCGTAACAGGACTCACGAATGACACACAATACTTTTTTGCGGTTACGGCCGTTGATGATGAACAGACAGAATCAGACACATATTCGGTAGAAGTATCAGCAACACCAACAGATCCTGAGGCGATTGAGCCACCACCAGCAGCGCCACCAATAGAAACAATCAAAGTGTTGAGTGTGAAACAAAACGAAGATAATGAAATTCAACTTGAATTCTCGAAAGATGTTTTTTTCACAGGTATTCCTCTTTCTGCACTTATTGTTAAAAATAAGGAAACAGCAGTTGAGATGAATGTTCAGGAAGTACAAGTGAAGGAGAAAACAGTAATCTTAATTATGGTGGATGATTTTACATCAGAACAGCCTTATCAAATTATTGCTACAACACAAGTTGAGGACAAAGATGGAAATAGTGTTGAAGCGGGTGTTATGGATCGAATAGAATTTGTAGCAAATCGAGTTGCAGCAACTCCATCAGACAACACATCACCACCTGAAGACCCAAAAGCACCAGAAGATATAACACTACCCAAAGAACCAGAGGGAGATTCATTAGAACTAACAATCGTTGCAGATGCTCGAAATCTCTTACTCGATACATCGTTATTAAAAGCAGAACAATTGATCCTTCTCGAATGGGAGGTTGCAGAAATGTCAAATATTGCTGATCAAGTCATCTTTACGCGACGAGGGCTTGAAGATTGGGATAGCGGATATTCCATCGGAATAGATATTTCCGAACTTGAATTGGAAGTGGATATGGACGAAAACTACGAAGTGATGCTCTTGACTATTGATAGAGAAGGAAATGAGTCAGAGGGTGTTACGCTCTCGTTTTCTACGAGTTTGTCATCAACAGGACCGGGAACAATTGGGACGGTTGTCGCGCTTATGGTTATCTTTATGATTGGGTTGATCTTCTTTAAGAAGCAACAGACTTGCTAGAAATTTTATGAAAAAAATAACGGAACCTGTGCGCCTGCAGAAATTTTTGTCAGGTCAGGGGATTTGCTCACGGAGAGAGGCGGAAGACTTTATTGCAAAAGGAAAAGTTTTGGTAAATGGAAACCCAGCCACACTTGGAGATAAGGTTATAGGGGAGGAGAAAATTGTTTTTAATGGTGTAACGATAAAGGTGCGAACGAATATTCAATCTATCGTGTTGGCGTGGCATAAACCGGTTCATACTGAGGTAACGTTTCATAATGAACATGGAGGGAAGACCCTCAATGATTTTGATTTTGGAGCGGAAAGAGTCGTTCCGATTGGACGTTTGGACAAAGATTCTCACGGACTGCTTCTTCTCACGAACGATGGAGACTTAGCAAATAAGATTGCTCATCCGTCCTATTCGCATGAAAAAGAATACGTGGTGGCAATTGATACACCCGTTACGCCGGCCATCATAGAACGGCTCTCATCAGGGAAACTAGAAGTAAATGGTAAACGAGTGCAACCGTGTGAAGTGGAGCAAATAAAAGAGAAAGTGTTTCGGATTATTCTCAAAGAGGGGAAAAATCGACAGATTCGACGGATGTGTGAAGCCTGTGATTTAAAGGTAAAAGAACTCGTTCGAGTGCGAGTGAATAATATTTGGCTCAACGAATTGCCAGTAGGGAAGTGGAGGAAGTTGAATTCGGCAGAGATTGCTCAGTTGCAAAAAAAAATAGTCATTCCCGCTTGACGGGAATCGGATAAGGATTTTGAAAAATTGTTGAAGCGTTAGCGTGAAAGACTTGTGTGGGTAATTCGTTTCACTTGGGATATTAGATATTAATTCAAGCGATTCTGGTCAAGCCAGAATGACGGGGGTGAAATTTCTTTTTACATTTTACCTTTTCCATTTTATATTATTGCCATGTCCGGACACAGTAAATGGAATTCGATTAAACATAAGAAAGCACTGACCGATGCAAAACGCGGGAAGGTTTTGACCAAGCACGCAAAGATCCTTTTTGTCGTAGGACGAAACGATCCAAGTCCAGAAACAAATGCATCACTGAGAACTGCCATCGTAAATGCAAAAGCGGATAATGTGCCGAATGATAATATCGATCGAATTCTTAAAAAGCTCGTTGGAGCGGATAAAAACGCATCCCAGTTTGTCGATCAAGTATACGAAGGATTTGGACCCGATGGAATTGCGATTCTCGTTACAGCCCTCACAGACAATCAAAATAGAACTCTTCCGGAGGTAAAAACAGCCTTTGCAAAGAACGGAGGAAACCTCGGGAGTTCTGGAACGGTGAATTTCTTATTTGATCATGTGGGTGTTATCGAAGTAAAGAATGGAGAAAAATCGGAAGATGAATTGTTTGAGTTTGCCATTGAGGCGGGAGCAGATGATTTTTCTTTTAATGAGGACGAGTCAGAGATCCTCACGCAGTTTACAACACTCACAAAGGTGCGCGATGCGCTTACTCATCAGGGGATTGAGATCGTAAAATCAGAACCTCAATATCGTGCAAAAGACCCAAAAATAATCGATACACAAGAAGATCTGGATCGTATTGAAAAGTTTATATCTGCTGTTGAAGAAGTGGAGGATGTGGATGAAGTTTTTGCAGCGTTTGATGTGGCTGATAATTTGCTTTAAACAAGGGCAGAACGCTTGATTTTGAGGCTTATTTGTGGTATAATTAGGAGAAGTAGTCACTTTTTTTATGCCGAAACGAAAAAAAATTATTTCGAGCAAAAAAGAATTAAGAGAATCTCTTAGGAACTCTTCAGACTCAGAGTCATTGATTTTAAGCACAATGACACGACTCTTCTCATCTTCTAAAAGAATGGCAGATCAATCTACGGTAGCGGTGCAGAAAAAGGAAGCAAAAGAAAAGATTCCAAAGAGAGAGATCGCTAAAGCATCTCCAGAAAAGTTTGTGGATAAAAGTATCGATAAGCAAAATGAAAACAGTGCAGAAGAGATTAAAAGACGGGGATTATCAAAGAAAATTGAGAATCCAGAAAAGAAAGAAAAACCTGTGAAGGGATCAAAAACGGTTAACGTTGTTTCTAAAACGCTTGATCTCTCCTCAGAGGACAGGGAAACGCTCTCTAAATATAACAAAGAATGGGGTGATGAAGAAAAATTGAAAAAGAGACTTGATAGCCTTAAAGCACTACAGCAAGACAACGATAGGATGAGAAAGCTTTTGGGGAAGAAGGGAAGTAGGGGAGTTCCGGAAAACAAACTCTTTAAAACGTTAATGAATAAATACACAAAGAGAGATAAAAATAAAAAAACAGGAAAAGTGGAATCTCAATTTCATTCCTTTGAAGAAGTTATGGGAAAGGGGAAGAACGAAAAACTTAATATTTTTCAAAAATTCTGGCTCCGTATTACCAACATTTCTGAATATGCTCGATATCTTGCCATAAAACGGAAATTAAAAAGCGAATTATTGCTCTATCGAACAGGGGATGAAATGAGAGGAGTAATCGGAGAACAAGTAAATAAAGGACTGAGGATTGCCGAAGAGGTACGGGAAAACGTAGGGAATGTGGTTGATCCGCTCAAAGAAAATCCAGCCACTAAAAAAGCAGCGAGAGGAGTACTCAAAGCATTTAAGACACAAGCGCTTTTGATCTTTAAATCAGGACGAAACGTGAATACGAGTATTTTTGAAGCAGAAACGAGACAGAGTACCGGAAAATTACTGAACGATGGTCTTGAGAAAGGAAAAGGTAGTTTCTTAAAAATGGCATTGAAGGGGCAAGTTCCTGGGGTGAACGCAAAGATGTCAGGCGGATTTATGGTACTGGAAGTGGTTACACGAGGGCTCTTGGACGCGATTCGACAAGGAGACATTGGTGCTTTTCCTCGAACGATTTCCAGTTCAAATGCGTGGCTTGAAGCGATTCCAGGAGTGGGATCGTGGAACAGTATCGGACGACTTTTCTCAGATAACGGAGATCCTTTATGGGCAAAATTATTGGATGCAGGAGTAAATGTCGTGGGAGATGGAATTTTGGCGGTTGGATTCCTTTCGAGTATTTATACGGGAGGACTTTCGATTGCGGCTGCTGCGACAGCAAGAGGGGGAATAACGGCCTACTCAAAGAGCTTGCTTAAAAAACAAGTCTTAAAACAGGCTCTCAAAAAAGGAGTTTCGAAAGTAACAACAAAAGTCGGAACCAAAGAAGGACGAAAACAACTCGGAAAAAGCGCATTAAAAGGAACTGGAAAAGCAGCGGCACAAACGGGAAAAGTGACCCTTACCATGGCGGCGATACAACAGGCTTTTGAACGAGCATTTCCAAGTGGAACCGTAAAAAGAGTCGCTACAAAGGTGGCACTCAAACAACTCACACCACAACAATCACGACTCGTGAAAATGGGGATGAAGAACGCCACTTAACTTTCTTCGGTCGTTTCCTCCTCTCCAGAAGGAGCTTCGGTGTGTTCTATGAATTCCCCAATCTTTTCTTCTTGTTTTTTAATTTTTTGAAGTGCCTCAAGTTCTTTGATCTCTCGACCTTCTTGGGCATTAAGCAGTTTTTGTCTATTTGTTGAAATCGTTCGGACAATATGATGTGGGCCTGGTGCATTTTGAAAGAAGAGATTGTCGGTTGTGTTGTCTGCGGTTTGAATGTGAATATCTCCTATTCCAAAAATCCATCGAAAGATTCCGAGATTACTGGGAACCACATTTGTAATGGACTCGTACGGAATGTTGTTTGAAATAGATCCAAAGAGCTCTCGGTTCTGAATAATTACTCGATAATTCGTAATATAGATCACGTCATAGTTGTAATCGAGCCATGCTTTAATGAAGAAAACAAAAGCAAAAAGGAAAAGAAGAATGCTGATAGCAGAAGGGATCGTTCCACCTTGGAAAAGAATAAAAACAGAAAGACCTGCTGTGGTGAAAAAAAGCGGAAGGAGCATTCCGAGTAAAAATACAATCGGATGTTTTTGAACTACTTTTTCAACTTTTTCTCGTGGGAGAAGTTCGAAATTTCCATGATGGTGCAGTTCGCACTCTCGCAAAGCAATGAGTTCCATTCCTTGTGTTCGTGCAAATTTCAAAATACGGAGAATACGAAGAAGGAGGAATATTTCAGGGGAAGCAAGGAGTCCCATTTGTGCGAAGTAAAAGGGGAGAATAGCTACCAAATCTACAACACCCCACCAAGAAGTAACATAAGCCCAAGGGCGCTTGGCAGACCAAATACGGAGGATGTACTCTACGGTAAATATGGTCACGGTGAGGCGATCAAAGAAAAAGAGATCGTCATGAATCCAATCAATACCACTCCAAAAATGAAGCGGAATAACCGCAATTGAAAAGATAATGAGAAACGACAAAATTCCGTTCACAATTTTCGCGCGCTTGGTGCACGGATTGTGAAGAGAATCGTTGATGCATTCACGAGCTTCTTGAAGGTTCATTGTGTGTTGAATTCTAAACAGTTTAGAGTTAATAGTCTATAGTTTATAGATTTTAAAGCTTAGAAATTAGACAAATACATTGCAGACGATATTCTCCAATGTCGTTGATTCCTGTTTGAAAAAATTGCACCTGGCTCTCTCTTGCAGAGACGGCGCTGTCTCTGCTGCAAGAGGTCGTTGACGCCTTTGTGAACAAGGGGTTTAAACCCCTTGTTCACAAAGTTCATGGAATATATCCCAATGATAACAAAAAATCGAAGACGAACGACAAGACAGGGGGGCGGGTGAATAAGTTGAATATTTGAAAATTAAAGAAATTCTTTTGACAAAAAAGTTGGCACTCTTAAAATGCGAGTGCTAATTTTAATTAATAGAATATGCCAAGCGTAACTTATCCTAATGATTTAACACCGCTAACAGTTAAAGCACTTCACGAAGATTTAAAAAAGTGGCAAAGATCAAATATGTGGCTTACTGGGGCAATATTGGTGTTAACATTTATAATGATGCTTACGGTTGCTTTCCAAGTATATGTGCAATTTGCACCCGATTCCGGACAAGCCGGAATGACTGAAGAAATAAAAACTATTAACTCTTAACTATTAACTATTTACACCATGTCAAAAATTATTGGTATCGATCTCGGAACAACGAACTCTTGTGTCGCTGTTATGGAAGGAGGAAAGGCTGTTATCATCCCGAATGCAGAAGGGAACAGAACTACACCCTCAGTTGTTGCAAAAAAAGATGATCAAATATTGGTCGGGATTCCTGCGAAGCGGCAAGCACTCGTGAATCCAAAAGAAACAATTTTCTCAGCAAAACGATTCATTGGACGAAAGTTTGGAGAAGTAACGGAGGAGATGAAAGAAATGCCGTTTGAATTTGAAAAGGGGAAAAATAATGCAGTGATGATTAAGTTTGATGGGAAAGCAATGCGACCAGCAGAGATTGCGGCGAAAGTATTGGGGAAATTGAAAGCAGATGCAGAAGCTTTTTTGGGAACAACGGTTACAAAAGCTGTAATTACCGTTCCTGCCTACTTCGATGACGAACAACGAAAAGCAACAAAAGATGCGGGAAAGATTGCGGGACTCGAAGTAGAGAGAATTATTAACGAACCAACAGCTGCAGCGTTGGCGTATGGAATTGATAAAAAAGGAAAAGAAGAAAAAGTGGCTATCTTCGATCTTGGAGGAGGAACGTTTGATATTTCTATTTTGGAAATTTCTGATGGAACCTTTGAGGTTCTCGCGACAAATGGAGACACGCACTTGGGAGGAGATAACTTCGACTCAGTGATTATCCAATGGTTGCTGGATGAATTTAAAAAAGATACTGGAGTAGAACTCTGGAAAGATGCGATTGCGATGCAAAGAGTGAAGGAAGAAGCAGAGAAAGCAAAAAAAGAACTTTCTGCTACAACTGAAACCGAAATCAACGCGATGTACATTACGGTAGGAGACGGTGGACCGCTTCACCTGCAGAAGAAACTTACACGGGCAAAATTAGAACAATTGGTGGCAGATCTTATTAAACGATCAATTGAACCCTGTAAGAAATGTTTGAAAGACTCAAAGTTGTCAGCATCAGATATTGATGAAGTGATTTTGGTGGGAGGAATGACACGAATGCCAGCGGTGAAGAAAGCGGTTGAGGATTTCTTTGGAAAGAAAGCAAACGAATCACAAAATCCTGATGAGGTCGTAGCACTTGGTGCTGCGACGCAGGGAGGTGTTTTACAAGGAGATGTGAAAGACGTGCTTCTTCTCGATGTAACGCCTTTGACACTCGGAATTGAAACAGCAGGAGGTGTGCGAACACCAATGATCGAACGGAATACAACGATTCCAACTTCTAAACCAAATGTCTTCTCAACATACGCTGATAGTCAGCCAAGTGTACAGATTCATGTACTCCAAGGAGAACGAGAAATGGCAGCGGATAATAAATCTCTCGGACAATTTCTTCTCGATGGGATTGCGCCCGCTCCACGAGGAGTACCTCAGATTGAGGTAACCTTCGATATTGATGCGAACGGTATTCTTTCTGTAAAAGCGAAAGATAAATCAACAGGAAAGGAGCAATCAATTCGAATCGAAGGATCGAGTGGAATGACCGATGAAGAAATCGAAAAGATGAAGAAAGAAGCGGAAGAAAATGCGGACAAAGATAAAGAGCGAAAGGAATCTGTGGAAGCACGGAATCACTTGGACTCATTTATCTACCAAGCCGAGAAGACCGTGAAAGAAGCCAAAGACTTGAAGAAAGACGAATTAGAAGAAGACATCAAAGTAGTCGAAGAAGCGATTCCTACTGCCAAAGAAGTCTTCACAAAGGAAGACGCTTCGAAAGAAGACTTAGAACAAGCAGGGGAAGCGTTGTCTGAAAAACTTATGGCACTGGGAAAGAAAATGCATGAAGCAGGACATGATCCAGAAGCGGCACGAGGAGAAGAAATGACGGATAAAACTGGTGAAGAAGAAATCAAAGATGCCGAAGTTTCAGAAGACTCTGATTCCGTCAAGGCTTCAGGCTCCGCTAAAACTTCGCCTGACGAGTCACCGGACAAGGAAGAAAAGAAGGACGAGGAATAAAGGAACCAAATCACTTTTTGAACAAGGGGTTTAAACCCCTTGTTCAAAAAGAAGTGAGTAAAACTTGAGTAGGAGTAGAGCTGTGTCCGGCTCTTTATGTTTGAATTTCTGTACCAATGAGAATATAAAATAACTATGAAAAACAACCAATCGTGCCGAGTTCAGGAGTTTGATATTGGGAGTAAAAAGATGAGCCTGGCCGTCGCCAATATTAATGGACGATATCCAGAGGAGGGGAGTGCGTGTAATACAGAATGTGAGCAGATTTATCACGTCGTTTCGGGACGAGCGACATTACACCTAGAAAATGGGGATTTTAAAATTAAGAAGGGTGATACGCATTTTTTTAACAAAAACGAAACCTATTGGTTAGAAGCAAAGAACTTGGAAGTAGTTATTACCAATACTCCTGCGTGGAATAAGGATCAATATAAGAATATTTAAAAAAAGGAAGCGACAGATAGAATTTTCCTTTTTTAACTGTTAACACTGTCGCCTCCAAAACTTCATGGGATTATTTTTTCACCGATCTACCTTTTTTACGAGCAGGGTGGAGATTGTTAATCCACAAGAACAATCTTCATCTCTTCGGCGTTTGCGCAGGGTTTCTAAAACTCCTGATAATTTTGTCTCCTTGTAAGATTTAGAGAGTGGAGACAATTAAGTCGACTCCCTTCTTGTTCCAAGTTAGCTGTTGAAATACTTCAACTGCACTTCTCCAAGTTGTATGTTCTTATGAACGACTACTGCAAACATTTGTTGAACATTTCATCATAATACAAATGTATTTGAGAAAACCAAGATGACTCTGATTTGAGTCATTGAATTCTTTATAAGTAAAAAAAAACGGTTGTCAATTTTTTTATAAAATAGGAATTCATTATCGACTGGGTTCCCGCTTTTGCGGGAATAAGGGAGAAAGAATAATAAAGAAAACCTAAAAAAATAATTTGCATTGTTTGGAAAGTTGTTTTATATTCCCCCCGAATTATTTCTACCCCACATGCGAAGAATCCTTATTATCGGTGTCATCTTGGTCGGAGCTTGGTTTGTTTTTCAAGAACTTAATGCCCCAAAAGAAGTTGATGTAAATACAGAAGAAACAACAACTGAAGAAGGAGTTGTTACAGAAGAAGGAGCAACTGAAGAAAAAGAAGAAAAGAAAAAAGAGGTAAAACGAGAACCTATTAATAAAGAAGGCCTTGTGGAGAAGCCAGTTGTTGTGCCTACAAAGGTAGTAGCAAAACCATCGGTTGTTGTCCCAAGCGCCGTAGAAGAAAAAACATTGAAGTCATCAGAAACACCTGCATTACATGTAACAGATACGGTAAAGGTTTTCCTTTATGAATGGGGGATTGATCTCTCAACAGCCAATGTAGAGGCAGGAAACATTGCCTTTGAAGTATTTAACAATGGACAATTTACGCATTACTTCGGAATTAAAGGAGGCGAAGAATTTGGGAAAGTTGTTCCAGGAGAATTAGCTGTTTTTGTAGCCCCTCTTGAAGAAGGAACAATGACACTCTACTCTCCACGTCAAATTGACATGGCAAACAAAATGCAAGAAACTTTGTACGTTCAATAAGCGTAGAAAAACTCATGCAAACATTTCGGGATAAAGGATTTGGGCTTCTGGGAAAGCGGGAGTATTCAGTGCACGAATTTCGCACGAAATTATTAAAAAAATTCTCAGACAAGAAAGAGGAGATTGAGGAATTTATTGTGGAACTCAAACAAAAGAAGTTCCTTTCTAATGAACGATTTTGTGCTTTATTTATCGAGGATCAGGTTCTCAAGCGTTCAGCTGGGCCTCGGAAGATTATTCAGAAACTACGGATGAAGGGGATTTATGAAGACTTCGCGAAGCAGGCGATTGATGAGCATTTTTTATTAGAAGATCAGATCGCTATCGCGCAGGAACTTGTTACCAAAAAGAAAGCAGAAATTCTGCGACGTAAAAAAGATTTAACCGAGTTCGAACTCACACAAAAAATAAAAGAGTTCCTCTATGCGCGAGGATTTGGGAACGATGTGATGGATGAGGTGTTGTGAAAATCTATCGTACTGTCATTCCCTCGAAGGAGGGAACCTAGGACTATTCTGTTGAAGAAAGTATATAAAATATCACATTATTGCCCATTTTAAGGGCAGAGAGAACTGGGTCCCCGTCTACACGGGGATGACAAATGAAAAAATAGAAAATAGATCTATTTCCGCTTCCCGTGAAACGCTTCGACTTGTGATCGGAGTTTTTTCTTGAGTTCATCAGCACATTTCTTAATGTTTTCTGCCATTGCTTCTGCGTGAAATGAACCACGAGGACAAGTTACATTTGCGGTAGCGAGAAAACGATTTCCACTACTCTGTTTACTCTTTTCGATCTGTATTCGTACTTCTACAGAATCTTCGTCTCCTGCATCGAAACCAAGTATCTGTTCGAGTTTCTGAAATCTCTTTCGGAAATAATCTTTATCTTCATCAAAAAACGTAACGTCGCCAGTTTTAAATTGGAGAATCATGGAAATAGGGAAAATTAAAAAAGAAGCGTGGAGCCCGTAAACTTCGAGATGATTTCGATGTTTTGTGCATCATTTACTTCACCTACGATTTTAGCATCAATTTCTGAATCTGCCGAATTTAATTTCTTGCAAATTTCCTCAGCATCTTCTGAATTACAAAAAATCATGAGAGCGGTTCCGCAGTTCCATGTTTTGTAGCACTCTTCTTCACTTACATTTCCGAGTGTTCGTAATTGAGCAATTGCTTCGTGTGGTTCATGAAGATTGTCGAATTTCGCTCCTAAGCTCTTATCATTGAATATTCTTGGCACATTGCCTGGGATTCCTCCGCCAGTGATATGGACGATTCCAGAGACGTTAAAGGGACGGTCTGCATCGAATCCTCCGATCACATTCTCAAGGACAAGTCGATGGAATATTTTACACGGGGTGAGAAGAATTCCTCCCCAAGTGATTCCATTTTTCCATTCGGTATTATGCCAATCGTCTCCAAAATTCACTTCGCAAATTTTTCGAGCGAGCGAGATTCCATTGGATCGGAGAACACGTCCACGGAGACCAATAATCTTTTGTCCCACCTTTACATCCTTGCCTGAAATGAATTTATCTTTTTTAACAACTCCAACAGCGGTTGAGTTCCAGACCATTTTGTTACATGCATCTCCGACCTCCGCAATTTCGCCTCCAGGGATAACTATCTTTTCTCGTGAGCAAGCATTAGCAAGACTCGCTGTCATGATTTCTATAACATCGGGGTCTACAATGGGAACATCTAAGGTGTTTGTAATGGACACGGTTTCTGCTCCTACACAAATAGCGTCGTCAGCTACCGTACACAGTAAATCTTCTCCAATCGTATCGTATTTATTCATACGTTCAGCAATTTCTGATTTGGTTCCAACCCCATCGTCATTTTGTACGAGTAAGAAGTCGCCGAAATCTAATGCACCACTAAAGCCACCTTCTAATTCAAAGGGTTCACCAATCATTCCTTTTCGTGAGGAAAATGTAGTCTTTGCATTTTTATAGGCTCGTTTAGAGGCATCATCACCTTTTACGATATTTACTCCAGAGTCGGCATAGTTGATAGGTTGTGTCATGAGAAAAGTTGAAAAGTCTAAGAGTTAAAAAGTCTAAAAGAAGCGATAGAATTGTACGATTTTTTTTTATTTTGTCATTGTGAATAATCATTGAACAAAAAATGTGTTCAAGAAGAAAGCGTTGTCATCCTGAAGTTCAGTCTTGGCTTTATATCAAATAGGTTCAATAGTGTGATTTTGGATGTTTTATTTTTTTAAAGAGTCTGAAGGATCTATTAGAACCAGGTTGTTTTAAGAATGGAATTAGTGGTTTTTATTGTGATAGACGAACGAGATTCTTCGGACTGCTTTTTCATGATTTATAAATATTCTGCAGAGGTCTCTTGATGTATGAAAAAACTTTCACAGTTGAACCTCAGAATGACAATGCTGGTACTGTTTTTTATATATTTAATCAAACCATCCTTTGGCTAAATCTTCCCATTTTGGATTTTCTTCATTTATAAGGGCGTCTTTCTTTTTTCTTAACCAACCCTTCAATTCTTTCTCTCTTTCAATTGCAAAAGATATATCATCCCCTTCTTCGAAATGAACTAATTTTGTGAGATTGTATTTTTTAGAAAATCCATCAATAAGTTTCTTTTTATGTTCGTATATTCTCCGTTCTAAGTTTCCTGTTACGCCAATATAGAGTACGGTATTTCTCTTATTCGTGATGATATACACGAAATATTGTTTTCTCATGAAAGCATTTTTCATCTTTCAAAAACAATAATTCCAATCTCGTCGCCAAAGATAGCGAGCATATTTTCAAGTTCGATTGCTTTTGTTGATCCGAGTTTTACGAGTAAAACCGGAATATCAAGTTCCTTATCAATTGCATCCATTGGGGCGAGTGAGAAGGATTTTTCAGCTTCCCGAAAGGTTCCAATCAAGCGAGGAGATTCAAATGTAAGAATAAATTGTTCAAGAAGTTTCACATCGTGCTTTCCGATTGGACGAGCCATTCGAAGCAGGGGAGATTTGGGAAACATTGTTCGTATTTGTGATGCGAAAGAGACGCGATCGGCAAATGCCTCCCAGAAGTAAATACTCAAGAAAGAGAGTACCAATCCCAGAACGATGACTGCACTCAGTTTCCAAACGAAAGGGAATGTCCACAGGTATCGGAACACTTGTGGTTCAGTAAATCCAAAAGGAGCACTGCTGTTCGCATTGAAGTCAGCAAAGTTTGATTGAAACGTTGTAATCAATGCTTGAGTCAGTACTTCTGCATGCTGTATTTCTCCCTCTTGGAGTTTGAGCGTCCAGAATACATTCACTCTATTTTGCTTTCTGGCCGTGAGTTTCTTTTTAAATTTATCGATAGAGACCCCCGCTTCTTGTAAAATCTGTTCACGGAAGGCCGGATTCTTTGCCCATCCAGCAACTCCTTCAGCAATCTTGCTAGCGCTTTCTGGCGGATCAAAAGAAGAGACCACATTTTCTGTAATCACTGGTTTAACAGAGAAATAAACGGTTGTTTTTTGCACTTGTGGAATTAATCCAAGTAGCAACCAAATAATTCCTGCCCAAAGAAGAGCAACAATGAGGAAGGCAATTTTTCTTCGACGGAACGGAGATAAGAATTCTAGAAAATTCATAATGAGAAATTAGAGAGTAGGGAGGGGGAGGTTAGACCCTTGTGCTCCACGCCCCTCGTATTCAACTTTTTGTAAATATTCTTCAGTCACCTCAGGAGTGACATAACCACCATCAAAGACACCCGTGTGAAATCCGTCAACGTCAGGGTTTCCAATACGAGCGGCTTCCACAAGATCTTCAACTTTTTGATAAAAGAGGGCATCCGCGCCAATCGCTTTTCGGATTTCGTCGAGGGTGAGTCCGTTTGCTATAAGCTCTGCCCTTGTTGGAATATCTACCCCATATACATCAGGATTGATGACGGGCGGTGCACCACTAGCAACATATATATGCTTGGCCCCTGCTTTTCGGCAGAGCTCAATAATTTTTTTAATCGTATTTCCTCGCACGATTGAATCGTCCACAAGGAGGATGTTTCTATTTCGAAATTCGAGTTCTATGGTATTTAATTTTCGTCGTATAGATTTTTGTCGTGCCTTTTGATTTGGCATGATAAATGTTCGTCCAATGTAGTGATTCTTCACCAAGCCTTCTCGATACTTAATACCTAAGTCTTGAGCCACTTGCATAGCCAATGGTCGTCCAGAATCAGGAACGGGCATCACCGAATCAATCTCAAGGTTCGCTGCTTTGATTTGCTTTGCCAAAAATTCTCCCAATCGTAATCGTGTTTTATACACTGATATTTTATTAATCATACTGTCTGGTCGAGCCAAGTACACGTATTCAAAAATACAGGGCATAAGTCTGCCTTTTCGACATTGATGAGAGATGAGTTTCCCGTCATCCGTGATAATAATTCCTTCTCCAGGATTCACATCGCGAACGATTTCAAAGTCCAATGCTTTGAGTGCTATATCCTCAGAGGCCATACCCCATTCAGTTCCGGCCGTTGTTTCTTTCTTTCCCAAAACCAATGGACGAATACCATTCGGGTCTCGGAAGGCAAACAGTCCCACTTGATCAATCAGCGTAATAATAGAATACGCTCCTGAAATACGATCCATTGTTTTTCCTGTCGCATTAAAGACGACTTTATCTAATTTCATTTTTGGATGTTCCTTCATAACCTTGTAAATCTGATCGGCAAAAACATTTAATAAAACCTCAGTATCCGAATTGGTTTTTAGATGCCGGTGATACTCATGAAGGATTTTTTCTCGTACTTGTTCAACATTTGTGAGGTTTCCGTTGTGAATCAAATAAATCCCGAGTGGGGCATTTACAAAGAAGGGTTGGTTTTCGTCTTGATTGTCACAACTTCCGCAGGTGGTGTATCGACAATGTCCAATACATCGTGTTCCCTTGAGTGCTGCTATATCCTTTTCTTCAAAAACATCACGCACCAATCCTGATCCGCGACGTTCATAAAATTTCTTCCCATCATAGGAAACCAAACCGGCGGCATCTTGTCCGCGGTGCTGTAACATCAGCAGGCCATCATAGGCTTCGTATACTGCATTATTCTTTGCCTTGCTGATACCAATGATTCCACACATTCGTTAAGGATGAAAAAAGCGAGCGTATGGTAGGAGAAAAAGTTTCCTTCGACAAGTTAAATTGAGTGGATTTTTAGCGAAAAAATTACAACACGATATTGAAAATATATCCGAGGAGAATAATACCGACGATCACAATTCCAAAGAAGGTAAGGAGAAGGGGGAGTTTGAGAATCTTTTTCAAAATCATGACCTCAGGAAAGGAAAGTCCAACAACGGCCATCATGAAGGCGAGAGCTGTTCCAATGGGAACGCCTTTTCCAACCAACGATTCTATAATCGGAATAACGCCCGATGCATTTGCATAGAGAGGAACCGCTAAGATAACGGCAAGAGGAACCGTGAAGATACTTCGTATCGCGAGTTTATCTTCAAAGAATCCTTCTGGAACATATCCATGAAGGAACGCTCCAATCCCAACTCCAATCAAAACATACAGCGCAATTTTTTTGAAAATCCCCAGCGCTTCTTTTGAAACCTTTGGGAAGATGTCTTTCCAGAATATTAAATGTTTATTGTCAGTGTGAGAGGCTTGTTCGAGTTCGGGAGATGTATTTTGAAGGAAGTCTGCAATATATTTCTCCATATTCAGTTTCTCCAATACAAATCCTCCAACCATTCCTACCAAAAGTCCTCCAATCAGATAAACCATGGTTACCTTGAAACCAAAGAGTGCCCAAAAGAGAGTAAGGGCGATTTCGTTAATCAGTGGAGAAGTTATCAAAAAGGTGAACGTCACTCCCAGCGGAATTCGTGCACGAATAAACCCGATGAAGAGAGGAATAGAGGAGCAGGTGCAAAATGGTGTCAGTGCTCCGAATATAGATGAGAGGAAATAATCCAAACCGTAGAATCGATGTGAAGAAAGGAAGGATCTGAGTTTCTCAATCGGTAGATAGTACCGAAGCAAACTCATGAAATGTGTAATGACAAGGAGTAACAAAAGAATTTTGATACTGTCATAGACGAAAAATTGCACACCACTTCCCAGTGGCGATTCTAAATTAATATTGAGGAGGTTTGACACAAACCAGTCGGCGAATTGTGAGATCATATGAAAGTTTTTGTAAGGCCCCCCTTCACTTCGTTTCGGAGGACAGCACTTCGCTTAGCGAATCATATATTATTCTGGTTTACCAGGCGTAGCTTTGAGTGGTTCAGCTTCACTATGTTTCGCCGAACAGGCTTCCACTTCCTTTTTACCACGTCGTTTCGCTCCTCGTTCAAAGCAAAGCGAAGCCTGGAGCCGAGAATGGGATTTGAACCCACGACCTGCACGTTACGAATGTGCTGCTCTACCCCTGAGCTATCTCGGCGAGGTGAGGATATTGTAATAAAGAGTTACTCTCTTGCAAGTGAAGGTTTTTCTATTACTAATTGTTTTGTTTCCGCAAGATACAAAAGAGGAAAGTATTTTTCGTGAAACTCTGGTGTTACGAAACCTATTGATTTATCGGAATCAAAAATAATTTTCCCTTCCACGGTTTTTGCTTCTCCGAATTTTTGCCTATGGGGGCTTGAGTGCTCAAACATAATTTGTTTTACTTTTTGAACTCTTTTTTCGGGGTAGTTATTTTTTCTTAAGAAAGCTTCTGCTACCTGCATGCTACTCTCTACGTGATTTTTATAATTTTCTTCAAAGCTTTCTTTTGAGTGATAATCGATGTCGTGAAAAATAACCGCGAGTGTTAGTAATTCGTGATCAACATCTTCCTGTAATTTTTCAACAATTTCAGAAGCTCTCTTCATCACATCTTCAACATGCTCCCACTGATGTTTGGAATCATTCTTTTTATATTCAACTTTCGCAAATTTAATTGATTGATGAACAATGGGAGTAGCTTGGTCAAAGAGATTCATTGATGTAATAGTCTCAAAAGAATGGGGAATATGCAAGGGGAAAGCGAGGGATGACGCTTCGCTATATTTTCTTGTCATCCTGAACTTATTTCAGGATCAAAATGAGAAGGATACTCTCCTGACGACTCACTTTGTTCGTCTGCTCGAGGAAGTTGCATCTTCGTTTCACTCAGTGTAAATTATCGAACCCTATTACTTGAGCCCTTCAATCTCCATAAAGCCCAACAAGATTCTAATACGGGGTTTGTCCAAATATTTCTCTTCCATAGTGAATAGGTCACATTTTTACCCTTTCTAAAAAATAGCTTTCATATTCCGCTATAATCTGCTATAGTTAAAGTATCGAATTATAAAATATATGAATAACTTATTCAATCATCGATTTACGAGTATCCCTAATCATGTTTGGGAAAAAATAACTGAGATTGAAAATCTCAGAGGTCAGTGGATTACCGGGGCAAAACTTTCCCCACAAGTTTTGGGGCGATTAAAAAAATCAGTTCTTGTCACCTCAACAGGAGCTTCAACTCGAATTGAAGGTTCAAAACTTTCAGATGAAGACGTAGAAAAACTAATGCAAGGCTTATCGGTGCAAAAATTTGCAGATAGGGATAAGCAAGAGATTCAGGGATATTACGAAATCCTTCAAAACATCTTTGAAAGCTGGAAACAAATATCCTTGAACGAAAGTGGTATCAAGCATTTGCATCGTCAGATGCTAAAATATGCGGAGAAAGATAAACTCCATCGAGGAGAATATAAAAAGAAGGAAAACAAAGTTCACATGGTAAATGAACTTGGAGATTCTGTTGGAATTTTGTTTGATACAACAGATGCTTTCTTGACGCCAAAACAAATGCAAGAACTTGTGGAATGGACAAAAGAAGCTTTTGCCCAAAAGAGCTTTCACCCACTCCTAATCATTGGTCATTTTATTGTAGAATTTCTTCATATTCATCCTTTTGAAGATGGAAATGGAAGAGTTTCTCGAGTTTTAACAAATCTGCTTTTACTTCAACATGGATTTGACTATATGCCATATGTCTCTCATGAAAAATTGATAGAAGATCATAAGGCTGAATACTATCTTTCTCTTCGGGAAAGCCAAAATACCCTCAGAAACAAAAAAAATCAGCAAGATATAATGTCTTGGATGGATTTTTTCTTAGACATAACGCTCAAACAGGCAACGGAGGCTTTAACACTTCTATCAAATGAAAATTTAGAGAAGTTACTGACCAGTAAGCAGTTAGCAGTTTGGGAATATATACAATCAGTGGAACAAACAAGTCCAAAAGAAATTTCAGAAAATACGGAGGTGCTATATGCGACGGTTCGTCAGGCACTTGAGAAACTGCTCAAACTTAAAAAAATTGAAAGACTCGGACAGGGACGAGGGACATTTTATAGGAAGATCTAATCCTAAAAAACATGTCATTCATTACTCCCGAACAACTCGAACTTTATCTTTAATTGATTGATGAATAATAGGGGGTAGCTTGGTTAAAGAGATTCATTGATTTTATAGTCTCAAAAGAGTGGGGGGATTGAGTTTCTTTATCGAGCTAACTGTTTTTTCTCAGTTCTTGTTACCAATTCTTTTTGCATTTTATTTGCCTCTTTCACAACGAACCGCAAGACCTTTTTTTGGTCTTTGTTTTTCATTCCCACGAATTCGGAAACAGTTTGTATTTTAGGAACCATGATATTTACTTAATGCAGGTTCAGGGCTGTATCCTAAACCTTTTACCTCTTTGTAAAATTTAAACATGAGGATGTTTTGTACAAAAGGAAAATAGCAAAAAGCAAGAAAATTGGTAGTATTTGGGCTGATGAGTTCAATACAAAATTACCTCGACAAAATAAAAGCGGAATTTGCTACGGGGAGAGCTCGTGAACATAGCTATCGTCCTGCATTAAAAGATCTTTTAGAAGCTGTTAATTCAAAAATATTGGCGACTAATGAGCCTGCCCGTGAAAAATGTGGCGCTCCTGACTTTGTAATTACAGATAAAAACAACATTCCTCGTGGTTATATTGAAGCCAAGGATATTACAATTGGAATTTTAGATAAACCTGAAAATCAAAAACAGATTAAAAAGTACTTTGATGGAGAACTTGGATACAATTTTCTTCACACTGACAATTTAGAATTTCGATTTTATCGTGATGGAGAACGAGTTGAAACTGTCGTCATTGGAAAACTAGAAAATAACACTCTTATAGAAAATCCAGAGAATTTTGAAAAACTTGAACAGCTTTTGAAAAACTTTTTAACCTTTCATGGGCAAACAATCAGTTCTTCTAAAAGACTTTCAAAACTCATGGCAGGGAAAGCTCGAATCATTCGAGATATGATTTTAGGAGCTTTGGAAGATAGTGAGAACTGTACAAGTGAACTGCGTGGACAATATGAAACTCTTCGGAAGGTGTTAATGCATAATATGAAAGTATCAGAGTTTGCGGATGTGTATGCCCAGACTATTACCTATGGACTTTTCGCAGCTCGATTACATGATCCAACATTACCAACTTTTGATAGAGATGAAGCTGCACGACTTCTTCCTAAATCGAATCCGTTTTTACAGAAATTTTTTCAAACACTTCGAGATGACATTGATCCACGAATTGAATGGATTGTGGATGATCTGATTGAGGTTTTTAAAGCCTGTAATGTTTGTAAAATTCTAGATAATTATGGAAAATCTACACGAAAAAATGATCCTGTTGTTCACTTTTATGAAGACTTTCTAGCTGATTATGATCCCAAACTTCGAAAAGCTCGAGGAGTTTGGTACACCCCTGAACCTATTGTTGATTTTATCGTGCGAGGAGTAGATGAAATCCTCAAAACGGAGTTCGAACTAGAAGAAGGTCTTGCTGATAAATCAAAAATTAAGATTAAGGTCAAAACACAAACACATGACCAGAGAACCAAGGAGAAAGTAAAAATGATGGAAAAAGAAGTCCATCGGGTACAAGTCTTAGATCCTGCAACAGGAACTGGAACTTTCCTTGCCCAAGTGATCAAGCAAGTCCACAGTCATTATGAGAATATGCCAGCATTGTGGAGTGAGTATGTCAAAAAAGATCTCATTCCTCGAGTGCATGGATTTGAAATTTTGATGGCAAGTTATGCGATGGCACATATGAAATTAGATCTCTTACTTAAAGAACTAGGGCATAAAAGTACGAGCAATGAAAGACTTGGAGTTTATCTCACAAATA
This sequence comes from uncultured Candidatus Peribacteria bacterium, assembly GCA_964513975.1. Classification (GTDB taxonomy): domain Bacteria; phylum Patescibacteriota; class Gracilibacteria; order UBA4473; family UBA4473; genus CAZVBV01. Next base: position 23,469 of record CAZEON010000008.1, read on the forward strand.
GTCTTGAAGAGGCACACCCAGACACCAATACATTATTTAGTTCATGGCTCAGCGAAGAAGCTAGTGAAGCAAATAACATTAAACAAGACACCCCAGTTATGTGTATAATCGGGAATCCTCCATATAGTGGAGAATCCTCTAATAAAGGCGATTGGATATTAGAACGAATGGAATCTTACAAGAAAGAGCCTGGAGGAAAGCAAAAACTTCAAGAAAGAAATAGTAAATGGATAAATGATGACTATGTAAAATTCATTCGTCTAGGTGAAGATTTTATAGCTCGAAATAGCGAAGGTGTTTTGGCATTTATCACAAATCACGGTTATTTAGATAATCCGACCTTTCGTGGTATGAGATGGCATTTACTGAATACTTTTGACAAAATATACGTAATAGATTTACATGGAAGTTCAAAGAAGAAAGAAATTAGTCCTGATGGATCCAAAGATGAGAATGTTTTTGATATTACAACAGGTGTCAGCTTAATCTTTGGGATAAAAAAGAAAGAAAGAACTTCAAAATTAGCCCAAGTCTATCACTCTGAACTTTGGGGAAAACGGGGCAGTAAATATGAACAGTTAAGTGAAAATGATATAAATTCCATAAAATGGAAGAAGTTGGAGAATAAAGCTCCTTACTATTTCTTTGTACCTAAAAACTATAAAACACAAAAGAAATATAATGATGGATTTAAGCTCAATACAATTTTTAAGACCAATTGCATGGGATTCCAGACTCACAGAGATGCATTAGTCATTGATTTTACTGAAGCAGAACTTTTAAAAAAAATTACTTATTTCAAATCAAGTGAAAACACAAAGGAGCAAATAGTTAATTTTTTAAAAATAAAAGAAGTTGGGGCATGGAATATAGAGAAAGCAAAAAATTCTATTAACTCAATGAATGACTGGAAGAAGCCAATTAAACTTTGTGACTATCGAGCTTTTGATAAGAGATATATATATTTTGACGATACTGTTGTTGATAGAAGAAGAACTCAAATAGTAGATCACATTGAGAACAAAAATAACTTATGTTTGCTTAGCTCAAAGCAACAGTCTATTCTTGGATTTAGGCATGTGTTTTGTTCTAAATTGCCAGCTAACGATTGTGTTTTATCGACCAAAAGTAGAGAAGGAAATCAGATATTCCCTTTGTATAAATACAAATCAAAAAATAGTAAAAATGAATTATTTAAAGAAGATGAAATAGAAAAAATAATAAACTTAGATTCTGATATTGTCTTAAAAATAGCAAATAATCTTCATTTGCGACCAAGTTGGATAACAAAAATAGCTCAAGCTGTGAAAAAAGGAGAAGACCCTCATTTGGTAGAAAATTTAGAGATTTTTACTCCTGAAGATCTCTTTGACTACATTTACGCAGTTCTCCATAGTCCTAAATACCGAGAAACCTACAAAGAATTTCTCAAAATTGATTTCCCCCGGATTCCGTATCCCACTGATACAGATAATTTCTGGAAACTTGTAGAACTCGGTCGGAAAATTAGAGAACTTCATTTGCTAGAATCCCCATTACTCAGTGCTAGTAAAAATATTCGATTCGATGGTGGGAGTGACTTAACTGTAGAAAAACCTAAATATAATACTGAAACTCAGCGAGTTTATATTAATGACTCCGTTTACTTCGAAGGAGTAGATGGAATAGCATGGAATTTTCATATTGGAGGATATCAACCTGCTCAAAAATGGCTTAAAGATCGCAAAGGTCGTCAGTTATCGGTCGATGATGTAAAACATTACGCACAGATGATTGTGGCGATGCATGAGACGAATAGATTGATGGGAGAGATTGATAATGTAATTGAGATTTAGAGAAATCGTTTTTAATTTAAAATTATGCAAACCATAAAAAAACTCCCCGATAACGAACTTATTTTTTTCCAATCACAAGACGGAAAAATCCATATGGAAGTCATGTATGCAGAAGAAAATATTTGGCTGAACCAAAAGGCGATGGCTGAACTTTTTAATTGCTCTCTCGATAATATTTCGCTCCATCTAAAAAATATTTATAAAGAAGACGAACTAGACGAAAAAGCAACTTCCGAGGATTCCTCGATAGTTCAAAAAGAAGGAAACAGAGAAGTAAAAAGGGAAATCCAATTTTATAATTTAGAGGCGATTATTTCTGTTGGATACCGAGTAAATTCTGATCGAGGACGAGAATTTCGAGTCTGGGCAATTGAAATTTTGAAAAAATATATACACAAAGGATTTGCCATAGATAATAATCGGATGAAATACGGATCTCGATTTAGTACTCGTTATTTTGACGAGCTGTATGAAGAAATACGAGATATTCGAACGAGCGAACGAATGATGTATCAGAAAATAACGGATATTTATGCCACTTCTTTCGATTATTCTCCTCATGCTCCGGAAACAAAACAATTTTTTGCTACCGTGCAAAACAAACTTCATTTTGCTATTACAGGGCATACTGCCGCGGAAATTATTCACAAAAGAGCCGATAGTAAAAAAGAAAAAATGGGACTCACCAGTTGGAGGAAATCTCCTGATGGAAAAATCATGCCGAGTGATGTGGCAATCGCTAAAAATTACCTCAATAAAAAAGAGTTAAAAAATTTAGACCGAATTGGAAACATGTATTTGGATTATGCAGAACTCCAAGTTTCTAGTAGGAAATTGATGAAAATGAAAGATTGGAAAGAAAAATTAAATGTTTTTTTGAAATTCACAGAACAAGAGATTTTAAAAAATGCAGGCGAAATTTCTCATGAAGTGGCTGAAGAATTAGCTTTCGAAGAATATGAAAAATACAAGCTCATTCAAGACGAAAAATATATTTCTAATTTTGATCAAGAAATGCAAGAAATTTTAAAAATGAAAAGAAAATAATTAATCAGTACTAACAACTTCTACCCTTTATGCTGTTTAAAGGGCTTTTTAGAGCTTAAATACACAAAATATTCCAATGCCCTGTCCACTATAGTGAACGGGACATTGGGCGGTATTAGTGTACTGTCTGGCGGAGTGTATGGGAGCTTATCAGGAACTCGATTCTTTGAAAAACTTTTCGGCAAAAGGTGTCTTTGTGTTATACAAACCATCCTCATTTTCAGATTGAGCTGATTTGTTTTGATTTAGTTTGAACAGCAATGGTGGAGAGTGTGGGATTAATCTGCACATTCGTTTTTTATATCTATTTTTAATTCATCAATCCAAGTCTTTACTGATTTTTCATTATTATCTTCCATATTATTTTCAATAGATCGAAGCGTTGAACGAATTGTTGCATTTAATTCCCCATCTCGAAACACATCATTCCCGTGTATCAACTTAAAAATAATGGCTATTGTTTCAATATTTCTCTTGTCAGGAAACCACTCTTCAATTTCTAAAACATCTTCTACTTTCTTTATAATTGATTCAAGAACTTCTTTTCGACTCATTTCTAAGCCCCAAAACGGATTTTTATATTCTTTAGCCATAATTTTTGCGAGTTAAAACACTCTACTATTTAGCATGAATTACTAAAGAATACAAATCATTTAATTGGTCCAAACTGGTGGATCTTTGGGAGCTTATTAGGAACTCGATTCTCTAAAAAACTTTTCGGCAAAAGGTATCTTTGTGTTATACAAACCATTCTCATTTTCAGACTGGGGTGATTTATATTTCGGTTTGAAATAATTTTTTTTGGCGGAGAGAGAGGGATTCGAACCCTCGGTACGATTGCTCGTACAACACCTTAGCAGGGTGCCCCATTCGACCGCTCTGGCATCTCTCCGTTCGTCAGCATGGACTTTATTGGGCTTGTTCTTCAAACGTCGCCCTTATTTCGTCATACTTCCTCCCCCCTAAAAACTTTGTTTTTTGGGGACCCCAGTATAACTTACTCGTCTTCCTGCGGTAAGAATCGCTTGTGTGCGAACCACAGAATTCCGAAATA
>CAZEON010000009.1:0-25216 GCA_964513975.1 uncultured Candidatus Peribacteria bacterium
TTCTTTTTCTTATTCTTCTTCTACCAAGTGTTGCGTTTAACCCTAAAATGTAGGAGATTTAGTCCTCCTTGCCTTCTATAATCATTCCTATCTTTCCCCAGTTTTTTTTAATATTTTGTATTTTATTATGATATTTTATTTGCATTTCCGCTGGGAGAGCACCTGCTTCCAGAAGGTGCTCTTCTAATACCAATAATTCTTCCCCCGCAAGCCCCTCGCAGTCTGACCATGGGAACATTGCAACCGATCGAGGAAACCTAATATACGGATGAAACAATTTCACGATTTTTTCCAGCATTTGCTGGTTTGAAAGAAGTCGCTGTACCTTTTTCCACGTTCCAGGTCTCCTCACCCGCTGCTCTATTATTTCTTTTGTTTGCTGTTCGTTTAGTTGTTTTAAATTAAAAAGAATTGTTTCTTGTTTTATTCCCAGCGGAAGGCTTTCTTGAAGCATTGGTTCTTGCTCTTCTGTTGTATAATTCCCCCCCCCTCCCAGAAGAAAGATTTTGTGCTTTTTGCTTTTAGCAAGCTCAAAAAGTTTTTCAAATTTTGGTTTTACCGATGACTTTTGGGCAACCGTTCCTTCGTCAAAAATCGTTCCACCTCTTGCTTTTTCAATGTCTTTAATTTCGTCTTTCGTTCCGCCTTCGTCGTCTCTTTTAGAAAGACTTTGAACGTCTATGAATGCAAACCCTTTTTCTTTGGCAAGTTTTTTAAACAGAAAGGTTTTCCCTGTCATCGAAACCCCTGGAACAAGACAAACTTCGTTTTCTGAATCTAAAAACGCCTCTATTTCCCCTTCCTCCGCCTTTCTGTATTCTGACAACGGCGTTCCTTCTGGATCGGCAGGAAGCGCTCGAAAGCGCACCCCCTTAGAAGTTCTGTACTCCATATTGTAGTCTTCTTCTGTGTAATTCTCCATTCGACTTTTTGATTATTACAACACAATACTCATCTTCCCCACGCCTTCTTGTGGATTGATGTTGTTCTTGAGTTCGGCGAAGACCTCTTCTACGAGTGTTTCGTCCCCATCTTCTGCCCGTTTGAACGCGTTCTCTGGGCATTTAAATTGAATCGCTTCGTGAGTTACTTCTCTGTTCACCAGTTCCTGAGCTTGTTCGAAATGAATATCGTAAATGTGCGCATTCGAAATTGAAATCGTCAGTGAGCCCAGCCCAACGTTCAGTCGCTGTGCCAACATGTGCATGAGAAACGCAAACCCAGACACATCGTGCGGGTTTCCGAGCATCATGTCGTTTGATCGAATTATCAAGTGAAGACAGAGTCGTCCTCCCATAATCTGCACCGTGAAGGTGTAGGGACAGGGAACGTTTTTCTTTTTAATTCCATTCGCCAATCCATCGTCCGCGGGGTCCCACATGAGAATCACTCCGTGTCTGGAGCTTGGATCTTTTTCGAGAAGTTGAACAAGTCCATCGATCTGATCCCGCCCGAAATGTTTTCGCCATCGGTACCCGTAGGCAGATTCGACGCAGTTGTTTTCTTCGGCAAACTCATCCCAAATCTTGGTGAACCGTTGGAGAAAGGCGAGGTTTTTTTGTCCCATCAAGAACCACATTTGCTCTGCGATAAAAACTTTAAGTGGGATTTTCCGCAATGTTAAAAGCGGGAATCCTGCTCCCACATCAAACTTCATCGTCATGCCCGGAAGGCTTTTACAGACGTGTCCCGTGCGTTCGTTTTTTTCTTCGATACCGCGATCTAAAATCATCCCAAGAAGACGTTTATATTGTTCATCAAATTCGTTTTTCATTAATTCTATTTTGTACTAAACTGCGCGCGATGACAACCTCAAAAAAATCACCACTTTCTTTCGATGGTTCCCAAACTATTGAAGAGATTCTGCACCTCATGCCAGAGGCGGGGGAGATTTTACATGCGCATGGACTAGGTTGCGCAGGATGTGCGTATGGAGCAAGTGAGTCTTTGCGCAACGGAGTTTTGGGGCATGGATTTGACGAAAGTGATGTAGAATATATCCTGCGGGACCTGAACGAGGCCGCTGAAGATTTAGGGCTTTGCCAATAATGAAAACAATATTTCTCGCCTCTGGTCGCAGCTCCCGAATGGAGCCATTGTCCGATAAGAACCTCCTCGAGTTCTGCGGAGAGCCGTTGGTTTTGAAACTATTAAAGGGTGCACAAGAAGGTGGTCTTGAGAATTTTGTCGTGGTGACGAATGGAGAAAACACAGAGGCAATTACTACAATTTTGGAGTCCAACAATTTCCCAGCTAAAATTGCCGTCCAAAAAAACTTGGACGACGGCATGGCGGGAGGAGTTATTGATGGTCTTGAATTTGTAAATGACGATGAAGCGGTATTTATTCTCGGAGGAAATGATTACATTGAAATATCTGCCTATAAAAAAGTTCTCAAAGAAGTGGAAGGAAAAGATGGAGGACTTTTGGCAAAAAAAACCGAAAAATATTTCCCAGGAGGATATTTGCAAGTGAGTGGTGAAAACAAAATTACTTCAATTATAGAAAAGCCAGGAGAAGGAAATGAGCCGTCGGATATGGTAAATATTGTGGCACACTATTTCGCGTCCGCTGGGGATCTTAAATCCGCATTAAAGGGTGCCCAATCACAAAATGACGACGTCTATGAGGTGGCACTTCAGTCTCTTTTTGAAACAAAAAACTTCGTCGCCGTGGAGTATTCTGGAATCTGGCAAGCCGTGAAATACCCATGGCATGTACTTGAGCTCGGGGAAATTCTTCTTGCCCAACAAGAAACCAATATCTCTCCTGTCGCAGAAATTGCCGACAGCGCAATAATTAAGGGGGAGGGGGTATTTATTGAAGATGGTGTTCGTGTTTTCGAAAACGCTGTTATTCAGGGGCCTTGTTATATTGGGAAAAATGCCATCGTGGGAAACAATGCCTTGGTGAGGAATTCTATTCTCGGAGAAAAATGTGTGGCCGGATATAACACAGAAATCGCGCGGAGTTTTCTTTCCCCAAATGTAACGACTCATCTTGCGTATGTAGGAGATACTGTCGCCGATCGGGATGTGAATTTCGGGGCTTTCTCTTGTACGGCAAACCTTCGACTTGATAAGAAAACAGTGCGTGTGCAAATCAAAAATGAAAAAATAGACTCTCTTCATGAGAAACTCGGGGCTATTATTGGAGCTGGTGCACAAATCGGAACTCACGCCATGCTTATGCCCGGAGTGCGCATTGAACGTGCAAAACTTTGCCCTCCTGGAGAGGTCCAAAAATAATCACAAAAAAACACCCCCTTTTGCAAAAATATGGTGCACATTTTTTACAATAGTTTTCCACATTTCCCACACGTTTTTCAGGATATTTTTTTTCTTCAAAAAAACGCGCTCCACTAAAGGGTTTAGAAATGAATACTTTTTTTACCAAAACCCACTTCCTTTTGATAAAATATTTTCACCACAAAAACACCAACGAACTGCGTTTTATTAATTTCCTCCCTTATAAAAACAACTCCCTTTTTTACACCTCTTTTTTTCTATTAATAACTAGTTATATATATTATTTATTTACTAAAAAAACAGAAAGAAATTACAATAATAAAAAACCTTAAAAAAGCGCTTGACGAAACAAGAAAAATTCATAGACTCGCGAGGCTTTTTGGTCGGAAAACAGTGATTTTTCCGGGTGGAATACCTTTATAACTCTCATTCATGGCAAATCCAAAGCACATCAAGAAACTAAAGGATTTTAACGCCATTTCTCTCTCGATAGCCTCCCCTGAGGAGATTTTAAGTTGGTCGAAAGGAGAAGTGACAAAACCAGAAACTATTAATTACCGGACACAAAAACCAGAAAGAGATGGTCTTTTTTGTGAGCGGATTTTCGGTCCTGTAAAGAACTGGGAATGTGCGTGTGGTAAATACAAACGAATTCGATATAGAGGAATTGTTTGTGAAAAATGTGGAGTAGAAGTTACTCGTTCAATTGTTCGTCGAGAACGAATGGGACATATTAAACTTGCCGTTCCTGTAACGCACACTTGGTTTCTTCGATCAACACCATCGAAAGTAGGACTTTTACTTGATCTTCCTGTAAAGAAATTAGAACAAGTGGTTTATTTTGCTTCGTATATTGTTGTTGAGGTAGATGAGAAAGTGAAAGAAGAAGAACAAAAGAAATTAGAAGAAGAATATAAGAAAGTAATTACCCAAGTAAAAGAAGAAAATGATGCGAGTTTAAAAGCTGCGAAGAAAGCAGTGAAGGGTGGGGATATGGAAGAAAAAGATCTTATAAAACTTGAAGGAGAACTCGTTGAAAAGATTGAGGTGGTAAACGAGAACTTTAAAGTGGCTCGAGAAGAATTAAAATCAATTACAACAAGTGCAGTTCTTACAGAAACGGAATACCGAAACGTATCAATGAAGTTTGGACACGTGTTTCGAGCGGGAATTGGAGCGGATGCAATCCGAGAAATTATCCAAAGAATTGATCTGAAAGACTTTTTAAAAGAATCAGAAAAAGAATTTAAAAAATCTTCAGGACAGAAACAAAAGAAGATTATAAAACGAATGAAACTTGCAGGATCTCTTTTGCGAAGTGATATTAAACCAGAATGGATGGTGCTTACGGTTATCCCTGTAATCCCACCAGACCTTCGACCAATGGTGCAACTTGATGGTGGTCGTTTTGCGACATCAGATCTTAATGATTTGTACCGACGAGTGATCAACCGAAATCAAAGACTAAAGAAACTTATTCAACTTGGGGCGCCAGAGATTATCTGTCGAAATGAGAAACGAATGCTTCAGGAAGCGGTTGATATTCTTATTTCAAACCAGTCTCGAAACTCTCGAGCAGGGATGAACTATGTTCAAAAACGAAAACTGAAATCACTTTCAGATATGCTAAAAGGAAAACAAGGGCGTTTCCGACAGAACTTGCTTGGAAAACGAGTGGATTACTCAGGACGTTCAGTGATTGTGGTAGGACCACGGTTGAAACTTCACGAATGCGGACTTCCGAAATACATCACTCTCGAGCTCTTTAAATCATTTGTTATTTCAAAACTTATTGAATACGAATTTGCATACAACGTGAAGAGCGCAGAAAAGATTATTAAAATCGGAGAAAAGATTGTGTGGGATATTTTAGAAGAAGTAATTAAAGACAAATACGTGCTCCTTAATCGTGCGCCGACGCTTCACCGACTTGGTATTCAAGCGTTCCAGCCACGACTCATAGAAGGAAAAGCGATCCAAATTCACCCATTAGTGTGTGCGGCGTTTAATGCCGACTTCGATGGAGACCAGATGGCGGTTCACTTGCCGTTGTCAGCGAAAGCACAAAAAGAAGCGAAAGAAATTATGTTGGCTTCAACAAACATTCTTAAACCTTCAAGTGGGGATCCAATTATCAATCCTTCACAGGATATGGTGCTTGGGTGTTACTTCCTTACGCAAATGTTTGATGGGAAACCTGGAGAAGGAATGGGCTTTGGCTCAGAAGACGAAGCGATTTATGCATACGAATGTGGACACATCCACCTTCAGGCGAAAATCAAAGTACGACTTGATGGGGAAATCGTTGAAACAACAATTGGACGAGTATTCTTTAACCAAGCAATCCCCGAAGGGATCGAATTCCAAAACAACTCTTTCGGAAAGAAAGAACTGAGTAAGATTTTGGGACGGGTTTATGCGGAAGTGGGAGAAGCGGCAACAGCAAAGTTGGCCGATGACATTAAAGACTTAGGATTTAAGTTCGCAACAAAATCAGGAATTTCGGTTTCTGTGTTTGACCTCAAGGTGCCACCGAGTAAAAAAGAAATCATCGAAAAAGCGAACTCAATCGTTGAAAAGATTAGCGTGCAATACGGACAAGGGCTTATTACAAACGAAGAACGATACAATCACACGATTAAGATTTGGTCACGAGTGAAAGGAGATATCACGCAAGAAATGATTAAAGAGTATGACAGGGAGAACGATATTTTCTACCAAATTGACTCAGGAGCCCGAGGTAACTGGGGACAGATCACGCAAATGGCAGGAATGAAGGGATTGGTAGCGAGTCCATCAGGACGAACTATTGAGCTTCCGATTCGATCAAACTTGAAAGAAGGATTTACCATTCTTGAATACTTCAATGCCACACACGGAGGACGAAAAGGAAAATCAGATACGGCTCTTAAAACTGCCGAAGCTGGGTACCTTACCCGTCGTCTTGTTGACTCAGTGCAAGATGTTGTGGTTCACGAGAAAGACTGTAAAACAGAACGATCAAAACTCGTAACTCGAGAAAACTCAGAAGAAGTTGGACAAGATTTTGAACGACGACTTTACGGTCGAACCGTTGCGGAAGATGTGAAAAAAGGACGAAAAGTAATCTTTGAAAAAGGGCAGGTTATCGACGAAGCAGGAATTGAACTTATCAGAGAGCACCAACTGGAAGGAATTTCAGTACGATCAGTGATGTTTTGTAAAACGCTTGGCGGAGTTTGTCAGGAGTGTTACGGATACGACCTTGGAAACAATAAGGTAGTAGAAAAAGGAACACCAGTAGGAATTATCGCAGCGCAATCTATTGGAGAGCCAGGAACGCAGTTGACCATGCGGACATTCCACATGGGAGGAGTCGCGACCGAGGGAGCTTCTATTACACAGGGTTTGACCCGAGTGGAAGAACTCTTCGAGGCACGAAAACCAAACGGATGTGCATTCTTGGCTGAGATCTCAGGGAAAGTTTCTATCCGAAAGAAAGACGGAGAAACAAAGATTATTATTGAAGCAGAAAAACCAGAAAACGATGTTCATCGTCTCGGAATTGAATTCGAACCAGCGGTGAAAAAAGGAGATATGGTAAAAGAAAAACAAATTATTGCCCGTTCAACAGAAAGTCGATCAACAATCAAAGCTCGTTCTGCAGGAAAAGTGGCAGAAGTTCGAGTGGACGCGATTGTGATCAAACAAAGTGAAGCAGCACAACGAGAATACGTTGTCTCAGCTCGCTTGAGTTTGAAAGTGAAGAGCGGGGAATTGGTAGAAAAAGGACGAGCGCTTACAGCGGGACACCTCGATCTTCGAGAGCTTATGGAACTCACAACTGTTGAGAAAGTACAAGAATACATTCTCTTTGAAGTGCAGAGTATTTACGCTTCACAAGGACAAGACATTAACGAAAAACACATTGAAATTATTGCGAAACAAATGGTTTCCAAGGTTCGTATTTTAGAAGCAGGAGATAGCAAATGGCTTCCAGGAGAGATCAAAGATGTTGTTGAAGTAGAAAAAAAGAACGCAGAACTTGCGAAAAAGAAAAAGAATGAAGTACAAGTTGAGCGTCTTTTATTGGGGCTTACTCGGGTTTCACTTTGGACTGATTCATGGCTCTCTGCGGCCTCCTTCCAAGAGACAACAAGAGTGCTTGTGGAGGCGGCTACAACCAAAAAGATAGACTACCTTGACGGGTTAAAGGAAAACGTTATCATCGGTCGGCTTATCCCGGCTGGAACAGGGTTTGGAGCTCGTGAGAAGGTCAAAAGATAAGCATTCAATACAACAAATATGCCAACAATTAATCAACTCATTCGAAAACCAAGAAAAGACAAGGCTGTAAAGTCTAAGTCTCCTGCGTTGCAATCAACATTCAATACGCTCAAGAATAAAACAGTGAAGCTTTCGTCTCCACAGAAACGAGGAGTGTGTGTGAAAGTAACAACAATGACTCCAAAGAAACCAAATTCCGCGTTGCGAAAAATCGCACGTGTGCGTTTGACCAATGGGTACGAAGTAAACGCGTACATCATGGGAGAAGGACACAACTTGCAAGAGCACTCAGTTGTTCTTTTACGAGGAGGAAAGGTGAAAGATTTGATTGGAGTGCGATACCACATTGTCAGGGGAACACTTGATACTCAAGGAGTAACTGACCGAGGACAAGCTCGTTCTCGATACGGAACCAAAAAAGCTAAAAAATAATTTAATACCATGGCAGACACAAAAGTAGCGGCATCTGAAGTCGCCTCTCAAAATTCAGACTCAGCACCGGCAAAAAAAGGAGAACCTGCGAAAGCTATTCCAGTAAAGGAAGAGAAAAAAAGCGGAGGAAAGACGGAAAAGAAAGTGAAACAAGCAAATCCGTTTTCTTTTACAGATCCTTTGCAAGTCAGAGTGGTGAATTCGATTATGAAACAAGGAAAAAAGACAACGGCTCAAAAAATATTGAAAGCAACGTTTGATGAATTGCACCGATTAGGGGAAAAGGACGCATTGAAGACATTCAACACAGCCTTCCAAAACGCGACACCAACGGTTGAAGTAACTGCAAAACGAATCGGAGGAGCGGTGTACCAAATCCCATCAGAAGTAAAGCCAAAACGACAAGCAAGCTTGGCTATTCGTTGGATTTTATCAGGAGCTCGTGCTCGGAAAGGACAACCTATGTACAAACGACTCGCACAAGAATTGCTCGATGCTTCAAAAGAAGCAGGATCAGCAGTGAACAAGAAGAAGGAAGCGCACAAGATGGCACAAGCCAATAAAGCGTTTGCTCACTTGGCACGGTACTAGACAGAAAAAGGAGCTACACTCCTTTTATTGCATTATATTTGTTTACTTGTTTATCCGCGAGATCTTCTTCTATTTTTTTTTGGTAAACAGCGCGATTGGTATAAACACCTGTTTTTTTGTTTTCATACATTTTATCTGCGATTGGGACAAAATCCTGATGAACACCGTTCCCGAGTTCCGTGAGCGCATTGGTTCGACCTTTCACTTTTGCAAGTGACATGTTTGTAGAAGCTCCGGTTGAGGCAACGTAAACATAACCGTCTTTTTCCCACGTTTGTCCATTTGCCTTGTCATGCCAAGTAAGAAAATCTTCGTTTCTTAGTCCAGTAATTTTATCAGAAGAAAATTGGTCATTTTTAGAAAAGACCAATTGTTCTTGTTCAATAGCAGTTTTTATTCGCTCACCGTTTTTCTTCCCAAGAATTTTCTCTTTTAGTTTCGCAATAAGACCCGAGGCCTTTTCAAAATTCCCTCTCCCCGCCTGTCGTTCTGCTCGATTCGCAAGATGGCTGTCGAGAAGTTTTTCAGGGATTTGTTCTTTCTCCGTCAAATAATCTGTTTCCTCGGGAGTTTGAGAATTTTCTTGTTCCTTCACATCTGTTTCCTGAGCAATAGCAGCCCCCCCCTCTAAAATAGTGGGATCTACCTTTTTTGTGCCCACAACCTGAACATTCTGAGTTTTTCTCTCAAGATTAGCCAAGGTTTCTCCTTGTCGATCTCTCCACAGAGCCAATGTGGCATCTGTTTTTGAGCCTTTTAGTCCATCTTCATTAAGAGAGCCTTCATACTGTCTGTTTATAAACTGTTGATACTTCAAAACCCCTTCAAGAACCTGGAAGTCTTTTCCAACAGGACTATCGATTTTCGTTGTTAAATCTGCGTCAGTTATTTCCATTGTTCCTCGCTCGTCTTCCGTGAGCGTTTTCAAAAATGCTTTCCCCGGGATATTATAAGCAGTATCAACATTGTCTTGTCGTGCTTGCTGGAGTTCTTCAGCAGTTGGTTCTGGGACAACAATTTCTTCTTTAACCTTCTCCGTTTCAGTGGCTTCTTTATCCTCCTTTCCATTACCTACGACTTTCGTGGCATCGTTGTCCTCATCGCCACTCCCTTCAGGGATGTCGTCTTCCCCCTTCCCATCTTTTTCGATCACAACCGTTTCGTCATTCTCTCCATTTCCAACAACCTGCTCTTCAACAGGTTTTGGATCAGGGAAATTAACATTGTTATTGGTGCAAAATGCTAAGGCAGCAACATGCTCATCAAGGCTCGATTCCAGCGAATCAAGAAACTCTTTCTGTTGCTCCTTGTTGGCAATTTTTACTCCTGCACTATTTTCAAGAGAGCCAACATTGTCCAGAGAAAAAAGAGTCAGGTTCCCCACATCCATCTTCTGAATACAAAGAGCCCCTCGTGAAACTTTGAAGTCCTGGACATTAAACACAGTCCAGTTAATATTCCCTTTATTTTGTTGTAGTTTATCTACAATTTGTCGCAAGGCCATAAGTGTAAATTCTCCATGATCGGGGTCTGACATAAAAAGAGCCGCTTCCGTCTCTAAATTAAGAGTTCCCTCCCAACTTTCGAACTCGGTATCATCCAAACCTTTCTCGAGACCCTCTTTGCTTGTGTCATAACTTATCACACGATTCTTTAATGAGTCCCGGAGAGCAGAAACAACAAGCTCCTTTTCTTTTGGGTCGCTATAATTCCTTACAATCGCATTAAGATCATCAGCCCTTTTGGAGGCCTCTGTGTTGATGTCCTCCTCCTTCCGGTTTACCAACTTCTCCCCTGTAACCCCCTCATTCTCTAGGTCTACCGTCAGTATCTCTTGTTTTTTCGAGAGACCTTCTAAGTCCTCGGCTGAAAAAGGATCAGGAGATGGTCCTCCCTCCTGAAATAGAAAGCGAGAAGCACTTTTCCGTGGCCGGTGGAATAAAATTTTCATTATTTATTGGTTGGGATAATTTCAGCAATCTCTTTTTCAAGGGCTGAAAGAATTGCTTGATCGGTCTCTATGGAAGAAGCCTCTTTTCGGACGAGGGCGTCTTTTTGCCCTCCTCGAACAATTTGTTGGAACTCTTCCCAAAACCCAGGACGATCTTTCAGGGTCTTTACGAGAAGGTCATGCTGGTGTTGATCGGCGGCCTCGAAAGACTTAAAAAGTCGCTCAAGACTTTCTTGAGGGATGGTTTCAAGTTTTTCAAGAAGATCGGTTCTCTTTTGAGATTCGAGAAACACAGAACGAGAAATCCATTGACGAAGCGTTGGTAGATTGGAAAATTGATTCATTTTTTTTGAGTAAATCAGAACATCTTACCACGAAAATCCCCTAAAAGCAACATTTTTAGAAGAGCGATTTCTTGGAACCACGAAAAACTATTTCTTTCCGAAGAGAACTTGTAAGATTCCTCGTCCCCACGAGGCGTTTTGTCGAGGATCGAGCCAGATGATTTCTTTGGCTTTTGGGAAGGTCGAAAGTCTTCGAGAAAGATTGGCCGTTACTTGAGGGACGGTCCATGCGTCCCATGTGCCAATATTTGAAGCATCAAGCATTGTTTTGAGTGCGTCGAACAACGGATGAGGAGGGGAGAACGGAAACTTCAGCACTACTATTTTTGTGAATGGTTCTTTTGTCAGATCGGGAGCGATAAATTTTTGCGCAAAAAATACTTTTGATTTATTTTGTTTAATAAATTGAAACACTTTCCCTAAGCCCCCAGAGGCGCTTTCCCCGATGAGCTTAAAATCTTTTGAAGTGGTGTGTTCCGACACTTCAGAAAATATTTTTTTGAGTGTTTCTTGACTGGAGATGTTTACGAGTAAATTATGGTTTTCATCGATATCATCAAGAAGTTTTTCAATTTTTCCCGCACAAAAACTATTGAACTCAGGCGAGTTTGCCGATTCGAGTTTGGTAGGAATCGTTAGTTCTTTGTCGAGCAACAGGACATCAATTTTGAATTGTTGGTCTTTGTCACGTGCTAGAAAGATTCGCGCAAAGTTGTTTGTTCGCAACTGCGGATGACGATAGAGAAAAAGGGCGGGAGCGGATTGTAACCCCTTCTTCATATCATGCCAGCTGTCCGGATGCCAAAGCCCGAAGGACAGGTTCCCCGATTGAGGGAAATAACTCACCCATCGTTCAAGCCCTGCTTCTGGATTTTCAAGAGCTAAAGCCAAGGGTTCAAAATCAGGAGACAGTTCACGAAGACCTTCAGAAAATGTCGAGAATTTTGTTCGTGAAGGGAGGAGCACTTTTTGGGGGAAGGTCGAGAGACCGTGTTGGAGCGTCGGTTCGATAATATCTTTACAAACCCCCGTCACTAAAAATTGGGCTCGGACACTTGTCATCTCATCGTGGAGAGCGGAGAAAAGAGAAAAGTTTTGCGAAGGGGCAAAGAGGAGTTTTTCAGCAAAGACCTCTGTTTCATCTACTAACAAAACTCGGTTCGCCAAGCAGTCCGTGTGTCGGAATCGAAAATACGCATCGGGAGTGAGAGAAACAATTTTTTCCTTGGCTCGTTCAGCGAGAATATCTCGAAACACAGGATGTTCTTCGTTTGGGACCAAAACATTCGTCCACAAATTTCGTTCGTCAGCGAAGAGGTTATACTTATCAACGCCTCGGAATTGCAATGAGTGTCGTAGGAAACATTTTACAATGAATGCGGTTTCAGAGTTATTAAATTCTTTCTTGCTCTCAATAAATTTTTCAAACTGGTCAGGCGCAAACAAAACTTCGGGTGTTGGGAATTGCATGACGCCAGGAAAGAAGTCGAGTTTCGGCGAGATAATGAGCGAAGGTTTGTCTAATTTCTGTGCGACAGCGTGAAGGAATTCACTTGAAGGGACGGATTCTCCTTGCTGTACAAACAGTGTTTCCCCTTCTTTGTTTGCATCAAACGAAGCCCAGAAGTCTTCAGGGACTGGGAAGTCGGCAAGTTTTTTAGCTTCCTTTTTGGCCAGCGCAAAAGAAGCATTTCCCTTGGTCGGGAGAAAAAGATCTTTTGCCGCCCACTTGGTTTTGGTTTCGAGAAACGATTTCACCTGTTCAAAAAATCCAGTCGGCAGTTCTGCAATCTTTTCTTTCAAAAACACAAAGAGCTCAGCAGACGCTTCTACGTCAGACATCGCTCGGTGAGCGGAGTGATGAGCGAACCCATATTTTTCTGCCAAGATTTCAAGCGCATAACTTTCTTCCTCGAGCAGGGCAATTCGCGCCAACTCATGTGTGTCGATACGCTGGTTTTTCGAAACATCGATGCCGTTCTCGATGAGAAATCGAATATCAAAATCAATATTGTGTCCCACGATCACTGCATCACCGATAAGGTTGGTTGCTTTTGTGATAATTGAAGAAAGCTCAACTCCCTTTGTTTGCACCTCTTCGGGAGTGATTCCTGTGAGATGGGTCACGTATGGGATGAGTGGAGTCTTTGTAGGGATAACCACCTCGTCCATGAGTTCGTCCTTCGTTCCATCTTCATCTTGTAAGAAAAATGATATCTCAAGAATCGAATCTTTTTCGTGATCCAAGCCCGTTGTTTCGAGGTCTAAAAAGCAGTATTTCATTGGTGGCAGTATCTCTAAAAACCCTTGATTTTTCAAGGAAAATAGACACTATGCGAGCGATGAAAATGTCGGAACGAAGTAAACGAGTGGCCAGCGTCTTGAAGGAAAAAATTCCTCCGTTTTTTCAGCAATTTCTTTCTCCCAACCAGGTTGGGTTTGTAACGGTGACTGAAATCGAAGTCGCAGGCGACCTTGGAATAGCCGATGTCTATGTGCGAAGTATCGGGGGGCCAAAAGGTTTTATCAAAGCGATTCAAAAAGTAGGACCGAAGATGGAATACGAAGTATCCCAACAGGTTCAGCTTCGACGACCGATGAAGCTTCGATTTAAGCTTGACAAATCGGCACAAGCAACAGGGAAAATAAGAGATTTATTATCATGAAAATATTGCTTGCCACGGGAAACAAAGGGAAAAGGAATGAAATGGTCGAAGCTTTTCGTGTGCATGGACTGAGTGAAGATATTGAATTTGCATCACTCAAAGACCTTGGACGAACAGAAGATCCAGAAGAAACAGGAACGACGTTTGAAGAAAACGCGCTCTTGAAGGCGAAGTTTTTTGCAGACCTTACGGGACTTCCTTCGATCGGAGAAGATTCAGGATTGGTTTTGGATGCGTGTCCAGAAAAGTTTGGCTTGCGGACACGTCGAGAGATAGGGGAGAAAGAAGATGGAGCATGGCTAGATGTGTTTCTAAAGCTCCTAGAAGGCGAGATAAACAGAAAGGCGACATTCTATTCATCCATGGCGTATTTCGACCCCACAACGCAAAAAACATACACCTGCCTCGGAAAGTGTTCAGGAGTTATTACAGAACAACCAGAAACAGATATGGAACCCGGAATTCCAGTTTCTGCGGTATTCATTCCCGACGGACATGATGTCGTGTATTCAGCTATGACAAAGGAAGCGAAAAACGCAGTGTCTCATCGTGGATGGTCGGCGCACGCGATGGCCGAGTTTCTTAAAACGCTTTAGCGTTGAGCCGCTACAAAATCCCAATCAACCACATTCCAAAACGCATTGATATAATCAAGGCGTCTATTTTGATAGTTTAAATAGTACGCGTGTTCCCAGACATCAAGCGCGAGTAATCGCTTGTATCCAAGTGCGAGAGGAGAGTCTTGATTCGTGGTGCCAATGATTTCGAGCTTCTCGTCTTTTTCAACGAGCCATGCCCATCCACTTCCGAATTGTCCGGTGGCCGCGGCAGTAAATTGTTTCTTGAATTGTTCAAATGAACCAAATGTATCGGTTATCGCCGTTGCTAATTCCCCTGTTGGCTTTCCTCCGCCATCGGGGCTTATACAGTTCCAAAAGAAAGAATGATTACAGACGCCTCCAACATTATCTTTTGTAGCGACACGAATGTCGGGAGGCAAGTCTTCAAGATGAGAGAGAATATCAGCAGTTGTTTTTTCTGCCCATTCGGTTTCCTTAAGTACAGCGTTGGCTTTGTTTACGTATCCTTGGTGATGTTTAGTGTGATGGATTTTCATTGTTTTCGCATCCATAGAAGGCTCAAGAGCAGAGTAATCATAATTCAGTGTTGGGAGTTGAAAGGTCATGGGGAGAAAGTTATTAGTTAATAGTTCAGAGTCTATAGTTTTTAGAAGTGTAATCGATTTCAGCACTAAGCGCTTACAAGAACGAGGATGATGGGAAAAATCTGAAATCCGAAATCGAAAATGTTTTTTCCAGTCCCCACCCAAGTCGAGCGAGGACTTTGTATTCTATGAAATTATTTCGTCAGCACAATGTTATTTAAGTGCCGCTTTTTCTCGGACGATTTTATCAATATCAGTGACGAGTTTTTTATTTTTCGGGTCTTCAAAGAATTCGACGGCCTTTATTTTCCCTTGTCCAATCTTGACGGGTTCATCCTTCCCTGTTTTATAGGAATAAAAGGCGCCTGCCTTTTCGACAATCTCTAATTTTACAGCCGTTTCCAGAAGATCTGCTGCCCAAGAAATCCCCTTGTTGAACATGATATCAACGATCGCAGTTCTGAACGGTGGCGCAACTTTGTTCTTCACGATTTTAACGCGGGCCTCGTTTCCGTTCGCCTCCTTGGTGTCGCCGGTTCCCGATTCGATTTTTGCCCCTTTTCGGACTTCCACTCGAAGCGAGGAGTAAAACTTCAACGCATTTCCACCCGTTGTAGTCTCTGGGTTTCCGAACATCACCCCGATCTTCATTCGGATTTGATTTACAAAGATAATCGTCGTTCCCATTTTGGAGGACACCGCCGTTAATTTCCGCAAGGCCTGACTCATGAGTCGAGCCTGCAATCCCATCTGAGCATCTCCCATCGCGCCTTCGATTTCCGCCCGAGGAGTCAATGCTGCAACCGAGTCGATAACGATAAGATCTACGCCTCCAGAGCGAACCAAAGCTTCAACAATTTCTAACGCCTGTTCTCCAGAATCAGGTTGAGAAAGAAGGAGTTCGTCAGTATTAACGCCGACTTTTTCGGCATAACTTGGGTCGAGCGCGTGTTCCGCATCGATAAAGGCGACTGTTCCGCCAGCTTTTTGGAATTCGGCTACCGCGTGTAAACATAGCGTTGTCTTCCCAGAACTTTCTGGACCGTAGACCTCAATGATTCTCCCTTTTGGATATCCGCCACCAAGGGCGAGATCGATAGAAATAGAGCCAGAGCTAACCGTTTCGATCTTGGTTTTTTCGTGGTCGCCAAGTCGCATAATTGAGCCCTTTCCAAAGTCTTTTTCGATTTGCGCGAGAGCTGACGCGAGTGCTGATTTTTTTACATCTTCTGCCATGATAATGTGTTTTTTAGTAAGTATCTTAGAGCGGGGGTGAGTGTGTGGTTAAATTTGTTTGAAAGCAAATTCGAGTTTCATATAAATTTAAGAATTAGGGATTAAAGAAAGAAGCTGGGATGGCTTTAATAACCACTCCTTGAATTTGAAATTCTTCACTGAGAATAATCGGTTTGTGTATCGGATTTGTAGAATGAGGGCGAAGCGCCACCATATCGCCGTGTTTTTGAAATTCTTTGATCGTCGCTTCGTCATCAATAAGAGCGACAACAAGATCTCCGTTGTGAGCGACATTTTGCTTCTGCACGAGAACTAAGTCTCCATTATAAATTTCCTTTTTATTCATTGAGTCTCCGTGAGCTCGCAAGAGGAAATATTTTTTTGAGGGCGGTGCTATGCGTTCGGAAATTGGGAAATACCCTTCGATGTTCTCCTCGGCAAATACGGGTGTTCCGCAACTTGCGGTTCCTACAAGGGGAACATTCACCGTTCCAGGGTTTGCGGAACTGGTTGTCACGCCTTCATTAAATAAACACTTTCCATCTACTGTTCGAGAAAGAACGCCCTTCTTTGTAAGTTCGTCAAAAATTCGAGAGATCGATTGCGGAGATCGGTATCCCATGGTTTCCATCACTTGTCGGATGGAGGGAACTTTTCCACTTCGCATCATCTCGTTTCGGATCACTTTTACCGTGGCGAGTTCCTTTGGTGTAAATTGTGTTTCCATGTGTGTTTTTTATTTCTGCATACATTATGTATACATGTGTATACATGCACAAGAAAAAAGGATTGACGAAGAACGTGAAAACATTAAAAAAAGCCTTTCCCCTTGGTTCCTGGGAAATTGATTACTTTTTTGCTGGCTTTGGTTTTATCTTCTTCTTGGGCTCGTCTTTTTTTCGATCATTGAGGTGGTAAAAACGCGTGAGCGCCTCCTCTCGGCCCATGGAAATTTTCTTTGAATTACATGTGCCACATATAGTTCGAGCGTTCCCGCGAAGCGTCTTTCCAAATCCTGCCGGGACCAGTTCTCTACAATCGTGACAATACACAACGATCTTTGTTGTCGGGAGTTCTTCTTCTTTTGTGTCGCGAACACTCTTGGCGACATCTTCGTGCATAATCGCGTTCACAGAATTAATGGCTGCATCAAGGTCGGATATTTTCACCTTCCCTGAAGCCCGCCCTTCTTGCTGGGTTTCTGCCAAAAATGAATTATCTTTTTTTGTATCTTTTGTCATTCTTCAAGTGCGTTATCTTCCCCCTCGTCGGCACTAAAAAGTTCCCCGAGTTTTTCTGTTTTTGCTGGTTTCTTTGTTTGTGGGTGCTGTGGTGGTTGGAAAAAATCCATCGCTCGCTGTTTTCTGTTTTTTTGTGATTGAAGATATGCCGCAACGAGGCCAATGATTTGAGAAAGAAGGGCAATGAAGATTCCAAATCGAACAGCGGAAACTTCAAAATCTCGACTTACAGAAATCAACACAGACCAAGCTAACACAATAAGAAGTACTTGTTGTGCACCCACACCAACAAAGAATTGTTGTTCGGGGAATGGTAATTTTATGCGTTTCGTTTCCCAGAGTTTGTCGAGAAAAACCCCGACGACAACAACAGAGAAAAGAAAGATAAAGAGTCCAATGAGACCACTTGGTCCAAAGAATCCAGAGTTCCAGTACGGACTATCATAAAGTGGTTCGACTGAAATCCATGGGAAAAAGCAGAACAACACGGTAGCCGAATGCGCCAAAAAGATGACTCGCATTTCAAAGGATAAGTCCTTGAAATTCTTTCGCATGAATGCGAGTTTATTCGTCTTGAAATCGGGCCTTTTGGGAAGCATTGCCGCGACATTGTAGAGGTTTTTGGACAATTGCAAAAGGAAGTCGTGTCTTTTAGTGCAAGGTCTTAAAGAGATTTGTAGAAAGTATGTCTGCCATATCAAAGAGAGATGTTTTGAGGAAGTTCGCAAAGAGGAAGAGATTATTTTGAAGATGCCGGAGAACACCCTTGCTTTGCGGTCGTTTTATGCGAAGCAGACTTCGTTCGAATCGTTCGTTCTGGTATTGCTGAATGCGAGAAAGTGGTTTTTCTATTTTTGGAGCACTGGAAAAGTAGTTCTTAGAGGCTTCTTGTTTTCTCTTTTTTTGTCTATCAACAAGATCCCGTGTTCGGAGTGTCATATTAGAAGTTGATATTCGGCTACTTGCTCGTGTTTTGGGCTGAGAAGAACGCTTTCGGGGAACTCCTCTTGGCCGAAATATCTTTGCAATTCGGTTGAACTTTTCTTGGAGAGAATTTTTCTTGGGAGCAGAAGCGAGGAAGGTGTTCTTGTTTCGTTGTTGTATGACGAGCTGTATATCAGGTCGTAATTCGCGGTTATTTGATATGCGATATTTCACCTGTTGGAGGGCTATAGAGCGTTGATAAGCAACAGATGTGCGCCCTGATATATATCGGAGAAACTTGTTATTTTCCCACGTGGTGGTAATAAATTGTGCAATTCCAGACTTTCCTTGATTGAGCATTTCCGCCTCTGCAAGAGATAGTTTATAGCTATCAGCAAATGTTTTCTTATCGGTTCCATATCCAGATTGACGAATGTCTGATCGCTTCATCCCCTCGTAAAACAACGCCTGTTTCCCACTTCCGTAATTATTTTCAAGAAGTCCTCCAAACTCAGTTAAGTGGAACGTGTAAACGCTTGTCTGTCGGATGGACTTGTCTGCAATCCAACAAGATTCGGGAAAAGAAGGCATTGTTGGCGAAGCAAAAGTTCCAGAACACTGGGAAATATTTTCCCAAGAAGAGGCCCCTGCCAAGCGCATTAATATACGGTCGTAGGCATTGTTGAAAACAACCACAACGGGTGTATCAAAAACATATGTTTCTGTCGTACTTCCAACGGAGACTGATTTTTCTACAGTAAATCCAGAAGGAACATTTGTAACATTAGTGGTCTCAGTGTTGACTGGTGGAGTAATTAAAAAGTCGGCATTACTCTCTCCAAAGACGACGGTTTGATCTGGAATTCTGAGTTCTACACCAGGGGTTTCCGTGTGCGTGAGCACAAGATTAACTTGAGCGGTGCTGATTCGTGTCGCCTGTTGTACATTTATTCTGGCAGACTCTTTCACATTCGCTCCATTGAGAGATCCTGCGGTATACGCTTCGAGATTAAAGGTTGTTCCTCCAATACTAACATCTCTATCTCCATCCGACACCGCAGTGGTCGCGGCGGAAAGATCAACTATTTTTTCTTCATCGAGAATGATTCGTGGGACATCGGGAAGTGTGGATTCTCCAGTAACAGAGGAGGGAACAGTAACTGTTTCTGGAATGGGAATCAGAATCTCGAAGTTTTCTCGGTAGGTGTCATTATATTGGTCGGCAACTTGGACGCAGACAGTGTAGGAACTTTTGGTATAGAAATCCGTGGCTTCGGCTATTTTGAGTTCAGTTCCTGAGATTGTGAATTTCGTATTATCAGAAGCTGTGCAACCGACCCCTGAAGAAATAGTAAATGTGAACGTCGCTTCGGCATCCCCGTCTGTTGCGGAAAGAGTTCCCACGGTTGTACCAATGGGACTATTAGAATTAACCGTCTGCGAACTGATGGTTATATCAGAGGGGACAAGGTTCACAATAGCGGTTCCAGAACTTTCCACGGCTATCCCTGGAGTTTCTCCAGTAGCGGCTACAGGAGTTATTTCGAATTTAAGCGTTGTTTCCACATCGGCAGATACCGTTGTGTATGTTTGTGAAGTGGCTCCGTTTATAACTACATCATCTCTCAGCCATCTGAAGGTTGAAGTTCCCTCGAGATCATTGTCAGCATCTGCATATGTATAGCTTCCTGTTTGAAGTTGTCCGACATTAGCTGTACCTGAGAATGTGATAGAGGAGACTACTGGTGTTAAATTTAAAACATTGGGCTCAGGGTCCACCACCTTTCGTACAAAAACATCATCGAGTCCTAGTACATGACTTGTGTCAGTATCAAGTGATCCGAAATAAAAGTTATCGATTCCATTTGTTTGAGAACTTCTTTGAATTCCGGTGTATGCCGTTCCATCGTAGTCTAATGTATATTCCGAACCAATAACCGTATCCACCATTTTATGCCACCCACTTACGGGGTAGGTTGAATCTAGATCAGGACTAAAATCAACATAGGCACTTCCACTATAACTATCCCACATTGGATAATAACTATCAAACAAATTCGAAACGATATGAGTCGCTCCCTCAAGTATGCTCAGACCTCCCTTGTGTCTTCCTGATCCACTTTCATATCGTTTCCAATGAAGAGCGGTAGATGTACCAACGGCAGTAAAGGTTCCTGTTACCGCTCGCCAACCACTCCCAGAGGAAGAGTTCCACATTTTCATTATTTTGTTTCCGGCATCGAGAGGATCAGCCTGAACACTAATACTTCCACCGTTTGCATTATTACGAATAGTCCAAGGGGAAGGAAGTGTTCCAACGGTGTAACTTTCAAAGTCATCAAAGAATGGAAACGTATTCGCTCCATTTGAAAGTGTTGTAACCCCCGAATCTCCATATTTAATAACAATTGACTGCGCTGACCCAAGATCATCTTTTACTTCAACCCATATCGTGATCGGATCTGCGGCCGAATCTTCAATCCAGTGATCAAGAGCCGTAGTCCCATCATTATCAAAAAAAGCAATATCGTGTGGAAAAACAGAAGCATTCCTATCAAGACCAATGTCCGAAATTGCATCATCCGTACCTGATTTAATTACAAGAGGGAGAACATAATTAGTTCCAGCTCCCGAACTTCCAGTCAAATCAATCGTTTTGGCGTAAGAAAATGCTGCAGAAGCTTGTAGCGGAAAAAGCCCCACCCCGACGGCCACGAACAAAATTACCAAAAGGAAAGCGTAAATTCTGGAAGAGGGTTGAATCGTTTTGCTTACAAAAGACGGTTTCATACTTTGTAAAGTCTATCATACCCTCTCCTTAAAAAAAATTTCAAAAGATTTCAAAAGGAAGTTTGTTATTGAAATCAGCTCTGTTTCGGGTATAACTCCTGTGATGAAAAAATATCTTACCACGCCCATTTATTACGTGAACGACGTGCCTCATATTGGACACGCGTATTGCACATTGGCGACTGACACATTGGCGCGATATTGGAGAAAAAAACTCGGGAAGGAGAATGTATTTTTTCTCACAGGGGTCGATGAAAACTCTCAAAAAACTGTTGATGCCGCAAAGGCGTCGGGAAAACCAATTCCAGAATATTTGGAAGAAATGGCGAAGACGTGGAAAGAAACCTGGGAACAGACCGGGATTCAGTTTGATGACTTTATCCGCACCACAGAGCCAAGACACCAAAAAACAGTTCACGAAATTCTCACAAAAATCCATGACAAGGGCGATATTTACAAAGGAAAATACGAAGGGAAATACTGTACGGGGTGTGAAACATTTTTGAAAGAAACAGATCTTGATGAGAACGGGTGTTGCCCTGATCACAAGACAAAGCCAGATATTTTGGAAGAAGAAAACTATTTTTTTAAACTGTCGGAATACGGAGACAAGCTCTTGGCGCTCTATGAAAAAAATCCAAAGCTCCTCCTTCCCGAAACACGGAAGAACGAAGTGATCAGCTTTATTAAATCAGGACTTGAAAACGTTTCTATCTCGAGAGAAAATGCTGAGGTGGGAATTCCTCTCCCGTGGGATGATGGACACAAAATATATGTTTGGTTTGATGCATTGATTAACTATTATTCAGGAATTGATACAGATGATAGACGTGATTTTTGGAAGTCAGCAGTTCACATCGTGGGGAAAGACATCACGCGATTTCACTGTGTTATTTGGCCAGCGATGTTGCTTTCTGCAGGAATAGAGCCAGCACAAGAAGTGTTTGCCCACGGGTTTTTTACTGTCAACGGAGAGAAAATGGGGAAGTCCTTGGGGAATGTAATTTCGCCATTAGAGTTGTCAGAAAAATACGGGAACGATGCGCTCAGACTTGGGCTCTTGAGTTCGTTTGAATTTGGAAATGATGGAGATTTTTCACTCGAAAACTTTCATTCGTTTTACAATTCTCATCTGGCAGGAGGTGTTGGAAACCTGTTCAACAGGGGAATAGTCCTTATTCACAAAGTACTAGATGGGAGTTTTGACAACGCGAAGAAAGAACACAACGGAGTTGATGTGTCCCTTCGCGAACCAAGCGACGAAATACAAGGAAAAACTTTAGAAAAAATCTTTAACGAAGACTTGGAGAATTGTAAAATTCAGGCAGCCATTAAGGTGTTCTTTGGATTTGTTCACGAATTAAATCAACACTTAAGTCATAGGAAACCATGGGAAGCGACGCAGATTGAAATAGGAATGGCCCAGCAAGACCTTTTTGTTTTATACCGAGGACTAGAAACCCTGACAAGAATGGCAGAGGTTATTCTTCCGGAAACCTATCCTAAAATGAAAGCGATGTTGGGAGATGAGAAAAAAATTGGGAAGGCAGAGATATTGTTTGAAAGGGTGTAAGAAGGTTTTCGCAGTACTTTTGCAAAAACTCGAACAGCTCATAGAAATGGCGGAAGTACTTCTTCCTGAAAGTGCGCCAAGGATGAAGGCGATGCTTGGAGACAAGGACAAGGTTGGTGACGCTGGAATCTTGTTTAAGCGGAAATAAATTCTAAAACAGGTGGGGTAGACATTTCATTGTTATTATTGATAATTGTAACAGGATACAAGTTCATTCGTTTCATGAAAAGTATGTGCTATTAGAGATGAAACATTCTCTTTGCATGCCGTCTCAGGGGAGTCCCCTCGAAAACTCAAAAGACGAACAACCAATTCTACGATGAAAAATACAACGCAGGCAACACTTAAATATTACTGGAGTACTTCAAAAAAGTATTCAGCCTATTTCTATCTTAAATTTTTAGTGAAAGCGATTTCAATTGCGTTAGCGATCTATGTTCAGTTTTACTACAAAGAGTTTTTTGATCTGATCACCGAATTCTCTGGGGAAGAGAGGACAAGCCTCTGGCCGGAGCTATTACGGATTTTTATTATGGTAACAAGCTTTGCGGTTCTTATTTATCCAGGACTAGAGCGGGTGGGAGATTGGTTGATTACGCATTTTCAAGCGAAAGGAATGCGAGATTTGCAAAACGTATGTTTTGAAAACATGCACAAACACCCGATAGATTTCTTTGTCGATAGTTTTGTGGGAAGCTTGGTGGCCAAAGCCGGACGATTTGTTCGCGGGTTTGAGCGACTGGACGACATGATCTACTTTAATTTTTGGCCGAATATTTTGCGATTATTGTTTTCGGTGGTGGTTCTTTTTCCACTGGTTCCATTAATTGCGATTATGCTTCTTGTGTGGGCCGTTGTGTACGGGTTGGTAGTGAGCTTTTTCTCTTTAAAACGAAGGAAATATGAAATTATTCGAGCGAAGGAGGAAACAAAATCACAGGGGCTTTTTGCCGATGGTATTTCAAATGCTTTTACAATAAAAATGTTTGCCCGATCTTTGTTTGAACGAAAAAAAATGTTTACCCAAACACAAAAAGAGAATGATGCGCGAATGAAAACATGGATCTTTGGGATCAAGCAAGACTTTTTACAAGCATCTTTGATGACGCTTTTAGAAGCGGCGACGTTTTGGATTTTGATTCAAGGATGGATAAATGGAACCGTAACGATCGGAACAATGGTGCTTACACAGGCGTATCTCGTTGGAATTTACATGAACTTTTGGAATTTTGGACAAGTGATTAAGGATTTGTATACCGTCTTTTCTGATGCAGAAGAAATGACAGAAATCATTCAAAAAACCCCAACCATTCTCGATCCTGACAAACCAGAGGTTTGTCGTATTCGCCAAGGAATGATTGAATTTAAAGATGTGAAATTTGAATACACAAAAGGGAGGCCCCTCTTTGAAAACTTTAATTTCAAAGTAAAACCAGGAGAGCATGTTGGCTTGGTGGGGCGTTCTGGAGCAGGGAAATCTACAATTACAAAATTACTTCTTCGATTTAACGAGATAGAGAAAGGAGAGATTTTTGTAGATGGTCAGGATATTACACAAATTCGACAAGAAGATTTACGATCCGCAATTTCATACGTACCACAGGAGCCATTGTTATTTCATCGTTCCCTCTTTGAAAACATCCAATACGGGAACTTGAAAGCAAAAAAAGAAGCGGTGATTGTAGTGTCCAAAATGGCACATGCGGATGAGTTCATCCAAAACACCACGAATGGTTACAAAACACTTGTGGGAGAAAGAGGGATTAAGTTGTCAGGCGGAGAGCGACAACGAGTAGCCATTGCTCGTGCCATGCTCAAAAACGCTCCTATATTGGTTTTGGATGAAGCGACGAGTTCTTTGGATTCGGTGGCAGAGTCTCTGATTCAACAGGCGCTGGAAACATTGATGAAAAACAAAACAACGCTTGTTGTTGCGCATCGACTCTCTACGCTCAAGAAAATGGACAGAATCGTCTTGATCGGCGATGGGAAGGTTTTGGAGGAAGGGTCTCACAATGAATTGATTCAAAGAGAGGGAGGAGAATATAAGAATCTCTGGGAGAATCAGGTTGGTGGATTTTTGGAGGAGTGAGACTCTTTGTTGTTGGGATCTTGTTTGAAAGGAAATAGCAAACAAGCTGACGAATTTATTTCGTCAGCTTGTTTGTCCTGCCTCATGTACGCTTGTACAATTAGGATTCCTCCCAATAACCCCAAGTATTGTTGGTTTTATCTCCCTTTTCTACAGAGGTGCGTCCGACATATCTTCCAGTAGTTCCAATAGGAGTACATTCTCCAGGAAGAAGTTTTTTAACATCTTTAGTAACACATATGAATGGTTTCCATATTTTAGATTTTTGAAAGGGGTGGCATTTACAGCCATCAATTGTTAATACCTTCCTTTTAACCCAGTAGCTAATAGCTCTATAGATTATTATGAGAATACAAATAAGTCCGACCCATTCAAACGGAGAAAGGGCAACAAGCCACTCAAGGGTGGCGTTAAATAGATTTGTCATTATATAAAGATTTAGTTAATAATTAGATTCGTTCACTTGTTCACCTGTAAAATAAACAAATTAACGAATCCAAAAATCAACACAGTAAGAATAGGCAGGACATTTGCGCGCGAGATTCACAAAGGAACTCATGCACAAATAGATGCCTATCTTTTTGAAATATAAAAGAACACATTCATATTGACACAATTCACACAGAATGTCAACATCCTCTCCCTAAAAAGTCCTAAGTTTTCATCATAAGAAAAGACGGGAAGTCGTATCAACAAA
>CAZEON010000010.1:0-22468 GCA_964513975.1 uncultured Candidatus Peribacteria bacterium
GCGGAAGTTCTTTGGTGATGATGACCATCATCGCCGACAACAGAACAAGTGAAACTCCAAAGATAATTTCCTGAGAAAAAGGAATGTTCGACATCGCCATAAAAACCGAGAACACCGCAAAGATGAGTCCCCAAAACAGAATATGTTTGTTCAGTGGTTTACGTTCGTGGTCTTCTATTTGTTCCAACCGAATAAAAAGCACCCCCGCACAAGAGAGAAATGGAATAACCAGCGTCATCCAAAAGATTGTTTCATACGGCACATTTTGAGCCAACCATCCTCCAAGTCCCGCTACTGAAAACGCCGCTAAACTGAGTGCCAATCGCCCCAACAACTGTACCATCGAAAGTTCTGATTGCACCACCTCGTCGGAACGCTTTACTTTCTTTCCTTTTTTCATTTCCGTACGTTCCACCACTTCCGTGGTCATGGTATCCGCCGTCACATCTTGAATCACAAATCCAAATGTCATAAAGATTGCTGACAGAAGATATACCGCGTATTCCCCGCCAATCCAGTCAATCCATTCATAGTCTCCCGCCAAGCAAGCTAAAAGGATCGATCCAATCACCATAAAAAATGCACCCACAAAAATGTAGGATTTTCGTCGATTTCCAAACAACGTCACCGAATCCACCATCTGCCCAAACACCATCTTCAGTGTCCACGGCACCATTATCCAGACGGAAATAGAAATGAGTTGTTCCGCAGACAACGACAAGCTTTCCTTTTCCCAAAAGCTCAGCGCAATCGCACTAAATCCCGCCAATCCATATGAAAAATAAATCAGAAGTAACGGAATATACCGTCGTTTCATTGAGCGAATAGGCGTCAGAAATATCTTCTCAAACTGTTTCTCGAGAAAATTTAATATCTGCATCAAGCAGAACTATATACTATTTTATTTTTCTCGTCATTGTCGCTTGGCGACAATCCTGTCAATAATGCAGGAAGAAAATCCGGAATCGAAAATTCTTCCTCATTTCCCCATTATTATAGCCAATTCAAAGTAAAAGGAGATAAAAAAAAGGCAGTGACATTGGAACCTTCTTTTTTGTTGAAGCGAAGCGAAAACAAAAGAGAAGGTAACCGAATATGGAATGGAAAAGCATGAAATACTCATAGAGGTGGATGAGTCTTTCCATGGCTCTGAAGCCGACCAAATATCCGAACATCCGAGTTCGAACTAGAAAATATTCTAACCCGGGTTAGGTATTCCAACAGGCTCCGGAGCCGTAAGTTTAGTACTAAATCAAAAGACTCATCCGGCTCTGCCCAGAAGATAAATTAATAAGTAATCGATTCACCACCTTCTCTTTCACTTCCATTCCATTTCAGTGAAAAAGAAGGTTTCAACAATGACACAACTTTTTTTCATTACTCATTATTCATTATTCATTATTCATTTCTCATCGCCACCTGTCCGTTTTGAACTTGTAAATATCGACGATTGCTCGTAATACTTTCCATTTCTTGAATCTGTTCCGAACTCTGCAACGCATACAAACTCATTGGAATCGCAAGTGCAATGTCCCATGCTTCTATTTCTTGTTGAATCGCCATTCGCTCGGCCTTGAGTTCCTCAAGCGCAAACCCTCTCGTCGCCAAAGAATTGAGGCACAAGAGATAAAAGAAGCCCAATACAATACAAATCAATACTCCAATATTTCGCACCCACGTAAAATAGTTCCGCTCCGCCACCGTCACATGCGTTGGTTTTTCCATATCGGTTGTTGAGTGGTGTGTTACGTTCATATGGCTTTTTCAAATAAACGAAGCTTTGCACTTCGTGCACGAGGATTGGATTCAATTTCTTCAGTTGTTGGAACAACTGGCTTTCGGCTGAGAAGGGTAATCTTTGCAGGCGCCACTTCTGTGTGAAGTGATAATTCTGTTTCGATGGTTTCCGGTTTCCCGTTGGCAACGACAAATTTTTTCACGATACGATCTTCCAAAGAGTGATAGGAAATCACGCCCATTCGGTCTCCTGATTGCATCACTTCAAGTGCGTCTTCCAGTGTTTGTTGAAGAACGTTCAGTTCATCATTCACCGCAATACGAAACCCCTGGAACACACGCATGAGCGTTTTCTTTCGTGTTTGAGGAATCGTATTTTCTTCGATAAGTTGTCGAAGATCGAAGGTCGTTTCAAATGGTTTCGTCTCCCGTGCTTCTACAATTTTTCGAGCGAGTTTTCGTGCCAACGGTTCTTCTCCGTATTCGTGAAGAATCTGTGAAAGTTCTTGTTCGGAGGCGTTATTTAAAATCTGCGCACAATCCTGATTTTCTTCTCCATCAAAGGCCATTTTAAGGGGTCCATCTTTTTCAAAGCTAAACCCCTTGTCCGCATTATCAACATGATGAGAGCAGAGCCCAAGGTCGAGAAAAATCGCAAGTGGACGCTCAATACTATTTTCTTGAACAATCTTTTTGATCTCAGAAAAGTTTGAATGACAAAACACCATCTTCTCCTTCCACTGAGAAAGCCGTTTCTCGGCAAAGACCAAGTGTTCTCTATCCAGATCGCAAGCAATGTATTTTGTAATATTTGGGAAATCTTCTAAAAGCGCTTCACCATGCCCACCAAGCCCAATTGTTCCATCAAAGACCGTCCTGATCTCATTCGAAAACAGGAGCGCAAGAATTTCTTTTTTCAATACTGGCTCGTGAAACAAGTTTTTCTCTGGCATTTTTTGATCTGTTTTTGTGTAATTGTGCAAAAGTTGTGTACAAAGAGTGGATAACTTTTACACGCACCTTTTCGCTTAGATATGCGAAAAAATAAAGACTGCAAAAACTATAGAACAAAAAATGTGTTTACACAATCTTTTTTCACTGATTGCGATTGACCTGCGGGATTTTGTGTTTTCTTTTTTTGTTCAACGATTCCTCCCCTTGCAAAAGGAGAGCCTGTCCTCCGTTTGACTGGGGATTGGATGGGATATAAAAAAGCACCCCCTCTAACTCCCCCTAACAAAGGGGGAGAATTTTACAGAATGTTTCTTTTCTTTTTTTTCTTTTCTTCTACCATACAGTCAATGTTTTGGGCATTTATAAAAACCGCCTTCCTCGCTTCCCTTCCACTGGTAGAGCAACGTCTCGCTATTCCAATGGGACATCTTTCTTTTGGTCTCCCTATTGTCTACGCAACTACGGCTGGAATTGTGGCAAATATTGTTTCTGTGGGCATCGTACTGTGGCTTCTTCCTCATATTACAAAATATTGCGCAAAACACAGTCCTCCATTTCATCGATTTCTCCAGAAAATTTATGCAAAAACACGAGAGAAACATTCAAAAAAAATGAAAATCTGGGGAGAGGTTTTCTTGATCTTCTTTGTAGCAGTTCCGATCCCAGGAAGTGGCGGATGGAGCGGGAGTCTTATCGCTTTTCTTTTTGGAATCCCCTACACACGAGCCATGAGACTCATCAGTATCGGGCTTCTTATCGGAGGAATTATCGTGGCAACACTAACTGTCGGTATCAACGAAGCCGTTCAATTCATAAAACACATTCCCGAAGAGATCACCGAATTTGTACCGCTGGAGTTACCGTAAAGTCCCATATCTCTGAGGGTTCTGCTTCTGGGATAGTCGTAAAATTGGGAACCACTTTTACGCGAGTGCGAAAGGTTCTTTTAAGTCGTTCTACATCAAAGATGGGTTTTCCTCCTCCAAGATTTGCTGAGGTCGCAGTAATCGGATATTTTATTTTTTCAGCGACCTCTTTAATTGTAGAAATTCGAAACGCCACCTTGTCTTCTGGCCAGTAGGGAGACTTGGGAAGTGTGTTTTTCGGTTTCAACAACGCTGTCTTTGGGCTATCGAAAAAAAAGGATTCGCTAAATCCTCTCGGCACTTCTGCAAATTCACACAACATTTCAAAGTCTTTCACCATGAGCGAAAAAAACTTTTTCACAGAACGCCCTTTGAGTTTTGCTAACTTTTCCAATCCCCTTTCGTCATCTGCCCGAACCCCAAGTCCAAAACTTGTGTCGGTTGGATACGCCCAGATTATTGTTTTTTCGAACATGTTTGGATTATAGAAAGATTCCCCCTTCTGTCATCTTGGAATTCAACTCCACCCCGTCATTCTGGCTTGGCCAGAATCGGATGAGGAGGGCTTCTGATTGAAATTGACAGACATCGTGAGGAAGTTTACGTTTGGAATAGTAAAAAATAATAAAATAAACATGTTAGATTTAAATGTTTGGACAATTTTTGGAGGAATATCAATTGTTTTATTAATATTGTTCTGGAAAAAAAAGAATGCTATTTGGGGTGGTTTAACAATAGGAATCATTGTTGGCTTTCTAATCGCTATTGTTTATCTTTTCAAAGAAACTGGGTTTAATTGGTCAATTATTGGGAAAAGCACCGTCTCAGGTGTAATGATAGGTTTTGTCGCAGAATTATTAGGAATGCTTTTCGATTTTATGAAAAAAAAATAACTATCCCATTCCGAGGAACATCACTTACGTGCAGGTTCAGGGCTATGTCCTGAACCTTATGTTTAAATGCACATCCCATTTGTAATAAAAACTGAAACATTTTCTGCCAGTCACCTGCCCACAGGTGACATCACACGAAGACGGACGACGAATCAGGAATATATTTATACACATCATGATTTCCCACAACCAGAAGCGATGCTCTCTGTTTCGTCTCATATTCAAACACAATCTTATATTCGTAATTCACTGAAAAACTATAAAATCCTCTCAATTTCCCATGCAATTTATGCACTTTGAGAAAAGAATGGCTTGGATCTTTCTGAAACAATCCTATCTTTTCTTTCACTTCCTGTTGAAGTGCTTTTTGAATTTTTTTATACTGCCGAACAAAGATGGGTTTATAAACAACTTCCATTGTTTAGAGTTTAGAGTTTAGAGTTTAGAAGCCAAATCATCCAAATTCCCCTGAAGAGACGGTTCCTTTTGTGCTTTTAACACCGCTTCAACCGCTTGATCTTCAAGATAGTATCGAATTGCTTTTCGTGCAACAGTTGCTTCGTTAGGAGCAATTCCTTGCTTTACAAGCATCTTAATACTCGAACGCAAATTCTCTGGAAGTGGAACTGAGAGTGTACTCATTGTATGATATTATCATATGATAATATCATATTACCCAAAGAATCAGGAAAAAGCAAATGTATTCATGGCGTCGTCGCTTCACTCCTCTATACTCGTCCCTCGTGACTTCCTCACTCGTAAATTGTGAGCAAGCTCTCATTTACTCCGTTCGTCGTATCGAACCCGGGTTAGATTCCTGCGAATTCGTCGCAAAAGAAAAAACAAAAAAGCCCACAAGGGGTGTTTTGGTTTTTAATGGAGCGCGTGGCGGGAATCGAACCCGCGTCACCAGCTTGGAAGGCTGGGGTAATAAGCCGTTATACGACACGCGCGCTTTTGAAGAGAACGAGAGGATTGTAGAAAAATATCATTGTTGGTCAAATTTTTCTCGCCTCCCCTTTTTTTGAAAAATAATTACAATCGCCATGTTATGAATTCAAACTTCATCACCGTTGACGGCATTAAGACTCATTACTTTCACGGAGGGTCTGGAAAGAAACTCGTTATTCTCCACGGCTGGGATCCTCGACTCACACTGGAGGAGAGTTATCGAAATCTTGTGGAGAAATTGGAGAAAAAGTGTGAAGTATACGTCCTCGCACTGCCAGGATTCGACCAGTCTGACTTCCCTCCGATGAATGAATGGACGACGCATGATTATGGAGTATGGCTGGAAAAGACGTTGAAAGCATTGAAACTAGAAAATCCTGCCCTCTACGGGCATTCGTTTGGATGCCGAATAATTATTCGATTTCTATTAAAACATCCTGAATTTAAAGGAAAAGTAATTTTAACCGGTGCAGCAGGAATTAAATGGGGACCACGAGGTATTCGTCAAAGAACACTCTTCTTGGTAAATAAAGTGTGCCCACAATTTAAAAAAGTATTTCGAAATTATTGCCCGAAGAAACTCCGTCCACTTATCATCGGTAAGCTCCTCGGAGCACATGACTGGGCACTCGTACCAACGAAGCTTGAAAAAACGCTTCAGCGCACGTTAGCTGAACCAGACTTCAGAGATCAATTGCCAAATATCAAACAAAAGACACTCCTCATCTGGGGACGGAATGACGCCATCACCCCGATGAGATCAGCACGCGTATTTGAGAAATCTATTCCACGATGTGAACTCAAAGTGATTTCCGACGCCCGACACGGACTTCACAAAACACACGCAAAAAAAATCACCGAATACGTTACTAAATTTTTAAGTTCGAACTCTTAGAGTTCGAACTCTACACAATGGACTTTCTTGAAATTGCACTCTCCTTCATCCTTCTCGTTCTAGGAATACGAACGACCAGTTGGCATCTGCTCAACTGGCAACTCCGCGAATACCGACTCGATCGGATGCGAGCGCATCTGAAAACGAAAGATGGAAAACGAGACTTTATAACCCTTTGGTATAATTTTTGGTTTTTCAAAGGTATTCTCCCGCGACCAAAAAAGTCTGGACGAATGCTGATGATTATCGGAACGTTCCTCCTTCTTAGTTCCGTTCTTCTCTACGGACTCATGTATGTGGAGGTAATAATGACGGTCCAATATCCCCTTTTATTCCTTGTCACGATCTGGGAAAGAACGACCACCATAACTGTTGGAATTGCTGTCATGCTCTCACAGGTTCCAGTAGGACTAGCACGGAAGGTTTTGTTTCTCAAAGCCAAACAGATTGTGAAAAATTCAAAAGTGAAACGTATTGGAATCACGGGAAGTTTTGGGAAATCGTCCACGAAACAGATTTTGATTCATTTATTGCAGTCCAAATTTGGAGCACAAAACGTCCTCTACAATCCAGGAAATGAAAACAATGAAGTCGCCATCGCACGACTTATCATTAAAAATAAAAACTTCTTTAATGCATCTTCAAATGGAAAATGGAAAATGGAAAATGGAAAATTTTTCATCGTGGAAATAGGAGCTTATCGTCGTGGAGAAATTCGAGGCGTGTGCAAATTTGCACAACCTCATATCGGACTTCTTACTGGAATTAATGCCCAACATATTGAGCTCTTCGGATCACAGAGGAATATTCAACAAGCGAAGTTTGAACTTGCAGAATCCGCAACTGAGAAAGTTTTCTTTAATGCCGATAGTCCCCTGTTGTGCCAAATCGCAGAAGATGTGAAGATTGAAGCTACGAAGATTCCCCTCTCTCTTTCCATAGCACACAATTTGAAGAGCGAACATCACCAGAGCACCTTTGAAATGTACGGAGAAAAGATGACCTTGCCATGGAGTGGTACGTTCTTTGTTTCCAATAGTTTATTGGCAATTGAATGTGCTCGCGAAGCTGGCATGAGCAGGACTGAAATTGCAAAATCCCTCCCGCTTCTTCCTCCCCTTGATAAAGCGTTAAATATGAAAACGTTAGCAAATGGTGCGACATTGCTCGAAGATTTATACTCTGCCAATCCCGATGGTGTGATAGGAGCGGTGAAACATCTGGGAACCTTTGGAGGAAAGAAAATTTTTGTCGGTATTCCTCTCAGAGAATTGGGGAAAAAAGCTGAAGAAGTGCATCGACAAATCTTTGTGGAACTGGAAAAAATGAGCGCCGAAGTCTTTTGGCTCAAACCTGATTTTTCAGAACTCGGACAAATCATCTGCGGATCACTCTTTCACGGAGATGATATTGAAGGGCTGAAGAAGATTCTCACAACACTAAAGAAAAACGATGCGATTCTGCTTGAATCTCGTCTCCCACAAACTATTCTGCAATTGTTTCAATGAAGCTCGTTTCAAATCAAATCTCTCCACACTTTCTTTTGCCAGATGCCTTGCATGCGGTGAAGCAAATTGTTGTCGGAAAAAAAGACATCACCATCCCCCTCAAGCAATACTTGCGAACAGAGAATGTGAAGTTTTTTAACTCCGCTCGGACGGCACTCGCTGAGATTGTACGCATTGTTGGACCAGCATTGAAGGATGAGAAGAAGATTGGAATTCCGGCGTTCTCATGCGCTGTGATGGCCACTCCCTTTCTGACAGCCGGACGGGAAATCTGTTGGCTCGACACGGACAAACACGGAAACATTTCCTTTGAAGACTTTAAAAAAAAATCCGATCAACTCGGGATGGTGCTGGTTTCCGATACGTTTGGGCAACATGCACCTCTTGAAGAAATCTTCGCCGTCGCAAAAGAAAAACGAATTTTTGTGATCGCCGATGATGCCCATTCATTCGACATGAGCACGAAGAATTGCCATGCAAAAATCCTGAGTTTCGGACGAGAAAAAGATGTCTCTTGTATTTCAGGAGGCGCGCTTCTCTGGCCCGACACATCCCCTTTCTCGGTGCAATTTGATGGCATTGATCTTCCGTTACCCAAGAAAGCGTGGACGATTCGTCATCTGATTCAACCGATGATTTTCTCACTCACATTGCCATGGTGGAATGTTGGAGGAAAATACATCGCGGCCGTTTTTAATAAAAGCAAAATCCTGCCTCGTGCCGTTACCCTCAGTGAACGCAGAGGAAAAGAAGATTTCCCGCGCACAAAAATGCCACCCGAAATCCAGCATGTTCTCCTCCGAAACTTGAGTAAAAGAACCGATGATCTGAGCCGGCGAAGTCTCATGGCACACGTGTGGAAAGTCGAATTGAAGAAATTATTCCCAGATGCCATCATCACCATTCCTGACAATTCTTTTCGGGTACTTCTGACCGGTGTTGATCGAGACGCAATAATTACGAAGGCTAAAAAAATCAGTTTTCGTCTCAATGAATGGGACGGAGAACCGATCGCCCCACGAGGTGTGAAGTTAGAAAATTTCGGTTACACGAAGGGACTTTGCTCCGGAGCAGAACTTTTCGCCCAGCACTATGTTACGTTTCCGACGAACAAGCGAACAACCGAAAAAGACGTGAAACGCTTTGCTCAATATTTTAAAAATGGATGAACCTCTCGCTTTTTTGGTTACATGGGTAACGTTTCATAGTCGAATTTCTAAACGAACTGCGGAATTGGGAATAAAGCAATCGGAAGGTGTTTTTCTCGATTCTGAAGAAGAAATAAAAATCACAAATACGATCAAAGATATTGTAACAAAAGAAGGTCTC
This sequence comes from uncultured Candidatus Peribacteria bacterium, assembly GCA_964513975.1. GTDB lineage: Bacteria > Patescibacteriota > Gracilibacteria > UBA4473 > UBA4473 > CAZVBV01. Next base: position 9,134 of record CAZEON010000010.1, read on the forward strand.
AAAGTACTGGCGTACAATATTTGTGGAGATCACATTCACATGGTAATTATCTGTACACAGGATGAGTTATCGAAGGTTGTACAGAAATTAAAAGGAATATCATCCCGTATATATCATAAAGAAAACTTTTTGAACGAAGCCAACTTTTTGAACAAGGGGTTTAAACCCCTTGTTCAAAAAGAAGAGGGGTGCAATCACCTCTGGGCACAAAAATTCAACACCTCTTTTATTTATAATGAAAAACAGCTTTCCAACACTGTTGATTACGTCATCCACAATAGAGAAAAACACAATCTTTCGAATAACAAAACTCTTTCTGCTATCATTCAAAAGATAATTATTCCTTACGAAAAGGCTTTTAAAAATGACATTTAACATCAAAGAAATCTCAGCATCCCAGCTCCAAGAATTTTACGACAACTTCAAAGGCGCGAAGACTTTTTTGCAAACCGAAAATTTCGGAAAATTTCGAGAACAGTTGGGGGAAAAGAACCTGCGTCTTGGGATTTTTGAAGGGAATAAAATGGTCGGAATCGCACAGTGTCAGAAGATTCCTGCACGACGAGGAACTTTTCTTCATGTAGCGCATGGGCCGTTGCTTCAAGGTGAGGATAAGAAGACACTCGCTTTCTTTTTAGAAGAAATCAAAACCATCGGTCGAAAAGAGAACTGTGATTTTGTTCGTGTTTCTCCCCTTTTGACAGAAGATACACAATCAACATTTACCAAACAGAAGTACCGAACCGCGCCACTCCACATCAATCCAAACCGAACCTGGATTCTCGATCTCACACAGAGCGAGGAGGATTTGTTGAAGAATATGCGGAAGTCCACACGATACGAAGTACGAAGAATTGAGAAATATGGGATTAAGACAACGCAGGGACACAATCTGGAAACATTTTGGAAACTACACAGCAAGACCGCTGTTCGACAAAAATTTGTCCCCTTCTCTCACAAATCAACCGAGTTCGAACTCGATATTTTCAAAAACGATTGTCAGATTTTTTCTGCTTCATTGGAAGGTAAAGACTTTGCCAGCTCTGTAATCTTGTACGATAAACATGCAGGCTATTATCACCAAGGAGCGTCAATCGTTCACAAACTCCCCTTCGCTCATGCGACACTATGGGCTGCAATTCTCGAAGCGAAGAAACGAGGATGCACAGAGTTTAACTTCTGGGGAGTCAGTCCGGAAGAAAATAAAGATCACCCATGGACAGGATTATCGCGATTTAAACGCGGATTTGGAGGTGAAGAACAACTCTTCCTTCCCGCTCAAGATATTCCTTTGACCAAAAAATACTGGATCAATTTCACAGTAGAAAAATACCGAAAGTGGAAACGATGTTATTAAAGAACCTCTAATGAGCCTAAAATTTTTCTGTTCTCCATTTTATCTTTTACTCTCTGTTTTTCAAAAGCTAAATCAAACGGAACGATTTCCTTCCCAGAAATTTCAGAAGGAAGCGTTCCTTCTAAAAATTCAACTTTCATATTAATTCCAAGCCTTTTTTTGACTTCATCAGCTAATTTTTTTACAGAACAAGTTTTTAAACAATCTGGTTTTGTTTTTTCCATTGGACAAATTACTTGAATTATTTCATTTCCATTTTTTTCAATGACTTTCTGCATTTTTAAATTAACAGTAAAATAATCTCCTAGGTTTTCCCCTATTGTTACTGTACATGACTTATTTTTCTCCCATGAATCAAGTAATATACTTTCTCCTTTTTCTTGAAAGTGAAAAATTGGTGAAGTGCGTACTGATTTCTCAAATTTCTTCAAGCTGACCTCAAACTGTCCCATCGACACTTCTAATTCTTTAAATTTTTCTTGCGTTTCTGACTCCCAATCTTCAAATGCCATTTTAAATCAAAATATTATTTCTTTAACAAACACTCTTATAAAGATATAATTATTTCTGTCAACTTGATTTCTTCTCTTCAAAAAATAAAATCCCTCTCGTAATTCGTAATTAACAATTCGTAATTAATTTAAATGGCAAAAATAACCATAAACGATAACACTGGAAAAAAGGTCACAGACTTCAATGCAACTGCCGACGAATCGATCGGAACACAAGCACAAGAAAACGGCGCTCCAATTCCCTTTTCCTGTGGAGTAGGTGCATGCAGAGCGTGCGTTTGTAAGATAAAGAAAGGGAAAAAATTCATTGACCAAGAGGCTATCGGTCCAAAGCATATCCAAACAGAAGACGATGAAATTCTCACTTGTATCAGTGCCGTGAAAGCCGATGCTCCTGAAGATGCAGAAATCGAACTTGAAGCAGAAAACCTGTAGTTATTTTTCATTTGTCATTCCCTCGAAGGAGGGAACCTAGGACTCTCCTAGATTATAAAAAATATCTAACGTCACATTATTCTAAATTATGTTTTTTGTGAGACCTAGGTCCCCGTCTCCACGGGAATGACAAAAAAATCAAACGCTTCTTTTTTTTGACAAATTTCTTTTTCTTCATACACTCATCCCGCTTTTCAATTCGTAATTCGCAATTGAAAATTCTCTCATTGATTAAAAAATGGCACGAGCAACTAAAAAACGACTCTTCTTCGCTCTCTTCTGTACAGAGTGCAAAGAAAAACTTGGAAAAACGATGCAAAATTACAAAATTTTGTTGAACATTCAGAATCAAAATCCAAAGGAGGTAACCATGCGAAAATACTGTTCACGATGTAATAAACATCAAGTACACAAGACAAAACAAATCTCTCGTGCACAGAATAAATAGGGAGTAGTTTATAATTCACAGTTTATAGTTTATAGTTTATAGCTTTTTGACTTTTAGGCTTTCCGACTTTTAAACTTTTATATTCTTTTGCGTGTATTTTTCTTTTGTGTAAAAATTATACTTGATGAAACAGTTTTTTAATCGGCTTTCGGATAAGATAAATGATATAAATGAGCTTCGGAAAAAGAAAATAAAAGAAGAAAATATTAAGCACCACATTGCTCCTAAAAAAGAACATATCGATGTTCAAAAAATAGAACTAACAATTTCAAGTGCCACTATCGCGAAGGTGCTTATCGTTGTATTTTTGTTTCTCATCATCGGACAACTCGCAATTCAACTTCAAAACATACTGATTATTACACTGGTCTGCTTCTTCCTCGCAATGGGACTTTCTCCGATCGTCAGTTCTATGGAACAAAGAAAAATTCCCCGACCACTCGCCATATTAATTCTCTACATTGTTTTCTTGGGAGTGATTGGAATTTTGTTTTACCAAGTCGTTCCAATTCTTGGAAAACAACTCTTCGCAATTGCACAAGATCTCAAGGCGCTCTTTGCAAATGATCAGACAGCCTATCCTTGGCTTCAGGAGATTTTCGCACGATTCTCATTTGATCCAACCAATGCAGAAGCATTCATCTCCGAGAATCTCACCAGTATTTCAAAGAACCTCAACAGTGTTGCCGGTTCTACCTTCGATATTTTGAGCGGAATATTCCAAGGAGTCTTTAATTTCCTCTTCACACTCGTAGTCCTCTTTTTCCTGCTTATGGAACGAGAACAAATTGGAAAATTCTTCCTCGCGCTCTTTCCAACAAAAGAACGACATTACATCGAAGAAAAAACAATTCGCATTCAAACAAAGATGGCTTCTTGGTTCCGAGGACAACTAATCCTCATGGTGTCTATCGGACTTTCTATGTACATCGGGATGAAGATCCTCGAATACTTCTTTGGAATGCCGTACGCGGCCACTATCGGACTTCTTGCGGGAGTAATGGAACTCTTCCCATACGTAGGAGTTATGACAACATACGTCCTCGCGGGACTCATTGCGCTTAATATTTCTTGGATTCTTTTCTTCATCGTTATTGGATGGGTCGCCCTTATTCAGTTCTTGGAAGGAAACCTCCTGGTTCCACTGGTTATGGAAAAAGTAACCGGTCTACCTTCCGTTGTGATAATTCTCTCACTCGCTATCGGAGGTACTATTGGAAACGCATTCGGTGGTGTACCGCTCGCTATTATCGGAATGATTATGTCGATTCCAGTCGCCGCTTCCGTTGGCATCTTTGTCGGTGAATACGCACGACGAAAACACTAAGAGAATGTAAAATTTAAAAGGTTAAAGGTTAAAATAAATCACAAGCTTTAATTTTTAAAACTTAAGATTTAGAACTTCTTTTTACATTTTACATTTGACCTTTAACATTTCTTTCTGTTACACATGCAAACCTCACCTCTCCTCCCGCATCTTGAATAAACTTCACATTCCAGGATTTAAAGATATGTTCCACCGATTTCTCTTGTTGAGGGAGAAACTCAAGCCAGAGCTCTCGAAATTGAATATTCTTTTCTTTTAATTGTTCTGCGAACACTCGTAATAGATCGAGTCCATCAGCCCCTGAAAATATAGCCTTCCTTGGTTCTTTCGCAACTTCGGGGGTAATAGAAATATTTTCAGGAACATACGGCAAGTTTGCCACAATAATGTCGTACTGCTCATTTGCTTCGATTTTATCGAGAAGATTTGATCGCAGAAATTCAATAGCAGGCTGGTGTTTCTTTGCATTCTTTCGTGCAACATTGAGTGCACGCGAAGAAAAATCGAGGGCTTGCACCATCGCTTCAGGGAAATGGTGTTTTAGAAAAATTGCAATGATTCCTGATCCCGTTCCCACATCAAGGATTCTTTTTACCGATGAGGTTCTCTGTCTTTCGCAGATTTCTTTACACAGAATTTCTGTCTCATCACGAGGGATAAGCACGTGTTTATTTACAATTATTCGAAACCCTGCCCAGTCTTTACATTTCAGAATCTGCGCTACAGGAAAACCTTCTAGCCTCTTTCGAATACATTTTTTGTACAATCTTCTTTCTCCCCAAGACAAAGGAAAAGCTGGATTTGTTTTGAGAAAAACACGATCTTTCTTCAAGACTCCCACAAGCAGAACTTCTGCTTCCAGTTTTGGATTCTTCAAATATTGAAGATCTTCTTCTCCCCACAAAAGCGCTCTCCGGATATCCATAGTAATACAAAAAAGCATCCCTCTTCTAGCAGAAACATACGTGAATGCCTAGCTCAAAAATTGTTTTCGTTTTGCTTCTGTTCGGTGCATTTCTCTCATAACCGCTGCCTCTCTTTCACTAATCTTTCGTGGCTTCTGTGAAAAATATCGCAATCCTCGGAACTTTTGCATAAGTTTTCGAGATTTTACATGAGAAGAAAATCGTTTCAGCAATTTATCTCCTGACTCACCGTTTCGTTTAGTAACCTTTATCATCGGGCGGAATTGTAGGTTTCAAGAAATGTTTGTCAAAAGTTTTTTGAAAACAGTTTATAGTTTTTAGTTCATAGTTTAGAGAAAAAAATAAAGACTTCTTTTAATTTCTATATTTTTCTCATTCTAACAACTCTAGACTCTAAACTATTAACTCTCAACTGGTCTACGGTCTAAACAAAATCTTTGTAAATTCCCGATCTACAAACTTAATCGGAGCATTTCGATAGGTTCCATTTCTATCTGGATTTTCCTTCTGGAATGTACTAATCATTGATCCTGTTGCCTGAAATAAAGAAAGCTTCCCATATCCTTCTGTTGCGTAGAATTGCCTTGGATCATTTGGTTTTATATACGATCGGACAACAAGCTCTTCACCCGCTCCAATAAGCACTCCTCCTGACGTTCCAATTCCGGCAAGAAATATATTTCCTGTTCTTCCCACTGCAACTTCCCGATCAATCCCCATACCTCTCAATCGAAATAGAAAGTTTCCAGCTGGTCCAATATTCGTCTTTTCAAACAAAAGTTTTAGTTCCATTGAATGCAATTCAACTCGATCATCAAGCGTATTTGAAATACGAATCGTTCCCATATCAATCCAATCTGAATTGCTTCGCACTAACACTTCATCTTCTTTCGGAATCACATTCATGCTCACCTGTTTTGTTTCAATATCATATCCCTGCATATTGGAATTAAAATCACGAGGTTTGATAGCTACTCTTCGACTATCTATTCTTTGTGCATACGATCCAAAATCGTTAGAAGAAGATGTTCCCAACAATCTCGGTTTTCTGAGAATTTTTGCCGCAAGCCAGGCTGCATCCGCTCGATCTACTGGACTCGATGGATTAAACTTACTTGATTTTGTTCTTATTAAGTCATTCGCAGCAAGAGTAAAAATTGGTTTTGAGAACCATGCTTTTGAAGGAACATCCGTATATCCAGGATTTTCTTCTCTTTCAAGCGAAAACGCTCGCATAATAAGTGTTGCCCATTCTGCACGATTAAGGTTCTGTCCTGGACGAAACGTTCCATCAGGAAATCCTGTAATCCATTCTTGATTTACGGCTTCTTCAACTGCCTTTGCAAACCATGCATCCAAGGGTACGTCTTTGAATTTTGTGTCTCCCGTTGCTCCTACTTCTGCTAAATCAATTCGTTTTAATCGAAATAAAATAACCAATGCCTCCGCACGATTTAAAACACGATCCGGTCGGAACGTATTATCTCCAAATCCGGTCATGATTTTTTGCTCCTGAACCTCATCAACCGCGTCTACTGCCCACGTTGGGATGGTTGCATCATCTGAAAAACGAAGTGCCTGTACTGAAGGAATCAGCAAAATAAAAAGAAAGAGACTAAAGATTATTAATTTTTTTTGCATGTATTTTTGTATGAAAGCAAGCTAGATTAAGGGTACGAGATTTGATTTTTTTTGCAAATTACGCTAAAAGGACTCCTGTGAAGAAACAGAACATCGTTTTCATAGGTTTCCGTGGATGCGGAAAGACGACATTTGGACGTGCTTTCGCGGAAATAAACAATCTCCCGTTTGCCGATCTTGATGAAGAGATTGAATTTGTCATTGGAGAAACCATTGCTGAATTCGTTGGAAAATACGGATGGCAAGTCTTCCGAGAAGTGGAACAACGAGTTACACACGACTTTTGTCGTAATTTCTCAGGAATTCTCGCTACAGGTGGTAGTACAATTGAAAACTCAAAAAACTTTCAAAATTTAAAGAAAACAGGAGTGTTTGTCTTCTTGCACACGAACTTTAGCGACGTACGGAAGTACTTGCTCACACAAGAAGCTTCATACCGACCTCGACTCAACCCTGATATTTCTCTTTCACAAGAGATTGATCAGTTTTGGAATCAGCGAAAAGGGATCTATCAAGCCAGTGCTGAAATAGAAGTAACCCCAAGTCTCAAAGGAGACCCCAAAAAAGAAGCCGAAAAAATGATGCCAGTACTGGAGTCACTCTTGCCTGAAGTACCTGAAAAGAAACGTATCGCGATTCTTTCCTCAAGTAACGGAACAACCTTCCAAGGAATTCTTGATGCACAGAAAAAAGGACGAATTCCAAATGTTGAAATTTGCCTTTTCCTTACGGATCAACCAGATTCTGGGGCGCTTGCAAAGGCAAAGAAAGCAAAGATTAAAAACATCGAAGTGCTTCCTGAAGACAAAGGAATGACGCGCGAAGAATATGATCGAGAATTGATGAACTTCCTTCGGGAACACAATCCTGACTTCATCTTGCTTACAGGATGGATGCGAATTCTCTCATCACTCTATTGTGAACAATTTGGAAACATTACGATCAACGTCCACCCATCACTCTTACCGAAGTTTGCAGGACTTAAAGGTGACGAAGTACATCAAAAGGTATTAGACGAAGAAGAACGCTACACAGGAGCAACCTTGCATCGTGTGAGCAAGGACTTAGATGCCGGTGAAACAGTCCTTCAACGAAAGGTGCTCGTAAATGAAGAAACTGACACCGTTGAAACACTCCGAAAAAAAGTACAGAAACAAGAAGTCCTTGGGTTCTGTGAATTCTTGGAGAGACGGTAGGGGGAATTTTCGATTGCCGATTTTCAATTGCGGATTTTTTCTGGAGCACCTTGTGGGAGCTTATCAGGAACCAGTCTAATAAATAAATTCGCAAATTAATTCAAAAACTTATAGTTTTAAGTTCCTTCTATATTTATTATTAGTTTTATAGAATGAAAGATCATTTAAGACCAAATAAAGCGGAACAAGAATTTCTTAAATTAGCTTACAATAGATTTTATGATGTTTATGAAGAAGTGATGGCTGATTCCTTTTGGAGAAAAAACAAACGTTATAGATTTTCAATTATTAAAGATTGCTTTTTAATTTATACCGAATTATTAAATTATAAACCGCTTAAATGGGAAATAGAATATTTAAAGAAGGCTCGACCACCAATGGAAGCTGAGATTGGAAGTGAACTCTTTAAATTCGTTCGGAATATTATCACTCATTTTCCTTTTTTTAATACGTGGGAAAACGTTTGGATTAGCAAACAAATAATCAATTGGAACAAAGACGGACAATCGATAGATAAATTCCTAACTAAATATTCAGGTAAAAATCCAGTGAAATATAGAATTTGGGAAGAGAAGAAACGAAAAATGACCTATTTAAGTATTATTTTTCCAAAGAATTATGGAAGTAATACTATATATTTAAATAATATCCTTACTGAGAAAGAAGGGGTTAAATTTTCATTCATACTTATGCGAAAGATACTAGATTCCCAAGTTGAGAAAATTGATTAAAAACTTTTCGGCAGAAGGCTTCTTTGTGCTATAAAAACAAACCCCGTTTTCAGACTGGGGTGTCTTATAATCTAATTTTTACTGGAGCGCGTAACGGGAGTCGAACCCGTATCTCAGCCTTGGCAAGGCCGTATAATAAGCCACTATACGATACGCGCGTTTTGAAGGAACTGTATCTCGCCCCGCATTGCGGGGCGTATAATAGCCACTTAATGGACTATTTCTAACGTTGAGTTTTGAAGGAACTATATGGTGCTAATGAACTATTCTTTCTCTTTTGTTTTTTCAAAGGTCTCTAGTATCTCTTTCAGTTGAACTCCTCCTTTCATTTTCTTTAATTCTTGTTCTCTTCTCAGTGCATCTTCTTTCTTTTTAAATCCACCTTCTTTGTAAATCATTTTCCACGGAACGCCACTTTTTGTTGATATATTTTCTCCTCGATTATGTTGCAACAACCTTTTTCCCCAGTCTCCAGTATATCCTATATACCTCCTTCCTGTTTTTAAACTTTTGAGAATATATACTGTATAAAACATTTTTTAGTTAGAGAACACGTATCTCACCCCGCACTGCGGGGCGTATAATGAGCCACTATACGATACGCGCGTTTTGTGAAAAGTTTATAGTTAATAGTTTAGAGTCTATAGTTGATAGAACTTAGCATTTCTTTCTTACTTCACTGCTTCAATACTTCATTACTTCTTCGTCATTAGATCTTCTTTTAACCTTTAAAATTTTACATTTTACATTTTTTAACCCCAGTTCCGCTTAGCGGGACCAGGGTTAAAATTTACATTACTCTTTTACTTTCTCCTCTCCTTCTTCAATTCCTGTTTCATCACCATCCTTCGTCATATCTCCAGTTTCAGTTTCATCTACAACTTCTTTCACATCCTCGGAGTCTTCAATTAAATTCTTTTCTTTCGGCGCTTCTTCTTTGGCAAGTCGATCAGATGCAGTTTCAATTTTCGCTACTTCTCCATCTTGAAGAAGATCCACCTTCAAACCAAGTGCTTGAAGCTCTTTACACAACACATTGAATGATTCTGGAACAGACACCAATTCAATTGGTTCTCCCTTCACAATCGCATCATATGCCTCTGCGCGACCGTGCACGTCATCTGACTTAATCGTAAGCATTTCTTGCAATGTGTGTGCCACACCGTACGCCTCAAGTGCCCACACCTCCATTTCTCCGAAACGCTGTCCTCCGTTTTGCGCCTTTCCTCCGAATGGTTGTTGTGTAACAAGTGAGTATGGCCCAACAGAACGTGCATGCATCTTGTCTTCCACCAAGTGGATCAATTTCAACATGTACACCGTTCCCACAACAGTCGTGTGATCAAAGGCTTCTCCTGTTCGTCCATCGTACAATTGGAATTTTCCATCTCCTGGATAATCATTTTCTTCCAAGAAATCTTTAATCTTATCAACTTTAATTCCGTGAAGCACTGGCGTTGCTACTTTAATTCCCATCTTTGATGCTGCCATTCCCAAATGAGTTTCAAGCACCTGCCCGATATTCATACGAGATGACACTCCGAGTGGATTGAGGATGATGTCCACTGGTGTTCCATCTTCAAGATATGGCATGTCTTCTGACGCTACGATTCGAGAGATAACCCCCTTATTTCCATGCCGTCCAGCCATCTTATCTCCTGCTTCCAAGTGACGCATTTGCGCTACTTTCACTTGAACACGTTTGATAACACCTGTTGGCAAATCGTCTCCTTCGTTTCGATCGAGAATAGATACTGCGATAACTTTTCCTCCAGATCCTCGTGGAAGTCGAAGTGATGAGTCTTTCACGTCGTGTGCTTTTTCTCCAAAGATCGCTCGAAGCAATCTGTCTTCAGCCGTCAGTTCTGTTTCTCCTTTTGGTGTTACTTTTCCTGCCAAAATATCTCCTGCAAGTGCCGTAGCCCCTACTCGTACCAATCCGATTTCATCAAGATCTTTCAATTTTGTCGCCGCTACATTTGGGATATCAGCGGTTAATTCCTCTGCTCCCAATTTTGTATCTCGTACATCCAATTCGTATTTCTCAATATGGATTGAGTTAAAGAGTCCTTCTTTCACAACACGGTCAGACACGATCACCGCATCCTCATAGTTGTATCCGCTCCATGACATGTAGGCAACCGTGAGGTTTTGTCCAAGAGCCAATTCTCCGTTCTGCACCGCAGATCCGTCAATCAAGACATCTCCTTTCTTCACCTTCTCCCCCGCTTCTACACGAGCTCGTTGAGTGATACAAGTAGACTGATTTGTTCGGTAAAAATTCGTCACTGGGAATGTAATTTTCTTTCCTGATTTCCCAACAAAGACAACTTCATTCGCATCAGCGTATTTAATTTCTCCAGATTCTGGAGCTCTCACTGATTGATCGTGAGATGTGATTCGTTCCATTCCTGTTCCCACAACCGGAGATTGTGGTTTAATGAGCGGAACCGCTTGTCGTTGCATGTTTGATCCCATCAAGGCACGCGTATTATCGTCGTGCTCTAGGAAGGAAATAAGCGCTGTTGAAAGCGACACGAGTTGTTTCGGTGATACATCGATGTGCGTAATTTTTCTCTCTGCAAATGAACCTGGTTCGTAATTCTTTCGAGCTGAAATCGTTTCTTTCACGAATTCCCCTTTCTCGGTCAGGAATGTATTCGCTTGCGCAATACACATTTCTTTTTCAGCTTCCGCATCGTAGTACGCCACCTCTTTGGTTACGTATGCTCGTACAGGCACTTCTTTATAGTCTTTCAATTTCTTAATTTCTTTCGCTGTTTTACTGTCGATAACAGCCCCTTTCTTTACAACAATCTTTCGTCCGTCTTTGATATCTTCTCCTGCCATTCGGCCTGTTGCCGCTGCTCCATCATTCGCTGTTGTATGAATGACCGTTCGGTATGGTGTTTCAATAAATCCGTATTTACTCACTCGCGCATAAGACGCCAAGTGAAGCACCAAACCAATATTCGGTCCCTCTGGAGTCGTCACTGGACAAATACGTCCGTAATGAGACGGGTGCACATCACGAACCTCAAAGGATGCTCGTTCCCGAGAAAGCCCCCCTGGACCCATCGCTGAAATTCGACGTTTATGCTCGAGCTCCGCGAGAGGATTAGTTTGATCCATGAACTGTGACAATTGTGATGATGCGAAAAACTCATGCATCGCTGCTGTAATTGGCCGGCAATTCACGATTTGTGTCGGTGTTACTTCTTCAAGATCTACAATAGACATTCTGTCTCGAACAATTCGTTCTGTTCGCAAAAGTCCAACACGGAATTTGTTTTGTACCAATTCCCCAACCGCACGAATTCGACGATTCGCAAGGTGGTCTATATCATCAGCACCTTGTCCTTGTCCTTTGTTAAGAAGGATCAATTCACGTACCATTTCAATGAAATCTTCAATTCTGAACACTCGCCCTTTCTCATTATCTTTTGTAGTGAGTCCAAATTTCTTGTTGATTTTGTATCGCGCAATCGGTCCGAGATCATATTTTCGGTGATTGTGAAACATCTCTTCCAAGAACGCTCGTGCGTTCTCTGCCGTCGCCAAGTCTCCTGGACGAATTCGTTTATACACACCTTGCCATGCGTCTTTCTCGTTTTCTGATTCGTCTTTAAGAATCGTTTTCGCAATAGGATTTTCTTCTCCCATATCTCCCAATTCGTCTTTAAAAAGAGCAAGAATTTCTTCGTTTGTTTTGTATCCAAAGGCTCTCAGAAACATAGAGACAGCAATTTTTCGTTTTCGATCAACCTTTACCCAGACAAGTCCTTTCTTATCTGTTTCGAGTTCCAACCATGCCCCTCGTTTTGGGATCATCTTGGCACTGAATGTTCCTGGGATGGCGTTATTTTTGGCAAAGAAGATACCAGGGCTTCTCACAATTTGAGAAACGATAATTCGTTCAATACCGTTTACAAGGAAGGTTCCTTGCTCGGTCACTTGTGGAATTTGTCCGAAGTACACATCTTGCTCTTTAATTTCTCCCGTCTCCAAATTCGTCAACGCAACATGTGCACGAATAATAGATTCGTAAGAAAGTCCCTTTTCTCGACACATAGGAATATCATATTTTGGAGGTTCGATTTCATAATCTTTAATCTCCAGTCGCAATTTTTTTCCAGTCGCGTCTTCAATCGGATTAATTTCTTCGAGAAGTTCACCGATTCCGTGGTCCAAGAACCATTTGTATGATTCTGTTTGGACTCCGATGAGGTCAGGAAATGGAAAATCTTCTTCCACGTCTGTAAAAAAATACCGACCGTCCTCTTCTTTAGTGGGGGTCAATTTTGCGGGAAACTGTATGGCTTTTTTTGCCATTTTTTATTAAGTAAGGAATAAAAATGAAGCAAGAAAATCACGAAATCACCCTTTTTAGGGGGCCTCTTTCCCGAGAGTTACTGCCGAAAACGAAAGATAGTAGCTATCACTTCGAGCGGAAGTGTAGATGGAGACGGGGAAATGTCAAAAGTTTTTTACAAAATTCACAACATTTTTAATAAGTTTCTTTATTTCAAATTGTCCAGGTTTTTTGTTCTGTGATTTTCTGCAATTTTTTTCATAATCCTGAACCAACTCAATAAGTGATAATCCCAACTTTGTTTTATCTTTAATATGCTTTTTTAAACCATCTTCAGAAAGACATTCCGAACCTATTACTATCGATTCATTTGTGTCACCACTTGATAAGTTGTTAAATAAACTACCTCGACCCAAGGGTACGAGGTATTATGCGACCCCATCAAAGAAT
>CAZEON010000011.1:0-21421 GCA_964513975.1 uncultured Candidatus Peribacteria bacterium
TTTCCATCCCTCGCCCTGACGGGACGGGGAATTTCTAGCGGATTATTAAAAATTATGGAAAATCCTGAAATATTAGAATTAGCAGATGTTGATAAAGCTATTAGATATGATGAAAAGGCAGAACAAGTTTATTGGATGGAAACACCTGTTTCAGTTTTTCCAACAGAAAGGCTTCCTAATGTGGGAAAAATGACAACAGAGAAAACTCTCAAGGAGCTTTTTGGAAAAGATATAAAAGTACAATAGAAATTATCCAATCATGATTTTTTTTAAATCATCAATTCGTTTCTGTACCAATTCAGTAGTACCGATATCTTTTCGATAAAAGAGGGGACCTTCGAATTTTGCAATCATAGCTTCGCAATTTTCGTTTGCCTCGTTTAAATTCGTACCAATTCCCAAGACTCCAATTGCACGTCCTCCACTGAGAATCAATGTGTTTTCGTCAGAAACGGTAATGCCCGCAAAGAATGTTTTGGTTTGATTGGTGTTCCACTTTTCAGGAGCGGTGATTTGTGTGCCTTTCTCAGGACTGGTCGGATATCCATTTGCACAGAGATATTTTAGCACTGTCGCAACGGGTTGAAACTCCAATTTCCCAATTTCACCGAGTCGACCTTGGGTAGCTTTTTCACAAACATCGACAAAGTCAGTTTTCAAAATCGGTAAAATATTGAGTGCCTCGGGATCTCCGAATCGGGCATTGTATTCAATCAATTTTATTCCGCGTTTCGTCACGATAAATCCTCCGTACATCACGCCGACAAACTTTTCACTCAGTTCTTGTTCCATTGCTTTCATGACGCGTTCAGTAATATTGTGAGCTGTAGCAATATCTTCATCAACCAAGAAGGGGAGTGAATTCCGCTCATCGCTAATCGTTCCCATACCTCCTGTTTGGGGGCCTTGGTCTCCAACTTCTACTCGTTTGTGATCTTGTATAGCAGGTGTGTCGAGAACTGTCTCTCCATCCACGAGAGAAATGAGAGAGAACTCTTGTCCGATAAGTTTTTCCTCCAGCACCACGCGTCCAAATTTCTCAATTGATTGCTTCGCGAAATCTTCTACTTCTGTCAGAGTCTCAAAATGGTCACCTGCAACAATCACTCCTTTTCCACCAAGTAGTCCGTCGGCTTTGATCACAATCTGCCCATCGAATTTTTCAAAGAATTCTGCTCGTGCCTCATCATTCATATCTGTCGAAACCAAGAAGTCAGGTGACGCATCGATGTTGTATTTTTTCAATAAATTTCGAGTGAAACTTTTAGAACTTTCCAATTGTACGCATTTTTGAGATGGGGCGAAGCAGGGGACTGATAACATTTTGAGTAAATCACTGGCACCAGATTCAATTTGAGCTTCGGGACCAATAATGGAAAGATTGGGTTTAAAATCTTCAACGAGCTTTTTTAGTAAATCAAAGTTATCTAGGGAATCAGTGAGTACGATATCCACTCCTAAAAGCACCATTCCAGGATTGCGAGAGGTTGCAAAATTAACAATATGAGGGGATTGCGGAGATCGTGCAAGTGCGTCACAGATAGCATTCTCTCGTCCACCATTTCCGATAACCAAAACTGTTTTTGTCATGCGATAGAACTTAGATGTGGGAAGTTTAGAGTCAAAGAGTTGAAGAGTCAAAAAGTTGAAAAGTTGAAGCGTTAAAATGAAAATATTAAATCGTCTGTGTGCAGAGTGAATCGAAAAATAACCATGAGTACCGCGCTAACGCTTTTAACTAGGTTCAAAACTTTACCGGAATGACCGAATATTTCTAAAAATCGAAAATCGGTCCTCGACTCTGAGATAAGAGTTTCGCTCGGATTTGAATGAGCAATCGAAAATAGTTGTTATCCAACCATCTGATCGTTCATTTTTAGAATAGGCAAGTAAATCGCTAAGATCATGAACACTGCTCCGACGGCAATAAAAGCAAGGATGATTGGCTCCATCAGCTTGGAGATCATTTCGATTTTTCGTTCGAGTTCGCCTTCATAAAAGTCCGCAATCTTTGACATAATCCCTTCCAAAGAGGCGGTTTTTTCCCCAATAGCAATCATGCTGATAAGCATCTGTGGAAATAGATGTTCACTGTCAGCCAAATTTTCGGCGATCGGGATTCCTTTTGAAAGATCCTCTGCGGTTAATAATAATTTTTCTTCATAAATATGGTTTCCCGCAATACTGGAAGTAATTTTTAGTCCCTCCACAATAGGAACACCTGAAGCAATCAAAAATCCAAAAATACGAGTAACACGAGAAAGAATCATTCCTTTTAAAATTCCTCCCACGATGGGGAACATGAGGAGTAGTTGAGCCCATTGAAGCTGCCCAACTCGTGATTTTTTCCAAAGAGTAAAAGCGGTTATAACACCAACAAGTCCTCCAATAAGAAGTGGCCACTGTTTGAGTACGAGATCACTCAAAAACACTAAAATTCGCGTAGGAAGGGGGAGACTTTCGATATCTCCGAAGAGTTCGATGAGTTTTGGAACAACGAAGACAACAACGACTACTGCCAAAAGTACCATCACGACAATCACGATAACTGGGTATGTCATGACAGCTTTTACTTTCTTCTGAATTGAATTCATCCGTTCATATTGCAATACGAGCTCCTTTAGCACTTCGTTTAATTTTCCTGATTTTTCACCGGCTTCAACAATTGAACAAGTTGCTCGATCAAAAATATCATTATTTTGTCGCATGGCTCCGGCTAAACTTGTTCCGCCTTCGATAGAATTATGAATATCACTAATAACTCGTTTCATTTTTTGATTTGCTGTTTGCCCTTCAAGCATTCGCAGAGCTTCTGGAATAGAAATTCCAGATTGCACAATCGCACCAAGAAGTTGAAAGAAAAGCAGTTTTTCTTGCAGTTTTACGGGTGACTGTTCAATAACCCAATCATTAGCGAGAGTAAACACACTGACTATTGTCGCAATTATTCCTTTCCGTTCGTCTTTTTTTGTAGTAATCGCATCTTCTTTGATGTCCAAGATAATTTCATCAAAGTTTTCTTCAACGGCTGGTTCCTGTGACGACGGGGTATTTGGATCTATCATGGTTAGTTTTTAACAAGTTTATATACTTCTTCAAGGGAAGTTTCTCCTTTAACAGCTTTAATGAGACCGTCTTGTTCAAGGGTGATCATTCCTTCTTTCTGTGCGAGTTTTTGAATTTCAAAGGATGGAGAACCTGCTAAAATAGCTTTTTTAATTTCTTCACTCATATAAAGCACTTCGTAAATTCCAACTCGTCCCAAGTATCCTTGTCCAGCACATTTTTCACATCCTTCTTTGTGAGGAGTGTAAAAAATCGGATCGTTCAACATTCCATCATCAAACCCTTCGTAGGCTGCGAAAACAGTAAATGCTGCTTGAATTTTTTTCTTTGCATCGATACTTGGTGTTTGTGGTTGTTTGCAGTTATCACAAAGTTTTCGTGCCAACCGTTGCGCAATAATAAGGTTAATTGATGCCGTCAAAAGAAAGTCTGGCACTTTCATATTTAAAATACGCGTAATTGTTTCAACAGCGGAATTGGTGTGAATTGTCGAAAGCACCAAGTGTCCTGTTAAAGATGCTTCAATTGCAATATCAATTGTTTCTTTATCTCGGATTTCCCCCACCATGATGATGTCTGGATCTTGTCGGAGAGCGGTTCTCAAACCCGATGCAAAGGAATATCCGATATCCGGTCGCATCTGACTTTGATTAATTCCTTCGGTTTGATTTTCAATCGGATCCTCAAATGTCATGATATTTTTCTCAATCGAATTGAGGTAATTGAGTGCAGAATACAAACTCGTTGTTTTTCCTGATCCTGTCGGTCCAGTGGTAAGAATAATTCCGTTAGGATCGCTTACCGCTTTCAAAAATCGTTCATAATTTCGTCCCACAATTCCAAGTTCTTGCAACTTTGGAATCGTCTTTGATTTGTCTACTACACGCATTACCACTTTTTCACCATTTATCGTGGGGAGTGTGGAAGTACGCATGTCAACTTCCGTGCTCTTAACATAGGTTGTAATTCGTCCATCTTGTGGAATTCTTGATTCATCTATCTTTAAGTTCGACATAATCTTTATTCGAGAAATGATTCCTGGATGAAGATTTGGTGGATACTCTACAAGAATTTGTAAAATACCATCAACACGTAAACGAATTTGAATAATGTTTTTGTGAGGTTCAATATGAATATCAGATGCCCCTTTCTCTAAAGACATTTGCATTGTCGATTCAATTACCAATGGAACATCACCTGCAACAATAGCATCTTTTAGAGAATCAATAGTGGACTTTGTCGTTGTCATAGGATTAAGAGTGTCTTATTGAGAGAAAAGAATAATTTTTAGTTGAGCACTAAGCGTGTTGTTTTTTTTATCTAATGTCGTTTTAATAGAATCGATATGTACAAGTGGCAGAATATTGTTTTCTAGGAATTTGTAGTCAATAAGCTCAATCTGCCCTTTCTCTTTTCCAGTTTTTAATTTTTCAGAAATTTCACCTGTTTGTAAGAAGAGGATAAAGTCTTTGAAATTATCTTTATCTGTTGTGAAGCTGAGAGAAAAATCAGTAGAAGAATATGATCCTATTTTTTCTGATTGAGTTTTTCCAAATTGAACTTTTGTGAGTTGAAATTTTGAATCTTTATATACAGAGTCCAAATTCTCGAGTTGGAGTGCATAGAGTTCTAATATTTTTACAATCTTTCCTGTATCAAGTTTCTTTGGAAGCCATTGTCTCTCTTTTACTAAATAAGAGCCTGCTACTGAATTAAACTCAGCTTCTGTTTGTTCGAGTTTTAATGATTTTACGTTTGTTGTGAGTTGCAAGCTTTTTACCTGTAATTCTAAAGATTTATTGTTATTTATTTTTTGTTGCCACTCGGAAAACTTTGGAATTAATAGTGATCCCCAGAGAGCAATCGCAAGTATCAAAAGGATAATCCACGGAACAGGATTCCCTCTGAGTCGAGCTTCTCGAGAGTTTAAAATGGGAGCATCTTTAGAGTGAGCCATATTTTATTGTTTTTTAGTAGTAATATTTTGAAGCCATTTTTCGTATTTTACAAAAACACTATCGGCAGGATCTATTTCATCGGGTGTTTGAAGCGACAACTTTAAAGAGAAATCCATACTTTGGTTTCCATTGTTATCTAGCTTTTTTGAAAAACTATTGAGTGATTCACCTTTGTAAATAGGAAAAGAGTTCATGAGCGCTACAAACTCTGTATTAAGAAAAAATGTTTTCCCAAACAGATGTGCTCCATGGACTCCGAAACTGATGTCATTTCGATTTGCTGAAACCGCATCGACGCTTATATCATTCCCTGTGTTTGAAAGAATAGGATTCTCGAATGATTTTGAATTAAAGTATTCGGCTGCTCTTTCTGGACCGTGTAGTATCCCATATGTTGCAATATTTCCTTCTTCATCAAATAAATCAAACCATGTGATTTGTTGTGCTTTAAGTTTTTGAACAGTATCTGTGTTGATAGAATAATTTTTTGATTGAAGTTGTTGCTCGAGTCTTGAAATTTTACTTGCGTACTCAAGACTTTCTTGCTCCATCTTTTTTTGCATTTTCTTGAGTCGTTCGTATCTTGATCCAGTGTTTTCTGTAGCATTAAAGATGGCAAGGTACTTATTGTTCTTATCAAGATCGACTGATATCCAAACGACACCAACGATACCAATGATGGTCAAAGCGATTGAAAAGTATTTTAAAAAGAGAACCCATCCTGGAATATGTTTTCTTTTTTGAAGAAGTAATTTTTGTTCTTCTGAACTTAGCATTGCTTGTGCTACAGACGTTTGATTCCCCTGAGGAGTTGCTACGGGTAAAACAATCCCGTCTTTTGATTGGGGCTTCTCTTTTCCTGAAACAAGTTGTTTTTTCGTTTTGTTATAAAGTTCATCAAACATTGGTATGTGTTTTTATTTTGCAGAATTAGTTTTACTAATTCTGCTCGTCATCTTATCAAAGAAATAGCTGTACGACAAAGTTTTCAATAAAAAAAGCTATTTTCAAAACAACCTTTTATTGTAATACGCAATCTTTTGCTATTTTTCGTATCGAACTGCTGGAAGCAATCCCATCGTTCGAGCCTTTTTAATAGCACTCGCAAGTTGTTTTTGGTGCTTGAGGCAAACTCCAGTGTGGAATCGACTTTGAATTGATCGGTAGTAGGTAATAAATCCAGCTAAAAACTTAGAGTTTTTGTAATCAATATGTTCTGTTTCATTTTTGCAGAGTGTACAAACGAATTTTTTTGGTTTTGGAGGCATGTTTTATAATTAATAATTAATAATGAAGAATGATTAATGACCTAGAGGTCAAGAGATGAGTCTTCAAGAATTTCATCGAGCTTCTTGTCGACGAGATCTTTCTTTGGTGCAGGAGCGGGTTTTTCTTTCACCGCTTCTACTGTTGGTTCTTTTTTTATCGCTTCTTTTACTTCCTTGTCAGGCGAAATTTCGACGGAGTCTGATTCTTCCTTTGGTTCAATAATTTCTTTCTTTACTTCCGGTTTGACTGCTTTCTTTTTTGGAGCGTCCATCCCAGAAAGTTTGTTTTCGATCGTGTCTTCTTTTTCAAGAGAATCCCATTCTTTTTTCATTTCTTCGTATTTTCGTGGTGCAGCTGATTTCGGATCTACCTTTGTTAAAAGGAATCGAACGAGCTTTCCATCGATATTCCAATCTTTTTTGAGTTCAAGAACCTTGTCTCCGTCCATCTCAAATTGAGCGACGAAGTAGTATCCCCATTTTTCTTTATTGATCATGTATGCGAATCCTCGCGCACCCCAAAAGTCTTCGAAGGTGATTGTTCCTCCAAACTCTTTGATCTTCTTCGTAACGGAATCGGTTGCTTGCTGCTGAGCAGCTTTCTCGTCAAGCGAGTTTGTGATGATTGCCATCACTTCATATTTTGTAGTCATGCTTTCTGGTCGGTTAAGAAATATTCAATGTGCAATTTTCAAATGAACTGAGAATCGCGAGCACCGGCGTCCCTGCAAGTGAGCGGGGAGGCAAAGCGAGGGTAATGTAGCGAGGGGGGATTTTTTTGCAAGCGTTTTTTGATATTTTCCATTGCCAATTGCCAATTTTCAATTTTTCCTCTAAAAGTAATTTGAAAATTGACATTTGAAAATTGAAAATGGATAGAGATGGATTTTATCTTGTAGACAAAGACATTGATTGGACGAGCTTTGACGTGTGCGCACGGATGAGGAAGCTTTTGAATATAAAGAAAGTCGGACACACAGGTACGCTTGATCCATTTGCGACAGGACTTTTGCTTATCGCGACAGGGAAGTGCACGAGACTGATTCCTTTTTTTGAGAAAGAACAAAAGACATATGTAACCACTATTGAGTTGGGGAAAGATTCTCCAACACTCGACACGGAATCGGAAATGGAAGACGTGGAAGTGAAAAAAGAACCAACGTTGAAAGAGATTGAACAAAAAATGTGTTCAAGCTTTCAAGGAGAAATCAAACAAATGCCACCACAGTTTTCCGCAATCAAAATTGCGGGGAAGAAATCCTGCGATGTCGCTCGAAGAGGGGAGAAGGTCGATTTAAAATTACGAGATACCGAAATCGTTTCGAGCAAGGTTTTGTCTTACAACTTCCCAGAAATCGAAATTGAGATGACCGTTCGAGCAGGGTTTTATGTGCGGGCCTTTTCGCGAGATTTGGGAGCAGCGTTGGGAACGAAAGCGATTTGCACTCAGCTTCGTCGAACACACATTGGAAAATTGTCCGTTGAGAACGCTGAGAAAATCGATCACCTCACCGCTGCTATCGATCCGAAGTTTATTCTGACTCAGATTGATCATCGAGAGATTCCCACGGGAAGAGTTCAAGACTTCATCGCAGGGCGATCATTTGATTTTGCAGGAGTTGATAAGGAAAAAATCCTCGTGCTTGTAGGAGGAAAATCAATGGGAATAGGGGAGATGCAACACGGGAAGTTGCAGCCACGAGTGGTTTTGTGATTTAAGAGCTTTTTTTGTTGGAAATTTTGTAGAAATAATCGATTGAATATTCGTTTAGTAAATATTTTTCAAGAGCTATTTCTGTTTTCTGTTTTCTTTCCAAAATTTCCTTTTTTATACTGTCAACAAGTTTTAAGAATTTTTCAGATTTTTCTTTATCTGGACTAATCGTTGAAAGGGAAATGCAACTAATTCCTATTATTTTTTTATCATTGAGATTTGGGTTGAGCCAAACATAGGGTTTAATTTGAAATTCCTGGGAATTTCCAGCATGTGCGACGTATTCATGTCGAGTATTTAACAATTCTTTGTGAATATCCAAAAATTTATTATCAATATTTATTTTTTTTAATCCCTGTTTTGAGCTTATGAAGCATTTGCAATATGCTACTACGGCATGTGTATATAAAGATTGTTGAATTATAGAACATACTTGAGTTTTCTTATCAGATTTAATGAGTATTTTTAAACAATCTTCTGCAGAATTTAAATCTATTAAAATAGAATTTAGCCTGCAAAGTGTTCGCGCAATTTTGTAATCAGGATGTTCCTGATCTAGAACTACACAAGGACATTTCTTCCCATTTATTTTATGAACAGGTTCGAAAGGATCTCCTTTTTTCATAGGAATAACTCCTCGCACCTTAATCGAATTTTTTCCAGGGAGAACTTTGTGTATTTCGATTGAAAATTTTCTGGTCATTTTTTACAGATTAATTTTCTCCCCATACTCATCACAGATGAAGATCTCAGGCTGAAGTTCAATCCCCGTGTTTCTTTTGATAACGTCTTTCCATTTTCGCGCCAATGAAAGAATGTCGTCCTGCGTGGCTTTTCCTTCTAAGTTGAGAATGAAATTCGCGTGCTTCTCAGAAATCTGAGCGTGTCCGATTCGATCGCCCTTCGCGCCCGCTTCTTCGAGCAACTTGCCCGCGAAGTTTTCTTCAGGATTCTTAAAGAAACTTCCGCCGGATTTCCCCGGGGGATACTTTTTCCATCGGTCAGCTAATAAGGTTCGTGTTTGTTCTAAGGCTTTATTGGGGTCGGCTTTTTTAGTCAGTTCAAAGGTGACCTTTGTAATGCACCAGTCGGGATGTTTTTTGAAAATAGATTCTCGGTAGGCGAACTGACAATCTTTGGTAGCGCATCGTTGAACCATTCCTGCCTCATCTATATATTCCACGGACTTCACGAAGTCAGCAGTTTCAATTCCGAACGCGCCCGCGTTTCCCCGAACGAATCCACCGAGATTTCCAGGGATTCCGCTCAAGTTGCAGAGATCTTCAAATCCGTGTTCATTTGTTTCTTCAACGAATGCCTGCCAATTTTTTCCCGCCTCAACAGTGACCCTTCGACTTCGCTCAGGGCAGGCTCCAGTGTTGGGCTTATTCCATGTGACTTTATCAAACTCTAAACAAAATACGCGTCCCCGAAATCCTTTGTCTGACATTAATAAGTTTGATCCTTTTCCAAGGATGAGTTTTGGCATTCCCAAGGCGATCGTCTCCGCCCAGATCTCTCCAAACTTCTCACTCGTGTCGACATTCCAGAACTCATCTGCAGATCCTCCCACGCCATAGAAGGCATGTTTGGCGAGCGGTTCGTGCATTAAGATTTCCATGAAGTAATTTTTAATTTTCAAATGTCAATTTTCAGATTACTTTTAGAGGAAAAATTGGCAATTGACAATGGACAATGGGAAATTTCCAAAAATAACTTGCATCAAATTCGACAATAGATACTATCTGCGCGTCGTTAAGCCAATCTGATTTAAGAGCGGCGGGAAGCGACAAATACTTATTAATTTTTTCCCACCATGGCAACAGTAAAAGACCTTTTCAAAAATCTTGTCCACATCGGACACCGGACGTCTCTTTGGAATCCAAAGATGAAACCGTTTATTCACGATAAACGAAACGGAGCGCACATTTTCGATCTTGATAAAACCGCTGAGTGTTTAGACACAGCACAAAAATTTTTGGCAGAAACAAAGAAGCAGGGCAAACAAGTTCTTTTCGTAGGAACAAAACCACAAGCTTCATTGGCTCTCAAAGAATTGATTGCTGACACGAAGTATTTCTACGTTGATGAAAAATGGGCACCAGGGCTTTTGACAAACTTCAAAGAGCTCCGAAAACGAATCGATCACTACTTAAACTTGAAATCACAATTTGAAACAGGAGAAATTAAGAAATACACAAAGAAAGAAGTAGCGAAATTTAAAAAAGATTTGGAAAAACTCGATAAGGCATACCACGGGGTAGCGGAAATGCGAAAGAAACCAGATGTACTTATTGTGCTCGACGCAGTAGGGGACATCCAGTCAATTCGAGAAGCGAATGTTTCAAAATTGGCAGTGGTAGCGATCACAGATACAAATGCTGATCCGGATAACATCGACTTCCCGATTCCAGCAAATGATGATTCTGTAAAATCTGTTCGCTTTTTGGTTCAGTGTCTGTTAGAATCTTTGGCGTAATTTTACGTTAAAAAACAAACATGGACGATCAAAACCAAACACCCATCACCGATCCCGTAGAACCAACAGTAGCACCAGAAGTGCCTACTTCTCCCGAACCAACGATGGCACCAGAAGTTCCGACTTCTCCTGCTCCAGTTCAGACAGAACCAACACTTGCTCCTGAGGAAAAACCAGTTGCAACAGGGATTGTTACGAAGGGAGAAAAGACACTCGCAATGTTCGGATATATTGAATTTTTGTGCGTGTTGCCGTTGGCGCTCAAGCCAAAATCTCGATATTGCCAGTTCCACGGAAAACAATCATTGGTATTGGTATTGTTATTCTTCATTCTTTCTTGGATTGGATGGATTGTTCCAGCCGTTGGAATGCTTATCGCATTTGTTCACATCGCAATTATGATTGTAGCAATGGTTCAGGCTTCACAAGGAAAGTTCTGGAGAATTCCATTCGTGGCACAAGTAGCTGACAAGTTGAATTGGGAGGAGTAGGAAGAATTTTCAATTGTCAATTGTCAATTGTCAATTTAAGAAAACAAATTGCAAATTGCAAATTGCAAATTGAAAATGGGAAATTGGCAATTCGTGATTACGAGTTTTTTGTGGTTTTTTACTCTCTTTTTTAAAAATAAACGGTTGATTTTATTCCTCGTGTGGTTACAATTCGCGGGATTTTTAACCCTTTGTAAAAATGGAAATAACAGCTCAACAGGCAAACGAATTGCGGAAACAAACGGGAGTAGGAATGCTCGCGTGTAAAAAAGCTTTGGAAGAAGCAGAAGGAGATACGGAAAAAGCAATTGAACTCTTGCGAAAACGAGGAGAAACAAAAGCAGCAGAAAAAAGTGAACGATCAACAAGTCAAGGAGCGATAGCGCTGTCTGGTCGAGCAATGGTCAAAATTCTTTGCGAAACAGATTTCGTGGCAAAGAATGAAAAATTTATTGCATTCACGGAAGAGCTTGCACAAAAAGCAGACAAAGAAGGAGCTGGCGCCGCGAAGGATTATTTTGACCAAATTAAAACAGACAAGATTCAAGAGATTGGAGAAAATATAATTCTTGATTCGGTTAATGTTCTTGATGTGGAAGGGGCAGCAGTAGTTGGTGGATATCTTCACACCAATCGAAAAGTAGCAACCCTTGTTTATCTTGAAGGAGGAACAGAAGAACAAGCACGAGACATTGCGATGCATGCAACAGCGATGAATCCATTGGTGGCAAACGTTGAAGACGTGCCTGCGGATTTAATCGAAAAAGAAAAAGAGATCGCGACTGAGCAATTGATTGCAGCAGGAAAACCAGAACAAATTATCGAAAAGATTCTTGTTGGAAAGATTCGAAAATTCTGTGCTGAACGTGCGCTTGTTTCACAACCATTTGTGAAAGACCCAGAAAAAACAGTCGCTCAATACCTCGGAGATACGAAGGTAGTGAAGTTTGTGCGAGTGGAAGTGTAAGGGGGATTTCCAATTTCCAATTTTCAATTATGAATTTCCGTAGGGGTTTGCCAATGGCAAACCCCTACTTTTCTATAATTAAGTACGTATTCGAATACGTATTCGTTTACGTATTTAAAATTTCTTGAGAACAGTTGTGATAACGATTGTTTTATACTCTTCGACAATCTTGATCAAGAAATATGAGGAGCAGGACATAGCCCTGCTCCTGCACGAGGGGGTGAAATTTGTGCGAGTGGAGGTGTAAGGGAGATTTTCAATTTCCAATTTTCTTTTGTCATCCTGAAGTTCTTCCTTGGATTTATATCAATTATTTTAATAGAACAACGAATGATTTTCTTATTTCGCAACTGTCTGAAGGATCTTTTTTTCATGCAGATGTCGACGACATTAGGGAATGTCGTCTGCAATTTTACTAAAAACTAAGAGATATCACTGTCATAGATTCAAAAACACTTGCAAAAATATTAAATATGTGGTATAATAAGGGGTTGGGGTGAATTACGAAAATAACAATGTTTAAAGAGGAACGTCAGATGTTTGGCGTTCTTTTTTTACAAGAGATCGTATGAATCCCATTCAAAAATATTGTAATCAATGTTTTGTACTGTTTCTTTTTCAATTGCGTCTACAGGAAACTTGGGTTGTGTTTTTTTATTTTTGGGTCGTACGGATTTACTCAAAAGTTCATCGAAACCAAGAAGTTCGTTTTCATTTGTCAGTATTGATTCCTTCGTGGCTGTAGAGACCATTTGGAAAGGGATTAAATGTAGGGAAGTAAGAACGAGTGAGAATGTACTTAAAAAAGGAGAACATGCAAATCTTTACCGATGGAATTTTCCGTCGAGTTCTCCGAACGGAATAAACCAATGATTTGGTCGTCCATGGGGACAGAGATTGCGCCATTGTGTGTCTTGGAAGTCATCGAGAAATTTTTGCATTTCAATCGATTTCATGGGGTCGCCGAACATCACGGAACCTCGGCACGCTTTGTATTCAAGGAGTTTTCGCATGAGTTTATCACCGACGTGTTCTCCAATCTGATCTTCGGAGAAATACTGCATGACATCCTGAAGCACTTGTCCGAGATCTTTCTCAGCAAAACTTGCGGGCACTTCAGAAATCCCAACTTGATCGTCGACAGGGAAGGAAATCGCAAATCCAAGTTGTACAATCTCATCTCGATTCTCATGAAGCAGAGAAATTTCTTCTTCGGTGAATGTGAATATCTGAGGCGTGAGGAGTTTCTGAATTTGAGTTTTTTTCTTCTTATGTTCATCCCAGAACGTTTCAAATCGCTGTCGCTCGTGGAGTGCATGTTGATCAAAGAAAAACACACCTTCGCCTGATTGCGCGACAATGTATTTATTCTCCACTTGTCCGATGAGGGTAAGAGGGGAGTTGATTTCCTCTTTGGACTCCGTTTCTTTTGCGAAGCTTGGAAGGTTGAAATTTCGTCCGGTGTTGTGGTCAGAGAAATTGAGTTTTGGGGCGGAAGAAGGAGTGCTTCGCACGGAGATTGACTGGGATGGAGTGCTTCGCACTGGGAAGGACTGGGTCCCCGTCTGCACGGGGATGACAGAATTATTTTTTTGTAATGAAAATACAACGCTATTTTTAATAAGAGAAAAGATTTCTCGTGGTTCGGAGAATTTCACTTCGAGTTTTCTTGGGTGCACGTTTACATCGACCAAGAGGGGATCTGTTTCAAGAAACAAAACAAAGATTGGGTGCAGGTGTTTCTCAATTCCTGCACTTTGAGCAAACGCTTCACGAACAGCGTAGTTCAATTTGAAATCTTCAATTCGTCGTCCATTTACAAAAATATACTGATGATTCTTACTCTTCGCACACATCCCAGGACGACACACAAATCCCGTCAGTTCATTTTGCGCTAATTTCCCACTTACAGGGAGAAGATCAGTTGAAAGACTCTTGAGTACCTGCTGAACACGATCTTTTCCAGACTGCGTAGCAGGGAAGTCGAGGGTCGGTTTCCCATCTTTAAAGAGCTTGAAACTCACCTCATGTTTCGAGAGCGCGAAGTTGGTAATCTCTTTCACAATAGCTCGGTATTCTGTCTCTTCAGTTTTTAAATATGCTAATCGTGCCGGCGTTGTATAAAACAAATCCTGTACACGAATCAGAGTTCCAATATTAGAAGAGGCATCGCTTATGGTTGTATTTGAACTACCAGAAACTTTTACACTTGTCCCGACCTCATCTCCTTCGGTTTGTGTAATGAGTTCAAACTTCGAGACAGCAGAAATGGCAGCAAGCGCTTCTCCTCGGAATCCAAAACTGCGGATCGAAAAGAGATCATCAATGGTTTTGATTTTACTCGTTGCATGACGGAGAACACACTTCTCTGCATCACTCCGACTCATCCCCAGTCCATCATCACGGATTTCTATTAATGTTCGTCCACCGTTTCCAATATAAATATCAATATTCTCTGCTCGTGCATCGAGCGCGTTTTCCACCAGCTCCTTCACTACACTCGCGGGTCGTTCAACAACCTCACCTGCGGCGATTTGATCAGCGATTTTTTGTGGAAGAATTTGAATCGACATCGAGAGTATTGTAGGGGGAAATGGGGAATTTTCAATTGCCAATTGTCAATTTCTTCACTGCTTCACTACTTCCATACTTTTCAACTCTTTGACTTTTGAACTTTTAGGCTGTATTTTTTAGGTTGATGAAAAAAACTTGTCCCATTTCTGGAAGAACATTTGAATGGAGAAAAAAAGATTTAGAATTTTATGAACGCATGGGTGTTCCAGTGCCCGATATTCACCCAGATGAATTTTTACGAAAGCTGATGGCGTGTCGAAACGAATGGAAGCTCTATCGTCGAGAATGTGATAGAACAGGGGACACAATGATTAGTGCTTATCATGACAAGGCACCCTTTCCCGTTTATAAAAATGAAGTCTGGTGGGGGGACGGTTGGGATGGACTCGATTATGGTTTTGATTTTGATGGAAAGAAACCATTTTTCGAACAATATTTAAAACTTCGAAATAAAGTTCCCCGAGAAGGAACGTCAGTTTTTAATTCGGAAAATTGCGAATACAACTCACATATTCGTGAGTCGAGGAATTGTTACCTTTGTTCATTGGTGTACCAGGTTGAAGATTGTATGTATACCGACTGGGTGGTGCATGACAAGGATCTCATTGATTGTCACATGATGACGGATTGCGAACTCTGTTATGAGTGTCAGAACTGTACGAATTGCTTTGAAGGTGTCATGCTTCAAGAATGCAATGGGAGTTCGAATTGTTCGTTTTCTTATCAACTGACGGGATGCGATCATTGTATTGGTTGTTCTAATCTCAATCACAAAAGTTATTACGTCTTTAATAAACAGGTATCGAAAGAAGAGTATCAAAAAATGCATGATCAGACTTTTAATGGAAAATTTTCAACCTGGAAACAAGGCGTTCAATTCTTTAATGACATGTGGAAAAAAGCAGAGCATCGTTTTGTTCATAATCTAAAAGGCGAGAATGTTGAAGGAGATACACTTATTAATTGTAAAAATTGTTGGCACTCTTTTGAGGGATGGGAATCAGAGGATTGTGCATATAATATTTCCTTTGATCATTCAAAAGATATTTATCATACCTATTCGGCAGGATGGACTGGTTGTGAGCTGGTTCATTATTCTTCGGTTACGAGGGGAAGCACTGATATTCGGTTTTGTTACTACACGTGGTTTTCGAATAATATGACGTACTGTGATAGTTGTAGTTCTTGTCAGGATTGTTTCGGGTGTGTGGGATTAAAACATAAAAAATATTGTATTTTTAATAAAGAATATTCGAAAGATGAATATTTTTCTTTGCGTGACAAAATTATTCAACACATGAAAGAATCAAAGGAATGGGGAACGCTTCCGCCAGAATTTTCGACGTTTGCTTATAACGAGACAGCGGCACAAGCTTGGTTTCCCCTTACAAAAGAGAAGGCGGAAAAAATGGGATTTTCATGGTTGGAAAATGTGGAAGAAGCGATTAAGACAGATCAAGATGTACAAAAAACACTACCAGATGGTTTGCCAGAGGTAGGAGAGGATATTTTGGAGAAAGTACTCATATGTGAAACCTCTGGAAAGAAATATCAGATACAGAAAAAAGAGTTGGAATTCTATCGAAAGATGAAACTTCCTATTCCGCGATTATGTCCAGAGGAAAGGCATAATATTCGAGATAAACGACTTAATACAAGAGTGCTTTTTGAACGAACCTGTAGCCAATGTCATGACACTGTTCGCTCAACATTCGCTCCTGATCGACCAGAACGAGTGTTGTGTGAGAAGTGTTACCTTGCGTCAGTAGACTAGAGATCAATGTAAAATTTAAAATGTTAAATGTAAAAATAAAGTGAGTCATTCCATCCCGCTTTGCGGGACCGGAATCGGGTGAAAATTATTGCAATCAAAAAAGCGTTAGCGCGAAACCGACCCTAAATATTCGTCCCGCTTTGTGGGACTCTGCATACATATCTTGAACTCAAGCGATTCCCGCCAAGCGGGAATGACGGGAGAGATATTTGTGCTCTTTAACTTTTCAACTCTTTAGCTCTTAGACTTTTTAGAACAGTTTTTTCAAATTTGGCAGATGAAGAGAGTGTTTTTTGAATTTTCTATGCGTAAGAACTCCAAAGACAATAGAAAGTGCGATAATAAGTCCCACAGGAACAAATCCCCAGTAGACGATATATTCAAATGGATATCCGCCATAGACTTCTTGAGTTTCTTTGTAGAGAGAAACAGAAATCAAAAAGGCACAAATGAACGGAATAAGGTAGAGCATCACATTAAACCATTTTCCGATTTTCATTCCTTGAGACGTGTGATTGATCCAGCGACGAACGTTGTTGGCTCCAACGAAATAAGCCAAAATGAGCGTTTCAAGAAGACCCACCAAGAGGAGAATGTAGTTGAAAAAGTGATCTGTAATATCGAGATAATACATTCCGGCTCCCATAATGTAGGGGAGACATCCAACGGTAAGAATGAGAGCAACAATAAGGGAAATATGAAAGTATTTTGTTTTGTGCCAAAAGTCATGGAAGGCTCCTGCAATAACTTCAAAAATTCCAAAAATAGAATCAATAGCGAGTGTAATTACCACAAGGAAAAGCAGTATGGCAAAGAGAATGACTCCCCAAGGCATCATAGAAACGGCTGTTGGAAGCACAGAAAAAACCAGCATTGGTCCCCCTTGAGCTGCTTCGCTGACGGGTACTCCTTGTTGAAGTGCCATAAATCCTAACGTTGAAAATACCGCAATTCCACAAAGAATAGAAACTCCAAAATTTCCAATAAGTACCCAGAGAGAAGTTTTTGCAATCTCAGCTTTTTCTTTTCGATGACTTCCAGCAATGAAAAAGTATCCCATGGCAAGACTTGCTGAAAAGAAGCTTTGACCAACAGCTGCTTGCCAAAGTTTTACGTCAAGGAGTGCTTCCCATTTTGGAACGAAGAGTGCTTCAAGTCCATCAATAGCTCCCGGCAGTGTAACCCCTCGAATAATCAATAATAGAAGTAAAAGGAAAGGGGCCGTAGCTGTAATTTTTACAACGGGTCCGAGACTCATCACGTTTTTTCGCAATGCATATAACACAAATCCATATCCTACCAACACTCCTAGTAAGAGTCCCCATTGCAAGGTTCCGGGATCAGTAATGTCTCTTGTGAGATGAAGAATATCGGTTATAAAATATTCACTTGGATTACTGAGAAAAGCTCCAGAAAAAGAGGTGACCAAATATTTAATTCCCCATGCAAGAATTGGAGCGTAATAGAATATCAAAACAATAAGTCCAAATACGGGAAGCCATTGAATCCAGCTTGTTTTTGATTTTAATTTTTCAAAGGCGTGAGGACCACCAAGTTGAGATTTTTGTCCCACAACTGTTTCCATCATGATAAGTGGGAATACCATCAATACATTTGAAATAAGGAGTGCTAAAATAAAAGCGGCTCCACCGTGTTCATAGGCGAGCATAGAGAAACGCCAGAGGTTTCCCAGTCCAGCAGCACATCCAATGGCGGCAAGAATGTATACAAAATTACTAGACCATTGAGGACGAGAGTGGGATTTAAAAAAAATTATAAAGGAGGGGGTAAAAATTCAACTCGTATTCTACGTGGGTGTTGCGCAGAAACAAAATTATTTTAAAATTCGGGTTTAATAAATATCCCTGGGCTTACGCCACAGGGTATTTCAACTGAATTCAAGCGAAGCTTGTCCTAATTTTGTTTTGGATAACAAAACTTCATTAGGATTTTTTCCATCCCTCGCCCTGACGGGACGGGGAATTTCTAGCGGATTATTAAAAAAGAGTGAAGAACCTTAGTTGGGCTTTATGATAATTCTGTCATCCTCGTGAAGACGAGGATCTAGGACTAATTTTTCATGAAACAATACGCAGTGTACATATTAGCAAGTAGAAAAAATGGAACTCTTTATATTGGGATAACAGGAGATTTAGAACATCGTGTTTGGGAACATAAACAAGGGAAAGTAAAAGGTTTTACTCAGAAATATAAAGTACACAAACTTGTGTATTTTGAGCTTTATGAATCAGCGAGCGAAGCAATTACAAGGGAGAAGAATTTAAAAAAATGGAATCGAATATGGAAGTTAAGAATAATCGAAGAAAAGAATCCTTACTGGAAGGATTTATATGATATTGAATTTGGTGAAAATATTTTTCATTAGAGAGCTCTGGTTTCCCGTCTACACGGGAATGACATATCTTTTTTAAGTATGACAAGAGTTATATGGTAGAATTCCAAAGATGAAACTTTACATTGTGGCGACACCGATAGGGAACTTAGGGGATATGACGTTTCGAGCCGTAGAAACGTTGAAGGACGTGGACTTTGTCATTGCAGAGGACACCCGACATTCCAAGATTTTATTTAAAAAGTATGACATTGATACACCACTCAAATCGTTTCACGCACAGAGTTCGGATATTAAAATTTCAGAACTGGTGAAAGCAATAGCCGGAGGAAAAACAGCGGCGTATATTTCTGACGCGGGGACACCAGGGGTTTCGGATCCAGGATTTAGGCTTGTTCATGCGGCGGTGAAGCAGGGGATTGAAGTTATTCCTATTCCAGGCGCTTCAGCATTGACGACGTTAATATCGGTAGCAGGAGTTCCTGTTGATTCGTTTCAATTTCACGGATTCCTTTCGCACAAAAAAGGACGACAGACACTGCTCAAAAGTTTCACCGATGCGAAGATGGCACATGTGTTTTACGAATCCGTGCACCGATTCCCAAAACTGCTTGAAGAGCTTTCAACTTTCGTAGGCGATGATCGAGTCATCGTCGTAGGACGGGAACTGACAAAAATGCACGAAGAAATTCATCGAGGCACAGTTGGCAAGGCACAGGAACATTTTGTGAAAGAAAATACGAAGGGAGAATTTGTGGTGGTGGTTGCTCCATTGGGTTGGAATTCAATGTAAAAGGTAAAATGTTAAATGTAAAAATAAGTCTTAATTTTAAATTTTAAAACTTTAATTACGAATTGTTTTTTAAATCGAAAATCGAAAATCGGCAATCGAAAATTGAGGAGATCCCTTGTTGAAAACAACTTCCATTGTTAAAATCATTTTGATGCAGGAATTAAAAAACCTTCGTTTCCAAATCGATGAAGTAGATTCTGCTATTTTACAGTTGTTGGAACAGCGGCGTGAATTGGTCTGCGATATCTTTGAATATAAAAAAGAAGCAGGGTTGTCATTACAAGATCATACACGTGAAAAAGAGCTCGTAGACTCGCTTTCGCAAAGAACGAAACGGTTCTCGAAAGAAGAATTGAAAGATATCTGGAGTGCTATTATTACTTCGTCCTACAAACTTCTCCCATGAAAAAAGTAGCCATTATTGGTACTGGAAACGTGGGAGCACATATTGCTTCGTATGGAATTGCGAGGAACTTTTCCGTGGAGTTTTTGTTGGTGGATATGAATCAGAAATTCGAAACAGCACAGGTGCTGGACCTTGAGGATACGCTTCTTTTTTCCCCAAAATCGCATGTGAGAGGGGTTGATTTTGGAGATAAAGATCTCACGGATGCGGATATCTTTGTTATTACAGCGGGAGCAAAGCAAAATAAAGGTGAATCAAGATGCCAACTTCTTGGACGTAATATTGAAACGCTCAAAGCGATTCGAGATTCTCTTGGCAAAATAAAAAAGAGTGCAGTTGTCATTATTGTTTCCAATCCTGTTGATGTACTGACACAGGTTGCAGTGAAGCTTTTCGGTCTTCCGAAAGGGCATGTATTTGGAACGGGAACGTTGCTTGATTCTGCACGATTGCGGTGGCGATTGGCGGATCGATTCCATAAAAATATTTTTGATGTAACAGGAGTCGTTATGGGAGAACATGGCGATAGTGAGTTTGTCGCGTGGTCGACGGTGAAAGGTGCGGAACAATTCAGTGACACAGAAAAAGAAGAAATGCAATATGCCGTGATGCGTCAAGCGTATGAAATTATCGACGGGAAAGGCTCAACCTATTTTGGGATTGGGGCGGCGACGGCAGAGATTATCGACGCAGTGCTTTCCGATGAAAAAACAATTCTTCCGGTTTCCGCACCTTTGTTTGGTCAATACGGGATCAAAAATATGGCGATGGGTGTGCCTGCGAAAATTGGAAAAGGAGGAATTCAAAAAATTATGCGCATTAAATTGTCTCCAAAGGAGGAATTAAAATTACGCTTGTCGGCAAATAAGCTCAAAGATTTGTTGAAAGAGTGCAAATTCTAAAATAGTTAAGAGTTAATAGTTAATAGTTTAGAGTTTATAGTATTTTTTCGGTTTTTGATGAAGAAAGGTTTTTAGATTTAAGATACAAATTCTTTTTTCAAAATCTCCAATGTTGTAATTACGATGTTGTATTTTTCCGCTAACGCAAAGAGTTCCGCTTTATTCGCTTTCTCTCCGTCTTTGTTTAATATTTCACAAATGGCGCAAGCGGGTGTTTTCCCCGTTTTCTTGGCAAGTTCTACTGCACATTCTGTGTGTCCAAATCGTTCTTGGGGAGATTTTGCGAGAAGAGGGAACGTATGACCAGGAGAAACAATATTGTCAGATGTTGCGTTTGGATTTCCCAAAAGCCGAATCGTTTTTGCCCGATCGTTGGCAGAAACTCCAGTTGTGATTCCGATGCTTGCATCAATCGTCAAACAAAAATTCGTATGGTGAATGCTTTCATTTTTTTGTGTCAGAAGGGGGAGTTCTAGTTTTTCAATAATGGATTTTTTACACGCTACGCAAATAAGTCCTTTCCCATGCGTGAGCATGAAGTTCACTTTTTCGCTCGTGGTGTCTTCTGCTAAGACTAAAAAATCACCTTCTTCTTCTCGATGTTCATCAAGGATGATGACGAAATTTCCTTCTTTCAGTTCGGAAACGATTTTTTCTGTTGAGTCGTACATTATTT
>CAZEON010000012.1:0-20384 GCA_964513975.1 uncultured Candidatus Peribacteria bacterium
TCTGTTTTAATGAGATGGGTCATGACACTTGTAGTTTAATTCCTACAGGTGTTGCATTTAAAAAATAAATTTTCAAAGTTTTTGTCTACTCATTTGAGTTTGGACTTGGTTTCGTATTGCAGGTGACATTCCCTAATGTCGTCGACACCTGTTCAAAAAATTGTACTACTTCATCGCGAATAGGGATTCGCGTCTGCGGGTGTACAAAAATGACCGAGTTTATTTTTTACAATCTAAAATTGATAACGAGGATCTTTATTCATCTGATTCTGGACAAGCCAGAATGACGGGGATATTATTTCACTTCTGACAACTTAAACATCATCTCGGCTGCTTCGGCTCGTGTGATCGGTTGGCTTGGAACGACGTATCCACCACGTTTCGTACCAATGAGGGTATATGTTTTCGCAAAGGCAAAGTACGGTGCAAACCATGTATTTCCTTGCACATCTCGGTAAGGACTCGTCGCTAAGTTTTCATTTACTTCAAATCCTGCCGTCAAAATCGCTACTTTCAAGAATTCTGCTCGAGAGATTTTATTTCCTGGTTTGAATTGTCCGTCTCCGTATCCTTTCACGATTCCTTTATTCACCGCGGTCGCAATGTAGTTCGCGAACCAGTCCGTGCTTTTCACATCTGCGAAATCAGTGTTTCCGTTCTGTACATTGATATCATTTCCAGTGAGAAGAATCTTCACGGCTTCTGCACGATTGAGTGTTCCGTCAGGTTTAAATGTTCCATCAGGATATCCTTGAACAATGTCTTCACTTTTTAAATACTTAATTGCGTCTGCAGAACTGTGTGAAACCGGAACATCTGAGAAGATTTGTGCTCGAAGACTTGATGATTTCACTTCTCCAAAATCCCCACTGGCAATCAGTTTAAACGTGTTATCAGAATCAGTTTTCACTCGAACTTCTGCTACCCCATTCACAAAGTCATTTGCGTACAATTTCCGTGGTTCGATATCTGCTAAGTGATGAAGCGTAGAAGAAATTTCAATTCCAGCCGTTGCTACCAAGTTCGCACGAACCTTCACAGTCTTTTTCTCCCCTGGGATAAAGATACGATCGGTTTGAAATGCGAATGAAGAATTTTCCATGGTTTCCATAACTATAGGCTCTCGTATAATTGGTTCACGAACGGGTTCGGGAACTATAATTTTCGGTACTTCTGTGAATGTAGGAACGACGATGATTTCTTCAGTCGAAGCCACCAAGTTTTGATCAACATAGTTAGTAAACTGTGCGATAAAATTCATTGGGTGTACACCGTATTTTATTGCATTTTCTTTTCCAATACCATATTTCACTGCGTCGAAATAAGAGGTAAGACCTGCATTCGTTACGTCTGTCCACATAAATGGCCAATACAATTTAAACGGCGCATCGACTTTATCAATTTGAAAGTGGAGGTGGGGGGCTGTTGCCATTCCACTTTCTCCAGATTTCCCGATAATATCTCCTTTCGTAATTGTTTGTCCTTTTCGTACATTGATCGTATCAAGGTGCGCGTACCCAGAAAAAAGGGTCGTTTTCCTATTTGGATCGGCAGGATCTGGAATATCTACATGGGCAATCACCACATGGTTTCCGAAGTCAGTTCGCTTCTGAGCTGTTTTATACACAACTCCATTTGCAATAGCTCGAATCGGTGTTCCGATGGGAACTTTAATATCAAGACCTGTATGAGATCCTGAATATTCAGTTCCATCCAATTGATAATTTCCTAAAAATGGAACTGGATAAGTAATGTATGCATTTCGTTCGCTTTCGGTAGCCGTATTATAATTTTTTCCTTTTTGAAAGGTTGTTGGATTGTATTCAGGAATCGGAATAAGTTTGCTCTGTGGTAATTGCTCATATCGCATTTGTCGTTCTGCGTCTGACAAGGCTACCCAGTTTGGAACCTTTTCTACGGGAGCAATCGTTCCGGTAAAGTGTGTTGAAGGAAGTCCAACGAGACTTGTTTTCAATTGGAAAGAATAATCACTTACCAGTCCTGATCCAAGCAAAGATACAAATCCAATCGCAATTAAGAAGTAGGCGAGAGGATTTTCTCGGAAGAATCGTTTCCAGACAAAATGCTTTCGACGGATTGGTTTTTTTTGAAATCCGTGATCAAACCATTGCAAAGGAATCTTCACTTTCTTCGCTTCATCAAAGGCTTTTTTTGCTTCTTTTTCAACTTCCTTTCGGTTCGTAACGAGCGCAATTACCGCTCCAACCGTGAGGAGAAAGAGAAGAAATCGAAATAATTTTTTCATAGAAAATGACTAAATCCCTTTATTGTAGCACAAATCAG
The DNA here is from genome assembly GCA_964513975.1 of uncultured Candidatus Peribacteria bacterium. Lineage (GTDB taxonomy): Bacteria > Patescibacteriota > Gracilibacteria > UBA4473 > UBA4473 > CAZVBV01. Next base: position 2,305 of record CAZEON010000012.1, read on the forward strand.
GCAAAAATTCAACTGAAAACTTGAACAAAAAACGATTGTGATTACAATCGGCAAGCTAAAGAGTTGAAGAGTTAAAAAGTCTAAGAGAAAAGTTCTTTAAAAGCACCACGAATACAGGGTAGCTGAAAGCGAATAGGGAGTGTCGAGTGTAGTCCCGCTAAGCGGGATAAAATGAGCTTGAAGACCTCTGTATGAGTGAGAGACGGAGTAGACAACGCACGCGTAGCTCAGCTGGATAGAGCACCGGTCTTCGGAACCGGGTGTCGGGGGTTCGAATCCCTCCGCGTGTACCAACTAGGAACATTAAGCATAGAAAGACCGTTTTCCCCTTTGAGAGAGCGGTTTTTTAATGGTTCTAACCTTTTGAATTCTCGCACAATATTTTCTTGTTCATCTATAATTGGTTGAAGCCAACTATTGATTCCCAGAGTAAGTTCTTGGTTTTCCAATAAAAGGTTCTGACCTAAGGATAGAAGTATTTCTTTTCTCTTTTTACAGTCTCCATTTTCAAAGTTTGCTATTGCATAAAGAGCAAAGTTGCACGTTTGTTCTGCGATATCTCTCCAATTTTGAGCTCTATCTTCTGTTTCACTTCTCTTTTGTTTTAGTTTTCCTAGTTCTATTGATAAAGAAGATTTTCTATTCAGAAATTCATCATCGGTAAGAAGGTTCCTAACTCGGAGATCAATAAGGTTATCAAGATTGCTTTGTGTCGATTTAATGGAGGTTGTAATGTGGTCTTCAATTACAGCTCGATTTTGAACTTCTTCTTTGTGCTTATCCTTTATCACTTCTAAGGCAAAATCTTTAAATTCAGGAATGATTTTGATACTCAGTAGTTTTTTTTCAATCTGATCTTCGAGGTTTTTAACTCTCGTACATTTTTTTTGTGAACAAACTTGATACTTACTTTTTCCAGTACAATGATAATAACGGTGATAATTAAGGGATCCATCTTTCAATTTTTTCTTTTTCTCTTCAGCAGTTATGAGACAACCACACTCTCCACAACGAATAATTCCTGTGTAAGCAAATTCTCGTTTCCGTTCGCTTGTTTTTGCCCTTTTTCCAATGAGTTCTTGAACACGTTCAAATTCTTCAGGTGTAACAAGTTTTTCATGTATCCCTTTATATTTTTCCCCATTCCAAGTGATCACTCCCTTATAGAACTCGTTTTGAAACATCTTATAGAGAGAGCTTCTTGAAAGAGGTGTTCCCCCTATCTTTTTTCTCATGGGTGTTTTAAACCCCCATTCTTTATTTACATATTCGACAAGCTTTGGAGGTGTATAAGTACCTGTAAGCATTAAATCCCACATTTTACGAACCAAAGGGAAATACTTTTCATCAGGAATAATGGTTTTTGTTCTTGGACAGTTTACATAGCCCAAAGGCGGTAAACAAGGAAGGATTCCTTTATCGAGTTTACTTTGCATGCCTCGATTAATATTTTTTCTTAAATCACGAATAAACTCTGTGGACATAGCACTTTCTAAAGTAAACAGTAGTCCACTATCATTTGGTAAATATTCTTTTTCAGGGGTTTTTATACAAGAAAGACTTCCTTCTTGTAATTCCCATTGGATTTCTGAGCTATCTACATTATTTCTCGAAAGGCGATTTAACGCCCAGCACAAAATACCATCAATTTCTCCTGAACGAACATCTTCAAGAATTTGATTAAATTGAGGTCTCTTTCTTGGAGCTTTAGCAGATTTAGATTCTTTGTAAGTTCTAATTACATTTAATCCTTCTTTTTGAGCGAGTTCTTCAAGTTTTGAAATTTGATCGCCAATAGATTGCATTTGTCTATCTTCGCTTTCTGTACTTTTTCGTACATAGAGGGCGAATCGTAAGCCGTTTAGATGAGTATTATTCATGGTAAAACATAAAAAGGGATGATCCTGACTTACCTAGTTCGTGCCCAAAAGCATTTACTAGCAGAATCACCCCTTTCTATAGGCGAACACACTAACATCCTTTTGGGACAAAAATCGAACTAGGTAAGTATTTAAATTATAGATAAATTAAGAGGTTGTGGCAAATTTTGGTTACTCGGTTACCTGCTGTTTAGCTTTTGTTGATGGGGATTGAGGAAAAGAGCGGTAACAAAGTAACGATTATTTAAGGGCATTAAGTCTTTTTTGTATTTTTTCATCATCAAGCTTGTAACATCTTGTATTAATACCAAGAATTTTTCGCTGTACGCCTTTTTTTTCTAGTAGATTGAGTCGTTTTAACCAATCACCAATCCATCTGGTATTTTTATTTTCTTCAATAATCTCATTGAATGTTTCAGAGTCTGCGTTTATGAGTGCGTTTTTTAATTCTTGGATAGGGCAATATCCTTCTTTATTTTTTTGCATTTGTTTTAATACAATTTCTAAAAATTCAATATCATCCTCAGTTGAAAAGTCGCTTGAGTTTCTTTTTTGAGTAAGCGAAATAGCAAGTTCTTTCATCATTTGGACTGTGTTTTTGTTGAGGAGTTCCGCAATTGATAATATTGGTTTCCATAATTCCCAATCTCTTCCCGAAAGTTTTTCACTAGGAGTTTCTATTTTTTCATAGACAGATAAAAGTTCCCGGAATTGTCCAATCATGAGTGTATAGAGATCGTCTTTTATTTTTTTTAATAATCCGCTAGAAATTCCCCGTCCCGTCAGGGCGAGGGATGGAAAAAATCCTAATGAAGTTTTGTTATCCAAAACAAAATTAGGACAAGCTTCGCTTGAATTCAGTTGAAATGCCCTGTGGCGTAAGCCCAGGGATATTTACTTCTGAGGATTTATGATGAATTTCTTCATTGAATTCTTTTCTATTTGCCACAGGAGGCATGATTATTTCAATACATCGAGAGGCTAGTGTGTCATTGAGTCGATTAATACCACCAAAGACTTTTGGCGAATAAGATTCAAACATTTCAATAACATGATGTTTGCCACATTTCATTGCTTTAGCTCCAGCTTTATAGCCAGAGTTGTAAATAGCTAAAATTCCCATCACGTTTTCATCTCTTGTGTTTTTAAGATTTTCCGCTTCATCAACACAACAAGTGGAATGATTGCTATGCACTAATCGCGTGATAGATGCGGCGGTTGAGCCTACATTTAATAATCCTTGAAAAGATAAAACAGAAATGAAAGTGAGAAGTTTTGTTTTTCCGCATGCTTTATTACCCTGAAGAGAAAGGTATGGATAGCTTGCCATTCCTCTATGAAAGTAAGTTCCAATAATCCATAAAGAAATAAGATGATAAAATCGAGAATCCTCAAAAAGAATGTATTTCTCTAGTTCCTTTTTTATTGATAGAAAAACTTTCTCAAAAGAAGGAATGTCATTTCCTTTTAAGAATTTTTGATAAGATTCAGGTGACCATTCCGTGATCGGTTCAGGTTTGGTTTTGAAAACAATATCATGTCCCAATAGTTCTTTTGCATCTAGTGATAATTTTTTTCTTTCCGACGTTATTAAGTAAGGATTAGCATGCAAAATTCCTTTGTCATTAATTTTTTGTTCCCAAACTGTGGTACAAGCAAAATCTTTTGAGAAGAATTGGGGGGGGGGTGATTTCAATTCGGGTTCTTTTTATTCGACGGGTGGTTAGTATATATGGTAACCGCAACCTCTCTTTGTCCGATAAAGAAAGATAGAAATCATTTATATCGTATTTTTCAGGCTTTCCGTGCCAATCTATGTAGTAGGTTTGAATATAGGGATATTTTTGAAGAAAGAGGCTAATGATTTTTTTATTGAAAGATTTTCCTGCTTCATCATTATCTCCGCAGAGGATTACCTCCTCAACGTTACGAAACGCTTCTATAAAAGCTTCTTGGAATCCATTGGCTCCAGGTATGCCTACGACATCTTCGGTGTGTTGTAAGAGAGTAAGAGCATCTATCTCGCCTTCTGTAATAAAAACTCTTTGAATCTTATTAAGATTTGGAGCCAGAAATATATTTGCCTTGGCTCCTTTCTCAGACATTATATTTTTCCCACTTCCTAATTCACGGATACGATTATGAATAAATTGCCCATTTTTATTTTGATAGGGGAAATGAATAACAGCTTTTCCATTTACCTGCGGATGTGATCCATATCCTATGTGAGCTTTTTTCAGTGTCTCCGGTTCAATTCCTCGTTCGTTTTTGAACCAGTCTAAAACTTGTTTAGAGTCCTCTAATTGGGTATAATTCTTTTGTATTGTATTTGGATCTAAAAATTTAGATTCAGAAGAAGGACTCTTCGGAAGAGAGTTCTTTTTTTCTAAATAATTTGTTCCTGCGATTTGTTCCGCTTTTTGCAAAACCATAGAAAAATTTTGTTCGCAATTAATATTCTCCTTGAGGGCAATGAAGTTGAAATAATCGCCTTGTTCCCCACAGCCAAAGCAATGAAAAGTTGGTTCTTTTTCGTTCAAACTTAATGATGGCGTTTCGTCTTTATGAAAAGGACAAATAATGTTTTTCCCTTCTTTGTATTTGATATTGTAATGGGTAGTGATTTTTTCCCAGGAAAGAGAGCTTTTAATGAGAGCTGAATTTTCATTATTCATTTTATGTGTTTTGGTTAAGAGTCTCTAAAAAAGTTTTTTTACGTACCAGCTTTTTTCTTCATTTTCGATTTCAGTTTGAGCACAACGCAAAAGGAGGTGGTAGAGTTTGAAGCCTTTAATCATCTTTTTTTGGTTGAAAGAATCTTTAATGGAAAGTTTCTCGAGTAGATTTTCTGATTCAGGGGTTATTTTGAATATCATTTTCATGCGTAGGTGTTGTATATATTCCACAATGAGTGGTTCGAAGCCGTAGCCGAGTAGTATTTGGCAGATGAAGCCGTTGGTGGTTTGGAAAATTTCCATATTAAAAAAAATTAAAAAATAAAAATGAAACAATTTATTTGTTTGGTGGACGTGGCTTTAGTCCTAATTCCGTGATGACCACTAAGGATCTTATTTGATCAGAAGCTTTTTTATCAGAAATCTCCTCGCCGAAATATTTTCGGTAGAGTACTTTGAATTTTCGAATGTGAGTAGGTGATATTTGCATTTATCCCTACGAAACAGCTCACGATAAAAAGCCGTCAATAGTTTTTTTAGTGAGTATTCGAATTTACGAAAATTCAAAAACCTTGTTTTATCTACTGTCTAAAAAGGGTTAATGGACGAATTATTATACAAAAAAAATCAAAAAAATATGTGAAATTTCTTCTATTTAAAATACTCACGAAACTCACTCGTGAGTGGATTAGTGAGTGTTTTTGCAGTCAAGCATGGGATTTAACTGATAGTTTGAATTTTCTTTATGTAGAATGTCTTTCAATGGATTGATATTGTTCTTTTCGTAAATTTTAAAAATTTCACCTTGTCTTGTTTCAAGTGAGTGTTTGGGAATGTCTTGATTCTTAGAAATTTCTTGTAGGGTAAAAGTTTTTCCAGAATCTCTTTGTGAATATAAAAACATAATAATATTCGCGTGTATTGGTTGTATTTTGATTTTGTGTTTATATCCATTTGTTAATTTTTTCAATAAAAGACATTCATCATCTTTTTTTGCCCTGAAGATTATATTTTTATCCAAGAAAATATCTTTATCTTCCTTTAAATATAATGAATAATTGGGTTTTGAAGTTTCTTCTAAACAAGATTTGTTTTTTAGGTATTGTTCGAATTTTATTTCTTCAACTTTGAATCTAAATTCTTCATTTAAGACACAATTTTCTGGTTTTCGGAGTCCTCCATGTAGAGAAATATAAGCAATACATGCGATCACATTTATACTTCGAAGAGTGTTTTTCTTGTTATAAACAACATTGTTAAATGTTTCATCTATCGGTACAAAACCATCATCGTACTGATTATTTTGAATATATTCTTCAAATATTTTTAATTGTTTTTTCCATGGGGGTCTTTGTTTGTAAGACCAATTCGGAGCTATAGATCCTTTTTTCCAAAGATCGATAAGTTTTAAAAACTGCTTATTTTTAGCAGACCAAGTGCATTTAAAAATTTCTTCAGCATATATTAAATAGTTCATAGTACATAAATTATCTCTTTTAAAGAAGTAGTGGTTTTTTTGTGTTTCTAAATTTTGTGCAATTCTTTTCATCTTTTAATAATTTTTATTTGGGTAGAAGTTTTCGCTCCTTTTGAATCTGTTGCAATAACTTCATAATTATTTACCCCTTCTTTTAAATTAAAATATCTCTTGTTTGCATAATAAACAAATGTGCTATCTCCTGGGCGAAACAGAGAAAGAGTGAAATCGTTTACTTTTACGGATTGGGTATTTGGAGGAACAGTTCCTGATATAGGTAGAATGTCTTTGTTAGTGTAATGAATTCCCTCAGAGGAGCGGGGGGTAGTTATTTTAAGGGTCCCTTTATTATTTAGGGAGGTGCATTTAGATTGGTAGTAGTTTTCTGAAACTTCAGATCCTAATTTAGCGGCTTTTTGTAAATCGTTACAACCACTTGTGAGATCGTTCTTGACGGTAATGTAAAGGTGTCCTCGTCCATATAGTGCGGATTGATTTTGAGGGTTCCGTGATAGCATTTGATTATAAATAGCCAATGCACCATCATAATCTTTCGAAAAAGCCTTTACAGAGGCTTGTATTCGCAAATCCTCCATAGAAGGAGTGTTTGAGCTTCGGGAAGCGGTCTTATTAGAATAATTTCTTGGATAGTATGTGGTTCTCTTTGTCCTATTGTATTTTTTAACTCCATTTTTCTCTATTACATTGTTTTGTAGACACATTGATTTTGAGGCATTCATTCGATATCCGTTTTGGCAAACACATTCATCTTTTGTAAGAGAGTATTCAGAAAAACGAGGGCAAAGGGGGATTGAATTACATCCATTCTTTTGTTTGTTGAGTATATATCCAGAGTTGCAGTAACATTTTTTTACTGTTGAAGAATAACTAGAATTTTCAGGACAATAGTCCTCGGGATGGAGTTCTTTTTGTAGTTTTTCAAGTTTCTTTTTTAAAGAATCTATTTCAGGAGTGTAGTTTTTTCCGCTCCCGCCTCCCCGCATTGATGGGGGGTATTCAATTTTAGCGACTTCAGTACTTAATCCGTTTTCGTATTTAAGGGTCATTCTCTCTATACAGCTTTGAAAGAATTGACTTGTAGGATTGCAAATACCTAAATAATGCCATTTATAACTGGTAACTTTTATTATGAGAGCGTCTAATGCTGCTTGATTTCCAAAAAATCCTGGACATTCGAAATGTCCGTCTAGTCTTGTTTCCTTTGTCCAACCAGTCCATTTACAAGAGGTGCTTGCTTGGACAGTAGGGGACAAAGTAAAAGATGTAAGAAAGAGGAGTCCGAAAACGAGAAGGTGTTTTTTCATATTTTATTAGAGGTTTTTAATTTAAACAGGCTTGTGAAAAATATTATGGCTGATATTAAATCTATTATTTGCCAGGTGTCTCGATCAAAATGGAAAGGACTTATGGGATTGAATAGAATCGCAATAATTGCCATGATCCAAGTCCAAGAAGTATTTTTCTGTTCATGAGCGATGAAAGCTAAATATCCAGATATGCCAGCAATAACCCACCGCAAAATTTCATAGTAACCATAAGGATTATCTCCTAATGCAAAAAGAAGCATTATGATTGCGATAATTCTGAAAAAAATATTCATTTTATTATTTGTTTAAAAGGTTGAGGAAGTTCTTGTAATGATTCTTTGAAAAAATTTGTTTTTGTGCAAACAATTTCCCCGTTGATTTTCATCGTTTCAGGAGCTCTTTTTGTTATTTTTTTTGCATCAATAAAATTGCCTTGAGCTCCATAGGCAAGAGCTATACCTAAAAAGGCAGGAAGGCAGTCGTGTTTTATGTCTATTGCTTTTTCAAAATCTGGAATCGCTTTCTGGAAATCTCCTCTCTCACAATAGATGTTTCCTCTACTAACTAATAAATAAGAGATTCTTTGTAAATAAAATTCTTTTTCAGATTTTTCAATTGAATTTAAAACATCTTCAGGATACAGCTTTCCAATCTCTAGGATTCTGTCGCTTAGAAAGTTTATATTTTCGTCTTCTGGGTTCTTTTTTTTCCAAAACATTTTTTCATTGATTATAGAAAAATATGAACAATAGTTAGCAAAATATTTGCAGATCCAAAAATCCAGAACTGTGATTCGTAATATTTTTTAGGTAATAAAAAATCCCATAAGACCATTCCACCAATTAGTACCCCTATACCAATAATTAATATCCCTGTCCAAGAATTAATTAGGTATCCATTTATAGCTACTATAAAAATAGATAGTGCGGGATAATATTTCAAAGGACTGGGGTTACAATATAAAGGGATTCCCGTTTCTAATAATATTCCAGATGCTCCGTGAGCACTTATGGAACCTAATGAGATGAAAATGAGATAAAACCACCACATGAGTAAATATCCCTGGGCTTACGCCACAGGGCATTTCAACTGAATTCAAGCGAAGCTTGTCCTAATTTTGTTTTGGATAACAAAACTTCATTAGGATTTTTTCCATCCCTCGCCCTGACGGGACGGGGAATTTCTAGCGGATTATTAAAATCGATTAAAAAGAAAATTAAAAATAGTTTTCATATTTTTTGGTCTTCAAAAATAAAATTTCCATTATCATCCCTAATTAATTTTAAATTATTTAAAGAAGAAATAACTTCTTTATCTGAAATATCTCTAAATTTTCCATTCAAAAAGACGTCCCACCAAATAAAATACGTATATAAATAAATTGCATCACTATAATTCATATCTGTAGTAGCCTCTAAATTATTAAAGTAAGAAGCAATTTTTTTTACAGTTTCCTCATGCAATCTAATATTTTGAGATTCATTCAAATTAGAAAAGGCTTTTTTTAATGATTCTTTAAAAGATAATCCAGAATTAAAATATAAATAAATTTCATCTTTATACGCCCCTTCTCTTTTTTTCATTTTAAAAAAAGACCAAATCATCCAAATTATAATAACGATTGCGATACCGATGAGAAAAACAGAGAGACTACTAGTGCTCATTTCAAATAATAAAATTAGTCCAACAAGAATTCCGATCCAAGCGAGAATGGATATTATTTGAATAAAGACAGAGTTTCGGGAGCGATTAGTTTTTTTGCTAGTTGGAATAAGAAAGAGAATTATTGTTGAAATTATTAATACTAGCATTTTGTGAATCTAAAAAAGGGGCGACTTTCGTTGCACCTTACTCAGTTGACCTTTCGGATAGCTGTTTAAGACGAGAAATCGCCCCATCCCTACAGCTATCTAGTGTATTTAAAATACAGCCAGAAAGGTTCTTGATACAAAGTAAAGTGCCCTTATAAGATACTCTAGCTCATGCCATTGTCAAATTGCAAAAGAAAATTATTAGAGACATTTTCGGCAATGTAGATTTTGATTTAACCCTTGATATAAAACTCCACATCTATTTCCACAATTGGGGCATTTGAACCAATATCTTTTTCCACCAAAACCTGTTGTAGACGTAGCAAGTTCTATAGGGACACCATTTGTTTCCAATTTTGCGTTCAAGAGAGCCTCCTTCAGTTCTTTTTCAATCTCTTTAAGCAAGTAGGTGATTTCGAGTTTTTTATAGTTTTGTGAAATATTTTTTTGGGAAATCATTTGAGGGCATTAATTTGATTTTGAGCCAGAAAAGCGGATTGAGTGTTCACGTTTATCTTGAGAGATGGAGTCTTTATTCTGCGTAGTACCTCCAAAGTTGATAAAAGTTGTTGGTGCGTTCGATTCTTTTCTTTAGAGAGAAAATTCAAATATTTTTGATGGCTTGATGAAAGTGTATTTTGTTCCAAATTCTCAGAGAGAAGATTTGAAATCTTTTCAAGTTCATTCGACCTTCTTTTTATATTGATAATAAGCATTGTTTCTGAAGGCGTATTTGTCTTCGATTTTCCGAGGATGAGTTTGTCGTTTTTTGGCTTCTGGAGTGTGTTTTCCATGGATTTATTATAGCAAAATTTCTTTAAATAGGGGATACTCTTTTTGATGAAAAAAAACCTTCAATTTCAACAATATCAAGATGCTTTAAGGAAAACCTTTCCCAGTAGTAAATATCCCTGGGCTTACGCCACAGGGCATTTCAACTGAATTCAAGCGAAGCTTGTCCTAATTTTGTTTTGGATAACAAAACTTCATTAGGATTTTTTCCATCCCTCGCCCTGACGGGACGGGGAATTTCTAGCGGATTATTAAAAAGGCTCTTGAGTTAGCAAAATTAGAACCTGCTTCCTTAGGGCAATCTAACATTGAAAAAGGGTATAAATTGATTCTTTCAGAAATAAAAGATTCTATTTTGGATTCCGTTATCAAAAGAGCACAAAATGGTGATGAGAAGTCGATAAAAATATTATTGGACTATTGTGATCGGCAACTAGAAGAAAATCCTTCTCAGGCGCTTTCTTATGAGAAAGAGGTTGATACAGCTTTATTTAAAGAAGCACTTGAGGCAGAGGATCCTACAGATCCGGAGAATAGAAAGTAAGTTTTTTCTATTCCTTGCAAAAAGCAGGGAAATGGATGTACCCCTCATGCTCTTTTATAGCCGTTCCAATAGCGTCTACAGTTCTGTACCATTTAAAACTAAAAACCACCCTTTGAGTGGCTTTTTATTTTAAAATTATACCATCGGGATTTGAATCCAAAAAAAGGGTTCGAGGTAATCATTGATTCCGCGAAGCGAGGTGAAGGGACGAGAATCCCTCCGCGTTTTTAAGAAACCCCCTCTAACTCCCCCTTAACAGGGGGAGACAGGGGGAGAAATATAATCTCATTTAAAAAATCTCATACGGCAAACTTGAAAAATATGTTCCCTCTGGAACAAATTTAAGCAGGAGCAAGGCTCTGTCTTGCTCCTCATGTTTCAGTTTTCAGTACAAATGTGATGTGTTTTTAAACACAAAGGTTCAGGACACAGCCCTGAACCTGCTTTAGCCCCGAAGGGGCGAGGTTCGATGACGACCCCGCAAAGCGGGGGAGGAACACGGAGCACGAAGTGCGGAGTAATTCTATCGCCTCCTTTTTTACAAAAAAGAGAAAAGGGGGTAAATTGTGAGGTGATGAAAAATAGAAAAAAGAAAATAGATACTATTTTAAAACCTCAAGATGATCCTTTAGGACAATATTTTAGAATAGGAAGAGATCTGAACGATACAACAGAAAAGTTTAAAGAAGATATAGCTCCTCTTATTGGTCATATCGTACAAAAATTCAATTCATTGAATGCTAATTTAGAGGTAGCTATTTGTGATTTATTTTCTAAAAGATCTCATGAACTTGGGGCTATAGTTTTATGTAAAATGTCTTATCAAGATAAAGTAAAATTATTAGATGTATTTTTAAAAGAACGAGAATTTAATGAAAAGAAAAGAGGTGATTTGAAATCTTATTTAATAGATGTTGGAGAGTGTAGAAATGCCGTCATTCATGCACTTTATGAAAGTGATGACGAAAGCTATTTCTATTCTGAACTAAAAAAAGGAAAAATGAGACTTGAAGAAAGATACATCAAGATTACTCCAGAAGGTTTAGAAGAGATAAAAGATTTAATTGATTTTGTGATTGAAATTTTTGATCAGTATGAGGATGAATGGTCAGGAGTCTATGACAACTAGATTCCCGCCTACGCGGGAATGACAACAGGGGGAGAAATATAATCTCATTCCTACTTTTCTGACCATTCAAGAAGTTTTCGTGGATCTTTATGCCATTCACCTTTCCACATTTCCATAACATATTCGGCGGGAGATTGTTCGCGAACAAAAATGTATTCTTTGATAGGCCAAAGAAAACGAGACGCATCAACCTTATGATTCATTGTTTTGTGTCGCTCCTGTAATGAAAAAGAGGCAATATTTAAAAGTTCTTTTGCATAATAAAGAACCTTTTTTCCATTGGGCGCTTCTGCTTGTAAAGCGTCTTTGAAAACTCGTTTTCTCATTTCTAGCTGGTCTGCAAAGGTCCAATCTTTTACAAGATTTTGGCACTTTTTCATGACGTCTGAATTTAACGTCAGAGCTCGTATTATTGCGGGAATAGAAGGAAGAAGATGCGGTGGAACACAGTCAAAACCACGATATTCAAGATAGTGTTTGATTCGTATTTCACCCCAGATTGATATTGTGTGTGAATAAAAATCTTCCATGATTGCGGAATGTCCTTTGAATCCGTTTTTTAGGTATTCTCTAAAGGTTAAGTCTATAAAAATTTCTTTCCCATTGCGTTTTATTTTTCGCATTGGCAAATCCAAGAGATAGTCGATCCATTTTTCGAAATTAAAATCTTTATCAAAAAATATTTCTTGTATTTCTGTTCTATGAGGGCATGCAAGAGTATTTGAATGATTTCGCTTGGACATAAATCCAGAGAATCTCCCTGAATCAATGGGAGAGTTGGCAAACATGGCCATAAGAATGGGAGAAATTTTTAACAGTGTTTGGAATTTTTCAATGGCGTCTTTTTCGGAGGTGTATCCAAAATTGACATGAATGCTGTCATTTTTTATGAAAAACCCTGTTAATTCTTTTTTATTGAGATCTAAATAGTATTTTTTGTAATGGTTGCAATGCGTACGCATATCTTTTGGAGATACACATAATATATCCTTGTTTTTTGCGAATGGTTTGCGACCCATAGAACTCCAAAATATACCAAATTCTTTAGAGATCTCATTAATTTCTCTGGTGTGCATTTGATATTCGCGATTAAGACTGAAGAGTCCTTTTCGTGGTTTACTTACGAGCTCAAGACGTCCGTCGTCTTCTATGTGTATTTCACTCCCCCCTCTTTTTAGAATTTTAATATTTCCATCTTTGTCTTGATTGATAATTTTCCATCCAACTTCTTCAACTAACTTTTTTAAAATGGCTAAATATCCACAGGATCCTGAATATTTTACAGGACTTAAATCTGCATTATAAATACCGCTTCTTTCTACTTCTGTTCCGATGAGTAATTCTTTCTTTGGTGTGGACGCATCGTGAAAAAATTTCACAATATCAAGTTTTGATCGAATCGGTTTTTTGCTATTCATACACGAAAAAAAAAGTATCTAGATTGTTCAGTTCTGATGGATTCGTAACAATATCCAACTTTCTTCTTACAGTTCATCTTTTATTCATCCTGTTCACAGTAAAGCAAAACCAGGGAATACCAAGTTTTTCTTTGGGATACTGAAAAAAGGGATAGTGCGAAGTCATCCCTCCCTCCTATTTCAACGACCTCTCAATCGTCTTAACCCCTTTATCAAGGGGGGATAAGTCGACCATGAATGCTGCTTCTTTTCGCTCGAATGGCTTATCAAGATCTCGAATAAGTTCAGCGAAGAAGATAAATATAGAGGAAAGAGAAAAGATGAAGACCATTCCGAGAGTGATGTTTTCACTATTTGAAAAAATTTGAAGACTGAGCAACAAAAATATGAAAAAATAGAGGAAGATGTATCCAACTTTTGGGAATTGAAGAGATTTTCCATATTCAAGATAACTCACATATCCTCGTAATCCATCTTGGTATTGTTGGAAACGGCTCATCTTGTTTGCTGGAATAACATCATCAAGTACAGCTGATTCAAGCGTTATATTATTGAGAGCATCTTGTAGGTCATTGAATTTAGCCTTTCCACTGAGGTATTTTTTAATATTCCGCTAGAATTCTCCGTGGCGTAAGCCCGTGAGATGGATTGCTTCCAGAATTGAAAGCAGAGATACTGATTATATGAAATATAAAAAGCAAAGCCATTGTGTGTATTGCTGTGATTATCATGTAGTAATATCAACAAAATATCGTCGAAAAATATTCAACGAGGGACTTTTTGCGTATATAGAAATCAAAATGAAAGAAATAAGAAAGTATTATCCTGAATTAGAAATAAAAGAAATAAATCATGATGAAGACCATATTCACATTTTGATTTCAATCCCGCCGAAGATGCCTGTGGGAAGTGTTATACGCATAATAAAATCAAATACTTCAAGAGGAATAAAGCAAAAATTCCCGTTTTTAAAAAAGGTTTATTGGGGAACAGATGGGATATGGTCAGATGGATATTTTGTATCGACAGTTGGTATCAATGAAAAAACAATTCGCCAATACATAGAAAATCAAGGGGTTGAAGATTCTGGACAAGCTTCGCTTGAATTCAGTTGAAATGCCCTGTGGCGTAAGCCCAGGGATATTTACTCACTTTGAGAGTTTGAATAAGACACTTGCTGAGTGGTTCTGGTTTGTATTTTCCTTTGGAAAGAAGTTTGGCATTAATATTCATATCGTTCATAGAACATATTTTCCCACGAATACTGCAGATACTTTTATCAGCTTCCTTGTAATCAAAGAGAGCAGATCTGAATATTGCAGCAAGAATGAAAAAGATTCCTGCCATGAGTCCAGAAATACTTATCAGTCCAAGATCCCAAAAAGAAAGTCCAGAACTCCAGAGTAAATATTTGAGAAGCGTGAACATAATCCCAAAGAGCAGAGAACGATAAAGAGAACGCATGTTTTTGTGTTTATTTTCAGGTATTCTAACAGACACGTGTCAGTTGTGGCAATATTGTTAATATTTCTAACCCGGGTTGGAAATATCGGCAGGTGTGAGATTTCTGGTGTCTAAAAACAGGGTTTAGTGGGACACCCTTAAACTCTTGTACTCTTGAACTCTTTTACTTTTTCCTAAAACCCTACCTGCTGATGTTTCTCAAGATCAGAAAACTTCATCTAGGGATCCCTCCGCTACGGTCGGGATGACAAAGAGGGGGGGGACAAGAAAGAAAAAAAGATGTACATTGCAGATATCTTAATTTTAAAAAATGAAAAAAAAGAGATCTCTTCGATGGATTTATTACATTTTAATTGTCATCGGAATAATAATTTTCTTAGAAGGTTTCCTTGGCGTTATTTCTAGTTTTGTACATGGATTATCACTGATAGTTGCAGGAGTTGTTTCTATATCAGCAGAGAAGAGGTCCGTGTCTGGAGAAAATAACAAGAAAAAGAATTTAGAACTTGGTTTAATTATTGGAGCGACAGTGTGTCTTGTGATAATGATAGTAATGATTGCTCTCAATATAATTAGTGATCCAATTGTCAAAGTTCTTGTGCCTTTAGTTATGATTTTGATTGCTTATAATTCATGGAAAAAAGCTAATAAATTAGTTAAAAATAAATAAAATAACGAAGCAGATTGCCACGTCGTTTCACTCCTCGCAATGACAATATTTACTTTTCGACTTTTAGACTCTTTAACTTTTTGACTTCTTTTAAAACCCTGCCTGCTGATGTTTCTCCAGATCAGAGAACTTCATCTTTTGTCGATCGAAGAGAAGATGCACTCGTCCAATGGCACCGTTACGGTGTTTGATTATGTTTACTTCGAGTTCATTCGGAACCTCTGAGTCTTCGTTATAGTAATCATCTCGGTAGAGCATCATCACCACATCGGCATCCTGCTCGATCGATCCTGAGTCTCTGAGATCAGAGAGTACGGGGCGTTTGTCTGGTCGTCCTTCCACACTTCGTGAGAGCTGTGAGAGGGCAACGACTGGGATGTGAAGTTCTCGGGCAAGTTCCTTGAGACTTCGTGAAATTTCAGAAATTTCTTGCACTCGGTTCATGGGATTTGCTCCACTCATCAACTGCAAGTAGTCAACCATGAGGAGGTCGAGTCCGTGTTCCATTTGTAATCGTCGAGCTTTTGCTCGCAGTTCTACAATTGAGTTTCCCATCGAATCGTCGATGAAGATCGTTGCGTTTGAAAGTTGATCCATCACTGGTCCCATTCGTTCGAAATCAGAATCTTCTAACTTTCCTTTATGCAACTTCCAAGAATCTACTTCCAACTGAGAGCAGAGCATTCGTTCTACCAGTTGTTCTTTGGACATCTCGAGCGAAATAATTCCAATTTTTTTATTTTGATTAATAGCTGCGCGCATTCCCATTGTGAGAGCGATGGCAGTCTTTCCCATGGATGGACGAGAGGCAACAATAATCAGATCGGAAGAATTAAATCCTCCATTAAGTTTGCTATCGAGTCCGGTAAAGGATGTTGAAATTCGGTTCTTGTTCGCCAATTCTGGGTTCTCATTAATTTCACAAAACCGTTCGTAACTGGCCGTGAGGATTTCTTTAATAGGGATGAATCGATTTCTCAAAAACGTCTGAGAGATTGAAAAAACTCTCTTTTCTGCGGATTCGAGTAACTCTTCCACAGACTTTTCAGCATCATATCCGAGTGCTGTAATTTCGTTTCCCGCTTGAATCAATTTTCGCAACGTCGATCGGTGTTTCACGATTTGCGCGTATTGAAAAATATGCGTTGCGAGTGGTACTTCGTTTTGGAGTTCTGCTAAATATTCAGGTCCTCCGATGAGTTCCAGTTTGTCTTTTGCCTGCAATTTCGTTGCAAGTGTCACGAGATCAATTGGTTCTGATTTGTGAAAAAGATCAAGAACGGCTTCGTAAATAAATCGATGATGATCGTGATAAAAATCTGTCGCTTCGATAAAGTCGGCAATTTTTAAAATAGAATCCTTATCCAAAATCAAACACCCTAAAACCGAACGTTCCGCTTCTGGAGCGGTCGGAACGAGTTTTTTTGCAAGACTAATATCAATGTTTGAAGGTTTTATATCTGCCATGGGGTCTGTATTTTTTGGGAAAGTGGGATTTGGTTTTCGCAAAAAAAGAGAGGTTTGTCAATAAAGAATTTACGATTTTCGATTGCTCATTCGAGTCCGAGCGAAGCTCTCCACTCAGAGTCGAGGACTTGGAATATGTTTTTAAGAGTGTAACGAAGCACAAACATAGGTTTGGCGCTAACGCTTATGAATAAGTTGTTAATTCATCCGATTCTGGTCAAGCCAGAATGACAAAGGAATAGTTTGACAGAATTTAGCATCGCATTACTATCTCATCGCTTTCTGGTCTGTTCCTCTGAAAACTGACGCGACAGAGTCTCAACACCAAAGAGCTGTAAAAAACTTTTTTATTTCGCGTCCCACATTCAAAATGACTCATTCAATGGATGATTTACTCGCCGGTAAAGACGCAGCGGGTATTGTTTTATTTCGTGCTGGAGACAGCGCAAAGGGTATCGTTATCGATATCAACACTTCTCGTATCTTGCTCGAACTCGATGGAGGAGTAACAGGAATTATTACTAAAAAAGAGGCCGGAGGGTTTCTTGGGGATGAAAGTATAGAAATCGGTGCAACGCTCGAGTCGACAATTATTAACCCAGAAAATGAACAAGGGTTGGTGGTTCTCTCACTCAAACGAGCTTCTCAAGATATGGCATGGTCAGATCTCAGCACACTCATGGACGAAAGTCGTATCGTGAAAGTGAAGATCTTCGAAGCAAACAAAGGAGGACTTATGGCAAACTACAAAGGGCTTCGTGCTTTCTTGCCAGTGTCACAACTGACACCACTTAATTACCCACGGGTAAATGGTGCAGACAGCGCTCGTATTTTGCAAAAATTGCAAGAACACATCGGAAAAGAATTTGCCGTTCGTGTAATTAATGTCGATCGAGAAGGAGGGAAAATTATTATTTCAGAAAAAGCAGCTCACGAAGAACAAATGCGATCAACACTTAAAGCGTTGAGCGTAGGGGATATCGTGAAAGGAGAAGTTTCAGGAGTTCTTAAATACGGAATCTTCGTTGCATTCGACGGAGTGGAAGGTTTGGTTCACCTCTCAGAGCTTGATTGGGGACATATTTCAGATCCTTCAGCTCACTACTCTCAAGCAGACAAAGTTGAGGTTATGGTTATTGGAATTGATGGTGACAAACTTTCTCTTTCAATTAAACGACTCTCAGACGATCCATGGAGAGACAAAGTAAAAGACTTCCAAGAAGGACAAGAAGTTTCAGGAAAAGTTCTTCGATGGAATGCACAAGGAATCTTCATTGAGGTGAAACCAGAAGTGCAAGGACTCTTTACTCTCGCAGACTTCGGAGTGGAAACACACTCAGAATTGAAGTTGAAAGAAGGAGAAATACTCAAAGGAGTGATTGAAAAGATTAACGTGGATTCACACCGGATGGAGTTGAAGAAAGT
>CAZEON010000013.1:0-20044 GCA_964513975.1 uncultured Candidatus Peribacteria bacterium
GGAAACTTCCTGTTCGTCCCACAATTCCTGTGAGCAACATCGTCGCAATCTTTTTATCGAGTTCTAGACCTTCCGTCTTCTCGACCAACTCAAGCAATAATTCACACACTGAACTACGTGAAGGATCGACCAAGTTTACCGTTCCGAAGAAGTCATTCCCCGCTGACACTGCGATATTGAGAATCGGTGTAGAAGCAAAGAGTTGTGTATTTGATTCAAACACCTTTCCTGCTTTCTCTAAGCTCTCAAGACCAAGTGCCACAATCACATCAAACTTCCCTGCACTCTGCAAGAAACTCACATCTGATGGTGAAAAGAATCCATCTTTTGGAGAAACCAAAATATCCACTGAATCCTCCTTCATATTGTATTTCACTTTATCGACGTTCGCTTTATTAGTAGAAATAGAAATCACAAAGTCGCTTTGTTCCCCTAAATCTTTGCTTAACTTCTCTGCCCCGCCCATGAATTCCAAATTTTTAGGAAGATCAGATGGCGCAATTGCCACCGCTTCTTTCCCTGCTGATAAAAGAACATTTTGCAATGCTAACATCCCAGCCACTTCATCCTCGTGCCACTGCTCGAGCGCTACAATAAGGATTTTTTGTGATCGGTGCAGGAAGCTAACAGCTTGTTCTCTTGAAGTGGTATTCATGTGTGTGTTCTGTTTTTTTTCAAATTTAGAGGTTATTATAAGTTATTTTAGAATATAAGTCAAACATATTGTCAAGGAATTTGCGGTTCACGGTAGAGACGCGATTAATCGCGTCTCTACCTGAACAATTGTAGAGACGTAGCATTGCTACATCTCTACTTGTTTCACTAATATACATAGGTTACAATCCGACCACTTAGCACGTTGAACAATGCTCGATATTAAAGCCATCCGCGAAAACCCTGATCTCTTTAAGAAAGCCTTGAAACGCAAAGGCATTGAAGCGTCTCAGATTGATAATCTTCTCATCGCTGACAAAGCGCATCGAGAATCTTTACAAAAATCTGAATCACTCAAAGCGGAACAAAATGAAGCTTCTAAAAAAATACCAACACTTACGGGTGATGAGAAAGGAAAAGTCTTGGATGAAATGAAAAAGATTGCGGAGGAACGAAAAAAAGCTGAAGAAATTGTGGAAAAGAATAGTGTTGAACAAATTTTGTGTTCACTCCCAAACATACCTTTTAATGAAGTGCCGATGGGCGCAACTGAAGACAACAACAAGGTTATGCAAAAAACTGGAAATCATCCAAAGTTTGATTTCAAAATTCGAGATCATGTTGAAATCGGCAAACTCACAGACACCATTGATATTGAAACAGCTCGTCAAACCAGCGGATCTCGGTTCGCAGTATTGAAAGGAAAAGGCGTATTGCTTGAATGGGCATTACAAAAATTCGTCTTGGATAAACTCATGAAAGAAGAATTTATTCCTGTGATTCCACCGATGATGATTCGTGGACAAACGGTGCACGAGGCAGGAAAATCTGCCGGAACACTTGAACACGCTCTGGATGCACCCGAAAAGTTTACCTTTCCTGAAGATGATCTCTCAATGATTGGAACTGCTGAGCATGTGCTGTGTAGCTTTCACCGAGGAGAAGTCTTGGACAGTGAAACTCTCCCCGTGAAGTACTGCGGATGGTCTTCTTGTTTCCGTCGAGAAGCAGGGGCGGCAGGAAAAGACACACGAGGAATTATTCGTGTGCATCAATTTGAAAAACTCGAAATGTTCATCTTCTCCGATCCTGAGAAATCACGAGAAGAACACCAAAAGATTCTTAAACTGCAACGATCTATCTGGGATGATCTTGGGATTCCATATCGAGTCGTGGAGAACTGCACAGGCGACATCGCGTGGTCTGACGCGCAAATGTACGACATCGAAGCCTGGCTCCCCTCTCAAGACACGTATCGAGAAGTTACGAGTTGTTCCAACTGTACTGACTTCCAGTCACGGAGAACAAAGACAAAATTTAAGAATAACGAGGGGAAAAAAGAATTCGTGCACACGCTCAATGCAACTGCCATCGCGATTCAACGCGCTATCGTGGCGATTTATGAAAACTTCCAAAATGAGGATGGTTCTGTAAATATCCCAAAAGCACTCCAATCGTACTGTGGATTCGATACAATTGAAGTAAAATGAAAAAAAGTGCCTCATAATTGAGGCACTCCTGTTCAATTCATTTCTAACACAGATTAGTGTGCAGCGTATCCGTACATTTTTCTTTGCCAATAAGTTACTTCACACCATATTTCGTCTCCATCATTGATAACATTTCTAATGGAATTTTTTACTTCTTCTTGTTTTTGAGCAGAAGGCATTGCTTCAACGCTTACAGTAAACAAAATATCTTCTACCAGTTTTTGTAGAATTTCATCTCTATTTGGATCCGTCATTTTTTCTTGAAATAGATACGTTCCAAAAATAAATTTTAGACTTACTTTGTCATAGTGAAAATCTGTAGAAATATTTATCGTTTTCTTAAGATTATGTTTTTTAATTACATCTCTTTCAAACAGATTGTTGTACATACATCCACCATTTATCCACTGTCCCGTTGTTTCGTTATGAAGCACTGTTACTCCTTTTTCTAATAATCTAACACCTTGAAGAAAACATAAACCAATGAGGATAAGTACAAAACACCATGGAAGAAGATATCTCACCATTTTGTTTTGTAATACACGGTAAAACAGCAAAAGAAGTAAAATAGAAATAATGGCACTTAGGAGTACAAGAAAACAAAAGAGACCATCTGTTGTTCTCTGCCTTATTAACTGTAACAAAAAAAAGAAGCTCATTATCACAGCAAGCCAAGATACTATAAGAAGTATCATCGGCAACGATTTCCACAACCAGGTAAAAATATTTACCACAGGTTGCCATGTAAATTTAAATTGTTTCATATGTCTATAATTTAGGTTAATAACTAATTCGTTAGTTTCATCTGTGTCGAACTGAAAAGAACATTATCGGAGGCACTCTCCGATAATATATTCTTCAGAGGTGACACCGAATAAATATGTTTTAGTGAAAAATCAAGACCATGTCAACCCCCTTCTGAGATTCTCGAATACATCAATGGAACGTGTATTGATATAAATAATGGAGCGAGATAAAAAAAGCCCTCCCCTGTCATCTCGACCGAAGTGGAGAGATTCCTTTTTGTTTGATATGAGGAAGGGATTCCTCGACTGTTCTCGGAATAACAAAAGAAGTGTATTTCCCCTAAAACTCCCGTATCTGCATCGCCGGTAGTTTTCCGTTCCCCGTCAGAATGTCCGACAAGAGGACAAACTTTTTGCCTTTGAGCTTTGGATATTCTTTCTGCAATCGTTTGATAGAACTGGTAATAGTCTTCTCTGGATCGGGTGAGAATTTTGTGTGGAAGACTTTTGTTCCCCACATCAACTGTAATTCTCGACACGTCGCAATCTCATTTGTCATCGCAAAGATCGGAACTTTTGGTCGGAAGTTTGCCATGAGCTTTGCCATATATCCTGTCCGTGTAATCACGACAATAGAGCAAATATCTTCCAAGTCCTCAGCCGCACTTCCTGCACTCTTGCAGAATTGGCTTCGTTCATCATGTGGTTCTACTTTTCGGATCGATCGCTTTTGAAGGTAATTCTTTTCTGTCTCAAGTACGATGTCTCGCATCGCCTCCACAGACTTCACAGGGTATTTTCCTGTCGCTGTCTCTCCTGATAGCATGACCGCATCGTTACGTTGCCAAGAAGCGGCAAACACGTCTGACACCTCGGCTCTGGTTGGCATTGGATGATCCTGCATGGATTCGAGCATTTGTGTCGCGACAATAACGGGAGTCCCAAACTTCGCGGACATCTGTGCAATATCCCATTGAACAAGCGGAACCTGCGTAAACGGAATCTCCGCTCCCAAATCGCCTCGTGCAACCATCACCGCATCTGATGTTTCAAGAATAGATCCCAAATGCTTCACCGCATCCGCTGTTTCTATTTTCGCAATGACGGCAATATCTTTCTTTTTAGAAGCTAAATAATCCTGCACTTCTTGCACCTCATTCGCTTTTCGTACAAAAGACAACGCGATGAAATCCACACCCTTCTTTATTCCGAAATCAATATCTTTCCAGTCTTTTTTCGTGATGGAATCGAGCGACACATTTTTTCCGGTTAAATTCAGATGACGTCGTGATCCAAGCATTCCACCATCAAGCACATCACAGATCACATCCTTTCCTTTCTTCTCCCGAACCTTCAATGTCATGAGCCCATTATCCACGAGAATCTTGTCCCCTACTGCCACATCGTCGATGAAGGCATCGTAGTTCACGACTACCTTTTTGCTTTCTCTGTGGTCTGCCAAATGGTCAACCGTAAGAACGAGTGTCCCTCCTTTTTTGAGTCGAATCGGAACTTTCAAATCACTGGTTCTGATTTCCGGTCCCTTTGTGTCGAGCATAATCGCATAATTCTCGCCTGTGTTTTTATTCAATTTCTTAATTCGATCAATCACATCTCCGTGCCATTTATGATTCCCGTGTGAGAAATTGAGCCGGAAAACATTCACTCCCGCTTTCGCGAGTTTTTCGAGTGAAACGAGACTTTCTGTTTCTGGTCCGATGGTAGCAACGATTTTTGTTCTTCTCATGGATTTATTGTAACGGAACAGAAACCAATGTTAAAGGTAAAATGTGAAAATAATTTTTAATTTTTAATTCTTAATTTTTAATTGTGTCCCCCCTTTTTCGTTGACAAAACGATGAACTCCACCAACGATAAAAAGATGACAAGAAGTGTTATTTCAAATAATCCCAAAAGACGAAACATCTGCAGTATCAGAAGGATGGAAACAAATAGTCCTACTAAAATTCCTCGTCGAATGGCAATCAAAAAATGCTGTGTTTTGAGCTTCTTTCCAGCCGCCACTTCCGATCCAAAGAAAAAGAGAAAGGTGAAAAATGACGACACTCCGCAAAACAAAGAAAAGTAAAAGACGATGAGTGAAATCGTTTTTTGTGCTCCAAGTGGATCAAGGTTCACAATCGTTGTATAAAAAATAATTCCGCTGAGAAGAAAGAGGACGCCCGTGAGAAATAAGTTTCGAAACATGAATCTAAGAATAAATGATACAAACGTCATTATCAACTCCTTGACTTTTTTTATAAAACATTATATAATAAAAATCGGTGGAGTACTTTTTCTCTCTTTTGAGAACACTATTCCCCACAAGTTCTTTGAAAAGTTGCTTTGATTACAATTTAGTAAACTTCCTTGATTATCTCTTGGTGGTCAGCGAAGTTTACTAAATTATAAATAATCAAAAAAAAATTAATATGAAAAATTTAATGATTTTATCCGTAATGTTGTCATTCTTTATAATGACAAGTTGTAACAACAACAATGAAGAACCAACTTCTGAACTTTCAACAACAACTGAGATTATCACATTAGGTGGTTGCACCTTTGAGATCTCTTGGGTCGGTCCTCACACAGAAGACGAAAAGAAAGCCATAAAGGCCGGTCTCGCAAATGCTGTTGTTCCAATTTTCAATAGTGGAAATCCTGTGAAGGTTAGCATTTATGCAGATTCTGATCGTGGATGGAATACCCCTGATGAGATGTTTCGTTCTGATCTTTGGGAAAACCCTGATTATCAAACTTCCTCAGAATTGGAAGCTTTGTTTACGTCTGGGGATAAGTTGCTTGGGAATGAAGTATTTTTTCTTCACGAACCAATTCGATCCTCAATATTTACTGATGTTCAATCGTGGAGGGATCTTCCCAAAAGGATAGATCCAAAATTTCATAGCAATATGAAAGGAAAGGTAGAAAGTTTTTTGAAAAAAGCCACCCTCTTATTAAAAGAAAGAGTATGTCTTGATGATGTTTTTGTTTACTTATACAAAGGTCATCAAATCAATGTAAGTATTTTTCAAAATTACACTACATTATCAACTATAATTGATTCTCGTAGCATTGAACTTATGTTAAATGAAGATTGTCTTCATTTTACACAGAATTTCCCAACGACCTCTGGTTTATTTGGAACTATTCAACAAGTAGTTCGTATTGGAAAATCAGATTTAGGCTACAGTGCCTACGGATTTGTTTTCGATTCCATTAGTTCAAGCAAAGATATTCAATTAAACAGTAATCAAATAGTTGAAACATTTTTGTCTGAATCCAGAATATGGAACGAAATTTTAAATTAAGCAACTTTTACGAAGAAATCCAAGACTCCCTGATTATATTAATCAGGGGGTCTTTTCATATCATATCAATCCCAACAATCCCATGTACCAATCGAGAATTGGTTGTCCGTTATAGAAAAAAAGAAGCAATGAAGGAATCAAAAACGCTCCCATTGGCAGTGGTGTTTTTCCATTGGCTTTTCCCATGAGAAGTAGTGGCACCGCGACGAGAAGACCAAGAATATACGCAAAGAACATCGCTGGAATCAGCAACTGCCATCCAAGCACCAACCCCATAAATACGCCTAATTCCGCGTCTCCAGCCCCTACCCATCGTCCACGAGAAACCCAGTACTGAATCGCGTAGAACAAGTATCCAACCACACCGCCAATCAGAAGATCTGGAAATGGAATCTCTCGGAAGAATGCCCAGATCAAAGCGATGAAAATAGCAGGAATTGAAATCCGCCGATCGACTTCCTGAAACTTCGTGTCGTAGATAAAGAGGACGAGTGCAAAAAACACAATCGCCATCACGGGGAGAAACTCTACCGTGCCATGAAACTTGTATGAAAAGAGAAAGAACATGAGTACAAAGACGAGTTCTGTCAGTGGGTAATACATTGAAATCTTTTCCTTGCAAAAGGAACATTTCCCCTTTTGAAAGAGCCAAGAAAAAATGGGCACCAATTGTAATGGCCCGAGTTTATTTTTACATAAAGGACACTTGCTCCGTCCCCAAAAAAGACGTTTCTGATCGTGGTGAAGTCGCCATACCAACATGGTTGTAAAACTTCCAAGAACCGCTCCCATAATTGTTGAGAGGATAATAACGTAGCTCGGTGGAATCATTTGCATGCGAACAGAATAAACTTTTCTATAGCGAGTTCCAACTCGGATGTGTCATCCGTGGAAAGGGAGAGTTTTCCGGTTTTTAATCTGTTATCAATTTGAAACAACATCTCGTACATGTGTTCTATTTTTTCTTTCGTAAATTGCTGTGAAAGTGAGTATGTTTTTTTCACCACAAACGGGTGGAGTTTTGTCTCGGTCGCAATTTGTTGCGCACTCATTCCTTGGTCAATTCCCGAACGAATCTGTGCGTGAATCCGCACTTCTCGGAAAATCATAGACAATACCTCATGTACGGAAACCCCACTATCAAGCAGGTCTTTGAATCGTTTCATAGATAGCTGAACACTTTTTTTACTCAAGCTTTCTAAGAAGTCCCACATCACCACACTCGGATGTGGAATCGTCAGTTCTTTAATCAAAGCGTCGGTAATCGTGCCGTCATCTGATTGGATTAATTTCTCAATTTCACACGATAGGTTCCAGAGATTTTCTCCGCATCGTTTCAAGAGCGTCTGCGCCACACCTCGCATAATCTTTCCGCCTTTCTTCTCCGTATAATTCTGAATCCATTGAATCAATTGCGCTTCGTCGAACTGGTCGAAGGCTTCAACCTTGGCTTGCTCGATAATAAATTTCGAATACTTTGTGCGTTTATCCAGCTTGGGATCAACAATTAGCACCGTGCATTGATTCTCGAAATCTTGAAGATTTGTAAAGAATTCCGTCTTCTCCGCTTGTTCAAATTTCTCCGTATCCCAGAATTCATCAAGAAGAACGAGTCGTCGTCCTCCAAAAAGATTGGGCGTCATCACGATATTTTCTAAGTCGTACAGTGAGTCCCCTCTTTCCAGAGTCGTAATTTCTCCATCCTCGTATTTATTTCGAAAGGCCGTCCGATAAAACTTCGCCCGTTCTCGCAAACGAAAATCATCTTCACCGGTCAGCAAAATACAGTTTTTAATCATCAGATATAACACTTACTTCACGCATTCCTACGCCTACACCGTGCTTAATAATTATAGTATACCGTTTTCCACAGAAAGATTTTTCCGTTTCTGGAGTGATCTTCTCTGGCCATTCAACGAACTTGGAAATACTCGAATCTTCCGCAACTTCGGAGAATCCTCGCGCAAAAAATTCCGCTGGATCTTTGAATCGGTAGAAATCAAAGTGGACAAAGTTCTTTTCTCCTGCCACATATTCATTGAGAAAGATGTAGGTCGGCGATGATATTTCGTCCTTCACCCCCGCCAATCGAAGCATTTCTCGAATCAGAAAGGTCTTCCCCGCTCCCAGTCCCCCTTCGAAGAACACGGTGAAGTTGGGTTCTGATGCTAAGAAATCGTTATAAAAGCTTTTAGCGAACTCTTTGCTCGCTGCTTGATTCGGAATTTTTTTCTTTAAAATCAATTTCATTTTCTCTCGATTTGCACTAGAATCTGCCCCGACTTTATAGCGTAAAAAAATGAAAATTCAATTTCTCGGACAAAACGGATTTGTACTTACCAGCAAGAATGCCACTGTAGTCTGCGATCCTGGCGAAAAAGCATCCGTAAAAAATGCAGATTTTGTAACCAACTCAGGAGATTTCGCTGAAAACTGTAAAAATCTCGAAGCAAAAAAGACACTTTCTCTCCCCGGAGAATACGAAATTTCTAATATATTGGTCCGAGGGTTTTATTCTCGTCCAGAGAATGTTGTTTATAAGATTGTCATCGATGATATCGCTATCGTGCACCTTGGATCATTGGAAACAAAGCCAAGTACCGAGTTCTTCGCGAAGCTCGGAGAAAATGTAGATGTCGTTATTGCAACACTCAATGAACAGTTTGGTCCCAAGGAAGCAAAAGAACTCGTAGAGATACTTGATGCTCGTTATACAATCATTGCCGGTGATCAGTCCCTCTTTCCAAAAATGGTCGAAGCAGGAGCTCGTATTGCTGAGGAGAACCCTCTTGTGATTTCTCAAGCAACGCTCAGTGAAGAAAAAAGCGAAGCTTTGATTTTACCGGTTTGACGAGATAAACTTTTTTCGTACAATCTCCCCGTTCTCAAACATGGCGCGGTAGCTCAGTGGTAGAGCAATGGACTGAAAATCCATGTGTCGGTAGTTCAATTCTACCTCGCGCCACCATTTCCAATTAACCCTTTCATAGAAAGGAAATTTATGTGTAAATCTATCTAAATAGCTATTTTTTTTGGAGATATTCCTTCGGGAGTTCCGAATAAGCAATCATTTCTTCACCAACTTCTATATTTGCTCTTACATATGCACTTTGCTTAAGATAAAGGTAAGGGAATTCTAGTCTCGTTATTGTCCAGTCATCCGCTGTATCAGGAAGAAATATTTCGTCTCCTATAGATATTTTTTTAGCAAGTACTTTATCAAATTCAGAAACAGGTTGCTCTTTCGTTTCAAGAATCGTTTCCACCTTTTTCTTACTGTCTTCTGTATTATTTTTTATGGCATTTTCTAGCTTTTCTTCAAGTTCGTTAATTTTTTCAACATCAATACCATCGTTCTTAGCCGTATTCAGAGCTTCTTGTGTTTTCTCAATATAAAATTGAGAGGATTCTCCAGCAACGATGTTATCAACCATTATAATGGCTCTGTCAAAAGCATGAGAAATTGTATCCATAAGAGAGTGATTAATTATCATATGCATTATACAATGAATTAATAATTTTGCAAGTTTTTTAAAATCATTTCTTCTTTAATTCAATCTCTACTGCTTCTTTATTCCTTCGCAAAAAACCAAAGCAAAAAATAAAATAAGTCGAGATATTTGTAATACCATATAAAAGGCCCTTGAGGGTCTTTTATTTTTCCTTATCGTCAAATTCTGAAAGAAATTTTCCGATATCTTCAAAGGACATAAAGTTGTTTTCTCTCAATTTAAGCTCAAGAACACCCCTCCAGCTTTCATCAACAAGATCTACATTCTTTATGTTTTGCTCTTTATGATCTTTCCATACCGGAAGTACCTTTTCCTTAAGTTCTTCTTGGTCTTCGATAAGATCTATGAATTTTATCATCGTTCTATTAAAAACATATGGAATCTGCTCTGCAAAAGTAGTAGATCCTGATTCTGTCGTTATACTCTGTAAAAAACGATAATAATTTTCAAAATCCTTTTCTTTGTATTTATGCTCAGCAAGCTCAACTATCTTCTCCACAGTATCCCACAAATCATTTCCAATTTTATCGTTTTCGGAAGAAGCTACAAGACCTTCCATCACTAGAGAATCAAGAAATTGTGGACCCATATGCGGTGATTCTGATAATATCTCTGCCACATTCAACAAACAATCATTTTCAATAATATTGGGCATATCTTTTCTCACTTTAGAATAAATATTTAAAAACATTTTTCTAGCATCGTCGTCCTCTTTTTGAGTTTCTCCAATCTTTTCTGATAAATTTTCAAGATATCTCTCTCTGCTTTTCTTGCTAAGAAGAGATATGTTTTCTATAATTTCTTTAATTTTCTTGTAATATTGACGATCTTTCCCAAGCCCCTCAAATCTCTGCTTATGCATTATTTTAAAATCATGTTTAAGATCTGCAACAGACGCTTCTTTTGAGAAAGTAATTTCTTTAGAATTTGACATTTGATGTAGGGGGGTTAATTACATCTCTATGATAATACATCTCTTTAGTTTGTCAAGCTTTATTGTATGCTCATAATTCTGTAAAACTATACTGCCATCGTTTATTCTGAATGTCTTGAAATACACGCTCTAGCCATAGTTCAAGTTGGCTAAACCGCTGACCACCATTTAAAAGACCTTTGTGGTCTTTTTTGTTTAACCGAGATTAAACTCCTTTGTTAAATAATCGACAAAGACATTTTTATTTGCAGAAAGTTGTGGGAATTTGTCCCATGCATCCGCAGATAAAAGCGTAGTTGCTCCGTCATTTACGATTTTATCAGTGAGACCATGCTCTTGAATAGGATATACATGATTCCGAACTAATTTCCCTTTTCTATTAATTTCAAAAGTCCCTCGATGCATTCCTTCTAATTTCTTTTTTAAAAAATTAATAAAATTAGCAGAACGACTAGCTTCAGCCCATCCTTCTTTTGTATTTGGGAAATCGATATCTAAGTTTTTAATTTGGATATTGTCATGAGAAGAAATAATCGATGTTGTTTTTTCCCAACTGGAGACTTCGATTTCTCCATTTTCAATAATTTTGAATTCAAGGTTTCCTCGTTCCACTTGTTGCTTACTTTTATACTCTCTCTCGGATATTTGAGCTTTTAGAGGAGGTCCTTCGATTTCTCTTTGGAGATCACTTAATAAGGATCTATATTCTTCGGAGAAAGTCTCTTTCTCAGAGAAATTAAGCACATCGTTCTTGTGCTCTTGATATATGAACTTTTCTAAATTTCCTGCACTAAAAACCGATTTGTAGAAATTTTTCATTCACTAAAAAATTAAATATTTGTAATATTTTATAATGATAATGAAAAAAAAGAAAGATTTTTTTACACCAGCAAAATCAATGCTTCGCTTTTTTCTTGTAAATCCAAAGCAAAAAATAAAATAAGTCGAGATATTTGTAATACCATTATATTTAAAAAACAACCCCCACAACAATGGGGGTTATTCTTCATCTTTTTCCCTGTTTTAAAGTTCTTCTTGCTGTTGAATTAATCGATAAATAAGTTCTGCAAACATTTCCCGAGTCATCCCTTCCGCTGGGGCAACAGTATCAATATCTAAAAGATCGTTATCAATCGCATACTGGAGATAAGACGCAAACCATGATCCCATATCAATTCCCTCTGGAAGGGATATGACAGAATAATCAGAAAGATCGATACCAAAACTCTCGAACGCAAGTTTCAAAAGCTCAACTTGGTTTACCGTATTTCCCGGTTTAAAAGTCCCGTCGTCATATCCTTTTACAATTCCTTTTCGTTTTGCTTTTTGAACATATCCCGCGAACCATGCGTCTTCTGGCACATCATCAAAATCTAAATCAATATCCGTATCTGGTGCTTCCCCTAATGATTCCAAAAGAACCTTGAGTGATTCGGCACGATTGATTGAGTTTCCTGGTCCAAAAGATCCATCTGCATATCCGTCCAAAATTCCTCGTTGTTGTAAAAAATCAACCGCTTCTTGGTTTCGAATGCTTCCAGAATCTTTAAATTGTTTTTTCTCACGAAGTTGCCCAGAAAATTCTTTATAATTTTTTCCTTTAATAGCTTTTCGAACATAGTTGCGTGCACATTTTTGAACGCTGTTTTGTTGTCCTGTATTTTCTTCTCTCTCTAAACGATTTTCTTCCCTATAAACTCGTCGTTCTTCTTGTGTCATATCATCCCATCCATCAGGAAGTTCCATATTCCCTCCTCGCATTCCACGACCTTCTTGTCCCTCTCTGGATCTAGCTTCTGCTCCCTCTGGTTTATTTTCTTCCATATACATTCGTCGTTCCTCCTGTGTCATGTCATCCCAACCATCAGGCAATTCCATATTCCCCCGTATTCCTTGTCCTCTCATACCTCTTTCAGAACTTCTCTGCTCTGTTCCAGAACCTCCCCCTGTCTCATTTGTCCCTCCTCCGAATGGCCACGATGCAAAAGCTGTACTTCCCAAAAGAAGCAGTCCTAACGAAAAAACGAAAACGGTTTTGCTAATTTTCATAAAAAAGAATTAAAAATAAAATATGAATATCATCTTCTTATACGTAACTTTTTTTTATTTCTTTCAAAATTCACTACTCACTTCTCAGGGCATCCACCGGATCGAGCCGTGATGCCTTGTACGCAGGATAAAACCCAAAGAAAACACCCACGAGTACTGAGAAACAAAACCCAAGTAAAACCGCTGAGAATGAATACACAGCGCCGTAGTCTTTAAGTAAAGGAATTGTTATTTGCCCCAAGACAATTCCCAAAAATCCTCCGATAACCGATAAGATGACCGATTCGAGGAGGAACTGTTCGAGAATATCTCGTTGTTTGGCTCCAATGGCTTTGAGAACTCCAATTTCTTTGGTACGTTCGGCAACCGTCACAAACATCACATTCATAATTCCAATTCCTGAAACGATAAGAACAATGGTCGCAACGGCGGTCAGAAGAAAAGACATTGTCGACGTCGATTCCTTCGCAGAGGCCACCATCGATCCTGGGTCACGCACTCGGAAGTCATCATCTCGTCCTTCCCGAATACGATGCTTTGCTCGAAGAATGTCCGTGATTTCAGTCTCGGCAAAAGCGAGACTATCCACATCCCGTCCCAAGAAAACCAATCGCACCTGTGCCTTACTTCCTAAAATTGTTTTTTGAGCTGTTGAAAACGGTATATACATCGCATCATCAAAAGAAGTTCCAAAAGAACTCGCTCCATTTTCCGCGAGGACCCCAACAACGGTACACTTTCTTCTCGCAATAGAAACTTCTTCTCCTACCGCTAACTGCGGATCTGTAAAAAGAGTCTCGGCCAGTGTGTACCCCAAAACGACAACCTTTGCTCGACTTACATCATCTTCCTCAGTAAAATTTTCTCCCCAACCAAGTTTGAGATTCGAAACATCAAAAAAGTGTGGTGTAACCCCCTGAACCGAAGTACTTGTATTTTCATTTCTAAAAGAAATCGTTTCGTTTCCTGAAATACTTGCCGTCCCATCAACAACAAACTGCGACTCCAAAAGCACAGTTTGCAGATCTTCCACTGAGAGCTTGGAACTTGAACTTCCTCCACGAGAAGGAAAAACTACAAGAGAAGTCACACTGAGATTTTTGAATTGTTCCTCAATCTGCCTCTGTGCCCCCGATCCAATACCAATTACGGCGATAACCGTGGAAACCCCAATAATAATTCCAAGCATAGAGAGTACCGTACGAAATTTATTCGCCACCAATGCATTCCACGCCATTCGCACCATTTCAAGTCGAATCATTTTGAGAGTTTGTAATTACGATCAATAATTTTTCCATCCCGAAGAAAAATAATCCTGTCCGCGCACTTCGCAACTTTTGGGTCATGGGTTACCATGATGACCGTTTTTCCTCGTTTTTTGAATTCTAAAAAAATATCCAAAATCTCTTTTCCTGAAACCGAATCCAACGCTCCTGTTGGTTCGTCAGCGAGAATAATTTCGGGGTCATTCATCAACGAACGAGCAATCGCCACACGTTGTTGCTGTCCGCCTGATAACTCTGTTGGTTTGTGAAACATCCTATCTCCAAGTCCCACCGATTCCAAAATGTCCGTGGCCCTTTTGGTTCGTTCTGAACGCGACATCCCCGCATAAAATCCTGGTAAAGAAACATTGCGCAACGCCGTTGATTTTGAAAGCAAATTAAACTGCTGAAAGATAAATCCCATCTTTCGATTCCGAATAAAAGAAAGTGTGAAATCATCACGAACATTTCCGATATTTTCCCCTTCGAGAAAAAATTCTCCAGACGTTAAAGGATGAAGACATCCGATAATATTCATTAAGGTCGACTTCCCTCCTCCCGATTCCCCCATGATAGCCACAAACTCGTGTGATTTAATTTCCAGATCGATCCCCTTGAGCACCGGTACTTCTTCCCCATTAGAAAGATAATACGACTTGTGTATATTTTTGAGATTCAGTAATACTTTTTGTTGCATCAGATAAAATTAATGAGGCATTCGTCCGCCTCCAAAACCACCTCTTCCCTTCCCCGTTTGTTCTCTCATTGTTTGCATTTTTGCACGCATATCTTCGCTGATTTCTCCTTTTTGTAACTTCGCAATTTCATCATCTGTGAATCCCGCTGTCTTCATTTGTTCAAGACGTTCTGATGTCATATCCCAATTTCTTGATTCCCCATTTGCTCCTTTTGGTGCAGTTGCTTTTTGTGGATTTGTCACAATCTCGTCGCCCTCCGACAAACCGTCTGTAATTTCAATAAACGATCCATCCGAAAATCCAGTTATTACTTCTTTTCTTGTTCCATCCTTTAACTGAACGAATTTATCGCGCACAATTGAGGAAACCGGAATCTTCACCACATCCAGTACCTGCCCAATGATAAATTCAACATAGATTGTCATTCCCTCTTTAATTGCTTGCCCTTGCGTATCAGTAATATTAACTCTCACAAGATACGTCGTGATGCTGTTATTATCAATTGTTGCGGTACTCGCGATGTAAGAAACTTCTCCTTCAAGTGTTACATCCTCAAGCGCATCAAGCGTAATGATCGATTTCTGTCCTTTTTTTATTTTAGCAATATCGACTTCTTCTACATAAATTTCTGTCGTAAAATTATCATCACTTAAAATACGAATAAGAGCATTCTCACTACTTGTGGATTCGACTTTTACGGTTTCTCCCTCATTTCCATTTAACGCAATAATTTCTCCGTCAATAGGAGAAACCAAGGTTGCTAAACTTAAATTATACCGTACCTTTTCTACTTTCACCTTCGCCTGATCAAGTTGTGCGTAAAGAATAGAAAGGCTTGAAGCTTTTGAAATTTCTCGTTGCGTTAAATTCAATTGAGAATTTTCTAGTTTAATTTCTGTCGACTTGAGAGAGTTTTCAGCACTCTTGAGTCCGTTTTCTTGGGTCAAATACGCATCTTCAATACGTTGTCGTGCAGAAGTAAGGGAACTAATAAGACTATTCGTAGAAGTCAGTGCTGACTTGACGGAAGTTTCAGCACTATCAACTTCGGATTGACTGGTCCTTGAAGAAATCGAAACGGTGTCAAAAATATCTACAAGACTTTCTAAAGATCCCTGAAGCACAACAGCCACATCTTTTAATTGCCATAAAAAACGAGCCACCTCCCCATCTCGAGAGAAATCAGTCGTTTTATAGTCTTCCCACAAATCATTCTGGAAAATCTTTAAATTTCTGTATTGCTCTTTTATATCATTTTCAAGAATTGAATTAGTAAATATCCCTGGGCTTACGCCACAGGGCATTTCAACTGAATTCAAGCGAAGCTTGTCCTAATTTTGTTTTGGATAACAAAACTTCATTAGGATTTTTTCCATCCCTCGCCCTGACGGGACGGGGAATTTCTAGCGGATTATTAAAAGAATTTCCTACCAATTCATATTTTGCCTGATTTTTATCCAGTCTGAATATGTCATCAATAACTTCTAAATTTTTCTTTATCTCTGGAAACGCGCTTTCTATTTCGATAATACCGAGATCAAGAGCTTGATTTACTGTTTGTTCATAGTCTAATTGCGCATTCTCTAAATTCTGCTGACTGATGATGATTTCGTTTTCTGTTACCCGAAGCGCATCATCAAGTATCTCTGAATTTTTTGCTTTAATGTTGGCATTAACAATTTGTACCTGATTTTGAGCATCTTTGAGATCAAATTCCAAGTCTTGTTTTTCAAGTTCTGCTAACGTGTTCCCTTTCTTCACTTTTCCTCCTTCTTCTACAAACACACTATCCAATGTTCCATTAATCAAAAACGAAAGGTTTATAATATTGGGATTGATAATTTTCCCTTCTCCTTCAACAAGAATTTGAACATCGTCTTTTTTGACGGTGTAAAGTTTTACTTCCTCTGTAATAAGAACTGTTGGAAAAATAGATTCTCGAAATGCAAAAGCAAACGATCCTACTACTCCAAGAATAATAATTCCAATAATCCACCACTTCCTATACCAATGCGATTGTTTGCTCTGTTGAAGAATGGATGATGGAGATGCTTTTTTCATAAGACAATAAAAATAAATTTTGCAAAAAACTTATTGTGTTTTTTATTTATACGCAAAGAAAAAGTTTTTCTTTCAAAAAACTAAATCATCGGCTCGTTAAAATCCTCCGCTTCTTCAATAGCCGAGGTTCCTTTCTTTTTCCCTGCCCCTTTTTGAACATCAAGTTTTCCTTCTTCCCATTGTTGAAGAATCTCATCAACCTCTTTGAGAGGTCTGCAGTAGTGTTCTCGCGAGTATTCTATACAATCTTGCGTGTAGTTGTTCTTTGGGAAGTTTACGTCCATAGAGCGTCCTGAGAACGCTTCTCGCAGTTCCCCTTTTACTGACATCTTGCAGTAGAAATCTCGCACCCCAAGATTAATAATATCCCGTTCTTTCACTCGTGGGTTGTATTCTCCTTCCAGGATCTTCGCATCTTCTCCTCCCACACGGAAGGTAACCAAAGATCCAACGTTCCCAAAGACGGTTGTTCGAATCTTTGGAGAGAGCTGTCCCAAGAACTGATGCGCGAGCGTGAGGTTCAATCTGTACTTTCGGGCTTCAGATAAAATCTCATCAAAGGTATCGGTCGCAAAGTTCTGAAACTCATCCACGTAGAAATAATAATCGATTCGATCTTCTTCTAGGGTATCTGCCCTACTCATCGCCGCTTGGTAAATTTTAGTAATGGCGAGAGATCCCATCAATGCCGCATTTTCTTCTCCCAAGATTCCTTTTGAAACCTTCATCAACATGATTTTTTGACCATCCATAATTTCTCGAAAGTCTATTTTGTTGTCTGGTTGACCGACGATATTTCGGATCATGTTGGTCGATACAAATTGTCCAACTTTGTTCAGCAACGGCGTAATCGCTTCGTTGTCGAATTTCTCAGACCAACCAGCAAACTCATTCACCCAGAAGTTTTTAACCACATTATCCTGAATGTTTCGAACAATCGATTGTCGGTAATTCTTATCGGTCAACATTTTCAAAATAGAGAGAATCGTTGTTCCTGGACTGTCGAGCAACGCCAACGTCGTGTACCGAAGTACGTGTTCTAATCGCGGTGTCCAATTGGCACCGAAGAGTTTTTTGAAGATTTCGATAAATCCAATCGTCACTCGAATCTTAAGTTCCGGTGGCACTTCTGCTAACGGATTAAAGCAAATCGGAAAGTTTAAATCTGATGGATCAAAGATAACGACATCCTTAATTCGTTCTTTTGGAATAGCCTTGAGAATATTATCAATCAAGTCTCCATGTGGATCGAGCACCCCCACCCCTTTTCCGTTATCAATATCGTTTTGGATTAAGAGCTCAAGAAGTTTTGATTTTCCCGATCCTGATTTTCCAACCGTGTAGAGATGTCGTCGTCGATCAGTTCGTTTAATTCCAAATGGAATTTTCTTCCCGTGGAAATTTGTTTCTCCGAAGAAAGAAATATCTTTATCTCCTTTTACCACGGGCAAATCAGCTGGTGGCTCACATCGACGAGAAAGAACGTGAATAAGATTCGGAACTTTCTGTTCATTTGGCAAATGGTACAACGTCGTTATCTCTTTCACAGAAAGGAGAAAAGGACTATTGATCGCTCGGTCTTTAAATCGCTTTAACCCCACTTTTTTATTTGTAGAAACTCCATTATCGATAATTTTATTGAAATCCAATGTGTTGAAGTTTTTCATTCCTCCAAACATCGCCTTGAGCTTCATCTTTGGATTCTTCAACGGATCATCGGAGAACGCGGCTATACGCATGTTTGTCTGGAATAACTCTCCCGATACTTTCTCTGAAATCTTTTTAGTAAATATCCCTGGGCTTACGCCACAGGGCATTTCAACTGAATTCAAGCGAAGCTTGTCCTAATTTTGTTTTGGATAACAAAACTTCATTAGGATTTTTTCCATCCCTCGCCCTGACGGGACGGGGAATTTCTAGCGGATTATTAAATCCTGATTTGATTCCTTTTTTGAACCAATATTTTGTCAAAAACAATCGACGCAATCGTTCCAATCGCTTCTGAATTCCAAGGAGAAAGTGAAACCCTCCTGAATCAAGTTTTGGTCGCGCCACAATCTGAAGCCAGACACCTTCGTTCGGCGTACATTGCGCCATCACATTGAGAATTCCTGACAGAGAATCTGTTTCAAATTCTTCAAATTCCTTAATGGGAAACAGGGAACGACGACGCAAAGAAAGTTCTGACCAGACAAAATTTGTCGTATCTTTAATACGCTCGGTAAAGTCTGGAATCTCAAAGATATCCGCATCTGGATCCATCGCATAAATTTGCCCTGAAATCACTCCGCACGTCGCTTCATCAGAGGTAAAACAAAACCCAATATTTTGTCCAAACACCACCATTTCAAATGACATCTTCACTCCTGGAAGCGATTCATGCAGGTTAATAAAAACATCCATGAACTTCTCGGCATTCCGCATATTTTCTTGTTTTGCAGTTTTGGCCAAAACCGTCTCTGCTTTGTACTGGGGAACGCGAATCAGGTATGTTTTCATATCCGCCCTTTTCTAGCAGAAAATTGACAAGTTCGCAAGAAATTACTGTTTGAGTCCAGACTTAAACTTTTCGACTTTTCAACTCTTTAACTTTTGGACTTTTCAATTTCTTCTGTATCATTTGGGATGACCGTAACAAAAACAAACATGATCTTCCTCAGAAAACATCACTCGATTCATAAAAAACTTTCTTCTATCGCGATTCTCTTTGCGATTCTTCCGGCAATCGTATGGATTGATATGCTCTATGCAATGTTTCGAGAGCACGTTCTCCTTCCCATTTATTATAGTATTCCAGATAGCGGATATATAGCATTGATGCTTATTTTACCTGTTATCTCACTTATATTCGCAACTATCGGACATATAAAAACACCCCCACACGATCGAGATTATGGACTCGGGGTTATGTTTTTCTCAATTGCACTTGTTATTTTAATGGCATTAGCTATCTCTCCTCTCTCAGGATAATATAGCGCCAATGAAACGATCATCGTTTGCCAAAAAATCACTCGGACAAAACTTTTTGCAGTCTTCGAAGATTCGAGACCAGATTTTGGAATCTGTCGGTGATTTAAAGGACAAAGAAATACTGGAGATTGGTCCAGGATTGGGATTTCTGACGAACAAACTCGTAGCGAAGAAAGCCAATCTGACAGCAGTAGAACTCGACGATCGAGCTGTGGAATTATTGGAAAGAGATTTCGGTCATCGGGAGAATTTTCACCTCCTTCATGGCGATATCCTGAGACAAGACTTGGATGAGTTATTCAAAGGAAAGACCTACTCCATCATTGCGAATATCCCGTACAACATCACATCGCC
>CAZEON010000014.1:0-19729 GCA_964513975.1 uncultured Candidatus Peribacteria bacterium
AATGCTATAATACTAAAAATACTTAGAAAAAAACCTCTCAAGTTATCTTGAACCATGTTTTTTACCTTTTCCGTGTGCATCACTGAGTTTATTCCTCATTTGCCCTAGTCCACTAATAATACCCGAACAGCCACCTAGAATTTGTTTAAAGACATCTTCTGTCTGCTGATCTGGAGATAGCTTCAATTCTTTTGCTGTTTTTTTATAGAGCTCAGAAAGTTCAATATTTTTTGCATAGGCAATCCCCATGTCGTCAAGAATGTGTTTGCAAACTGTTTCTAAAAGTGTTCTTGCTGCCGTGATAGCACCTTCTGGGTCTGACGTCCTTCTGTCAATAGACCTAGACCAAGCAAGGTGTACTGATCCTTCATCAAAGCTTCTGAGCGTTTCGGATATTACATTATCTGCAGAAACCGGTGTTTTTCCTTCCAAAAAATCCAATAATTTTACAAACTCTGAATAAATGAATGACCTCCTTTCTTTGTAAGAAGAAAATTTTGGTTGAATAAAACTCCAAAATTGAGATAACGTTCGACAAGTCCTAACAAATTCAGGAATGACCCCTTTTGTTTCTGGGTTTTTCACAAAAAAAGATCTTAGTTTTTCGAATTCCTTATCATCACCCCTTGCTCCTGTCGCATGATCTATCAGCAAGTTTTGCAGAGCATCCGCCCTTTCGAAATCATTTTCATATTCATCCATTGGTACTGATATAACATGTCATAGAGATTTTTACCATTGGAAAATTCATCACTTTTTGTTAGGCTTCTTTCCCATGAAGACAATTGTCATTATCACCGCGCATCCTGAAAAAGAAAGTTTATGCCATGCAAATGCTGACGCTGTCGAGCGCGGAGCGAAGAAGCAAGGATTTGAAGTGGTGCGATTTGAAGCGCATGACTTCGAAGCTCTCAAAGATAATCCTTTGAAACATGGATTCCCTGAACACTTCACTGCGCCGAGAGATGCAATGGTGGACGCGCATGCAATTGTCTTTTGTGCACCGATGTGGAACTTTGGTACTCCCGGACCGCTAAAATCTTTCCTCGATGGAATTGTGCAATCGAAGTATTTCTTTGAATTTGTGCCGATTGAATTTAATAAAAAATCCGTTGAGAAATTCAATCTCGGCACAGTTCTGCCAACCGCTAGTCCGAAGGGACTGTTGAAAGCAAAGAAAGTTCTCGTGGTCTGCACCGCTGATGGTCCGATGTGGTATTACAAACTTTTCCCGAGCAAAAATCACGTCTATCACCTCCTCCGTCATATCTTTAATTACTGCGGAGTAAAGAATGTTGATCTGCAAAGTCTCGGAATGACAAGGAATCGAAGTGACAAAGAAATTCAAATGTGGTTTAAAGAACTCGAAGATTATCAATTTTAATGTTTACAGGAATCATTGAGCAGGTCGGAAAGATTAAAAAAATCGATGGAAACGAATTTACCATCGAGCATGCTTTTGACGAGGAATTAAAAATTGGAGAATCGGTGGCGATCAATGGAGCGTGTATGACCGTGCTTGAACAAGCTGTCTCAACGTTTGTTATTGAAATGATGGAGGAGTCTCGGAACCGCACGGTATTTAGCGAATCGAAGGAAGGAGACAAAGTAAATCTAGAACGATCAGCGCGAATTGGTGATCGAAATTCTGGTCATAATGTCACCGGTCACATTGATCAAGTTGGAGAGATTTTGAAATTGAAAAAGATGTCGGATTACTGGATTTTTAAGATTGGGATAAAGAAAGAGAATGAAAAATTGATCGTCGAAAAAGGATCTGTGTCAGTGGAAGGAATCTCGTTAACGATTTCTGATTCTAACCCGGGTTCAAAAAACCCCGAACCCAGGTTAGAATCAAGTTGGTTTGAAGTGTCCATCCTCCCCTACACGATGGAAGAGACGAACTTACACGCGAAGAACGTGGGCGACCACGTGAACATTGAATTCGACATCCTTGGTAAGTATCTTTTAAAAAATTCCCAGCCTCCGTCATCCTAACTCTCCTTTGTCATCCTGAATTTATTTCAGGATCTGACTCTGAATTATGTACAATAACAACTGTAATTTTGATGCTGAAATAAGCATGTCCTCAACTTGATTGGGGATTCAGCATGACAGTACTAAAAAATGAACTTCCTCGACCACGCCGTCAAAATAGCACAAAAGGTGGACCCCCATCTCACCAGCCCCAATCCCCGAGTGGGGTGTGTCGTTGTACGTGATGGAAAGATCGTCAGTGAAGGGGTTCATGAGCGATTTGGAGGACCGCACGCCGAGGTAAATGCATTGAGCTCCGGAGCCGGCTCCGGAGCCGAGGTTTACCTCACCCTCGAACCCTGCGATCATTTTGAAGGAAAGAAGACGCCGTCTTGTACTGATCTCTTGATTGAAGCGAAACCGAAAAAGGTTGTCATCGGTTGTCTCGACCCGATGTTTAACGAGCAGAGTGTTGAGAAATTACGCAATGCTAGAATTGAAGTAGAAGTGGTAAATCATGAAGCAAGTAAATCATTGAACACATTTTTTATTCAGTCTTTTAAACAAAAGCGTCCCTATCTCACGGTGAAGTTGGCACAGAGTTTGGATGGGAAAATTTATTCGGCTCCGGAGCCGATTTCAAACGAAACATCTCAAAACCTCGTCCATCAACTCCGCGCCGAGCACCGCGTTATCCTCACTACGACCGAAACCATCCTCATTGATAACCCGTTGCTGAACGTGCGTTTAGAAAACTTTCACCGACCATTTTCCAATCCTGATCTGATCGTTCTTGGTGACAGACCCATGAATCAAGAGGCAAAAATATTCTCTGTTCCTAATCGAAAAGTGCACACATTCCCCAACCAAGATCTGAAAAAAACACTCGAAGAATGTTATGCACTGGGCATCGATTCAATCCTCACCGAATGTGGAGCCGAGATGGCAACAAAGCTTCTACAAGAAGGATTGGTGAATGAGATCATTCTCTTCACCGCGCCGAGAATTGCGGGCACGGGGAAGAGTACCTTTGCTGATGAGGTGTCACTTAAAAACTTCAAACTGGTTGAAACCAGAGAGATTGATGATGATGTGATGATGCGGTTTCTAAATCCGAGTTCGAACTAGAATTCGAACTCAATTTGAAAATTGAAAATTGGCAATTGAAAATTTCCCATTACACTCTCCCCCGATGAACGAACTCCTCTTTCTCGGTTTCTCAGCATTTCTTCTCGGACTTGGACTCACGGCTTTTCGCTTTGGGAAGATGTACATTTTTATCCTCATCGCGGTGTACAGCATCTTGATGAATATCTTTGTCTTAAAACAATTCACACTGTTTGGATTTGTCGTAACCGGAGGAAATGCACTCTACGGATCAATGTTCTTGCTCACCGATATACTGTCTGAACATTATGGAAAGAAAGAAGCGTTCAAGGCCGTTGTGGTAGGGTTTCTGACCTCCGCCGTTTTTGTGGTCGCAACACAAGTGTTGCTCGCCTTTGGACCGAATGAATTTGATTTCACACATGGATCACTGACGACATTGTTTTCGGTAACTCCGCGAATCCTTCTCGGATCAATGCTCGCTTACGCCATCGCGCAGAGCTTTGATGTGTGGGCATTTGATCGAATTCGTCGATGGACGGGCGACCGATTTCTCTTTTTACGAAACAACGGATCAACACTGATCTCTCAATTGATCGACACCCTTATTTTCACCGCTGTTGGTCTGACGACCTTTTCTTGGCTTCCTTTTGCAGGCGTGATTTCAACCGAGATTTTTTGGTCCGTAGCGATTGCCACGTACCTTATCAAAGTCATGGTCGCATTTATCGACACACCGTTCTTGTACTTGAGTTACTGGGTGAAGAAGTTTAAAACTTAAGATTCCTCAAATTTTCCTTCGCCCGTATTTTTCTCTACTTTGTTGGAATCGAACAAGTGTCCATTCATTGCCAAATAAATACCAGAATCTGCAAATTGAGCCGATGCAATAGCAAAGCCAATATTAAAAGATGCATCAGTTTCCGAAAACCCTTCTAACGGAATCATAGAACCAGTTAGAACAATTGTCTTTGAATCTAAATCGGTAACATTTTCTTTTATGAAACGGGCTGTATCCGGCATGGTATATGTTCCATGCATGACAACTATTTTTGAGTTCTGAGGAGAATCTTTGATAATTTTTACAATTTTTTTTCGATCATCTTCTGTAATATCTTGACTATCTTTGAAGGTCACTATTTCATATTCATATTTAAAAAAAAGACGAATATTTCTATCTAAATAATTTTTAATCCCAGA
This sequence comes from uncultured Candidatus Peribacteria bacterium, assembly GCA_964513975.1. Classification (GTDB taxonomy): domain Bacteria; phylum Patescibacteriota; class Gracilibacteria; order UBA4473; family UBA4473; genus CAZVBV01. Next base: position 4,285 of record CAZEON010000014.1, read on the forward strand.
GGAGTTTTTCACCATCGGAATATCCCTGATTCCATCATACCGAGAATCAATAGTCCCCCCTGTCAGAATGAAAATGATCTTATGGTGCTTCATGTTGAGTAGATTATATACGAACTTGAAAACAACGCAAAAAACGCTACATTATGAACCAGATGTCAAAGAATTGTTCCAAGTGCAATACCCCTTTTGAGTTCACAGATGAAGATCGTGCTTTTTTGGAAAAAGTTTCTCCGAAATGTGATGGAAAAACACTCGCTATCGGCGAACCCGAAAACTGTCCTGATTGCCGTATGCAACAAAAAATGAACTTCCGAAATGAACGACATCTCTATCGCCGAACATCTTCACTTTCTGGAAACGGGATGATTTCCATTTATCACGAAAGTTCTCCTCACCGAGTCTATCACCCTGATGAATGGTGGGGCAATAAATGGGAAGGAACCGATTACGAAAAAGATTTTGATTTCTCTCGTCCGTTTTTTGACCAGTTTAAAGAACTTCTTCTCGCTGTTCCGCGTATTGGACTCTTCAATGTGAACCCGACGAACTCTGAATTTTGTCAGCAAGCCTACAATAACAAAAACTGCTACCTCTGCACTGTGATCACCGAGTGCGAAGACTGTATGTATATTTCTCATGCAAATAAAAACACCGACTGTTTTGATTGTGATTATGTGCAGAATTGCCAATTGTGTTTTGGGTGTTTGGATAGCGACAAGCTCTACAACTGCTCCGATTGTCAAAGTTGTCAAAATTCAAGCGATCTCGTTTTTTGTTACGATTGCATCGGTTGCGATAATTGTTTCGGGTGTTTTGGGTTAAGAAAAAAACAGTTTCAGATTTTCAACACACAATACTCCAAGGAAGATTATTTCAAACAACTGGAAGAATTGGGGAAAGGAAAATTTTCAAAATTTGATCTCTACCGAAAGAAATTCCAGGAAGCCCTTATTGATGCTCCTCAACGAGAAAGTTGGAGTCTTAACACTGTTGATTGCGTCGGAAACTACCTCATCAATGCAAAAAATTGCCAGATGTGTTTTGATTCTTTTGAAATCCAAGATTGCAAAAACTGCACGTGGATTTTCGAAAGTCACGACATCCACGATGTGTACGGACTCGGGAAAAGTGACTGGTTGTACAATTGTCTCGGAAATGAAAACGCCCACACTGGAGCCTTTAACACCTTCGTTTCTGACAGCAACGACGTGTATTACTCCGATTGTTGTTTCTATTCTTCCAACTTATTTGGATGTGCAGGACTACGGAACAAAAAATTCCATATTCTTAATAAAAAGTACACACCAGATGAATACGATCAGATGATTCCCCGTATCGTTGAACACATGAAAAAGCACGGAGAATGGGGGAAATTTCCTCCCGCAGATCTTGCTCCTTTTGGATATGATGAATCGGTGGCACATGAGAATTTTCCACTTACAAAAGATAAAGCTGAAAAAGATGGATTCGTCTGGGCAGGACATGCCGAACAACGTCCTAGCGCCACCAAAATCGTTCCTGCAAAAGATATTCCCGATAGCATTGCCGATGTCACTGATGAGATTCTCGACTGGGCGATTGAATGTAAAACTTCAACGAAGCTCTTCAAGATCCAAGAAAAAGAATTGAAATTCTACCGAACAGCAAAGCTTCCCATTCCACGCCAACATCCTGATCAGCGGTATCGAAATCGAATGGACAAACGAAACCCACGGAAAATGTATGAGCGAAGTTGCACGGAATGTAAGGCAAAAATCCTCACGACCTTTGATTCAACTCGACCAGAAAAAGTGTTTTGTGAAAAATGCTACTTGGGGAAGTTGTATTAAAAAAAGTTTAAGAAGTTTATTTTCTTAGTTCCCCAAGGGAATCTTTTATTTTTAATCTTCTGTTTTGTTTTTTGAGAAAAAAAGACTGCCCATTTCATTACTCAATTCCGTTAAGAGATCCTTTACATATTTATTTTCTTTATCAACGAAAATAACATAAAAATAACTCCCTCTGTCATTCCGACCAAGCACAATTTACTGTTTACGGAGGAATCCCTTAAAATAAGGTTAAATGTAAAATGTTAAAAGAAGGTTTAAAAATAAGGTTAAAATAATGATTAATAAAAACAAACTCCCCTTGTCATTCCGACCAAGCGCAACTTACTGTTTGCGGAGGAATCCCTTAATCTATCAATTCATCACTTAAATCATTCCATCGAGGATTTATTGAACGAATGAGAAATTCTTTCTTATTTCTTCTCCATCGTTTGATTTGTTTTTCTCTTTCTAAAGCTCCATATACTTCTATTCCTTCTTCGTAATAAACAAGCTTCTTACATCCATATTTTTGTGAAAATCCCTTTATTTCTCCCGATTTATGTTCCAACACTCGCCGTAATAAATTATTCGTCATCCCAATATAAAGTGTCCCGCTCTCACTTGCCATGATGTAAACAAAATACTGATAGGTTCTCATGCAAAAGGGGTTTCTCCGTTCCGCTCCGCTCCAGTCGAAATGACAATAGGTATTTTGTTTGCAATACGATTCCAGGCAAGCTGAAATGACTGTGTTTTTTTATATTTTTTTAAGATTTTTTAGGGAATACAAGACAGGACACAAGTTGAACATTCCCCTTTTTTCCTTATAATCCCCCCATAATGCACGAGAAAATCATCATCTTGGATTTCGGAGGACAATACGCGCATCTTATTGCGAGTAGGATTCGACGATTGAATGTTCTGGCAGAGATTATGTCGCCAGACGAGGCAAACGCTGAGAATATGAGTGATGAGAAGATCAAAGGAATTATTCTTTCGGGAGGACCTCAAAGCGTTTTTTCCGAAGACTCCCCTTCTGCCGATCCAGCAATCTTTAAACTGGGAAAACCAGTATTGGGACTCTGCTATGGTCATCAATATTTTGCTCATGCACTCGGAGGAACAGTGGCTCCAGGAATGACGGGGGAATTTGGACGATCTGAATTCACCCAAGACGAAAAATGCCCAATCTTCAAAGGGGTTCCTGCCGTTTCGACTGTCTGGATGAACCATGTGGATGCCGTTGAAGAATTTGCTCCAGGATTTGAGATTTGTGGAAGTACTCCTCATTGCACAACCGCTGCGGCATGGGATAAGAATCGAAACTTTTTCTCTCTGCAATTTCACGGAGAAGTAACCCACACCGAATTTGGAGAACAAATGTTCAACAACTTCCTCGATATTTGCAAATGCTCACGAGATTGGGGTGTAGAGAAGTTTTTTGAAGAACAAGAGAAAAATTTGAAAGAAGTCGTCGGCAATAAAAACGTCTTCCTGTTTGTTTCAGGAGGCGTGGATTCGACAGTGTCGTTTGCGTTGTTAACGAAAATCTTTGGAGCGGACCGAGTAAAAGGTCTGTTTGTAGATACAGGCATGATGAGACACGGAGAAGTCGAGGAAGTCGAGACTTCTGTTCGAGCAATCGGCGCTGATCTCACAACATTAAGTGAGAGTGATTATTTTTTGGGAAAACTCAAAGGCGTCGCCGATCCTGAGAAAAAAAGAGAAATCATCGGACATGCATTCCTTGATGTACAGAACAAATTCTTTACGGAACAAGATTTACATGAAAACTGGATCTTGGCACAGGGAACGATTTATCCCGATACGATTGAAACCGGTGGAACCAAACACGCATCGAAAATCAAAACCCATCATAATAGGGCCCCTGAGGTGCAGAAATTGATTGATGCGGGGAAGATCATAGAACCGATCAAAGAGCTCTACAAAGACGAGGTACGACGTCTGGGAGAACATCTCGGACTGCCGCATGACCTCGTGTGGCGACATCCGTTCCCTGGTCCGGGACTCGGAGTGAGGATTTTGTGCAGCGACGAAGAAATTGGAGATCCTGTTGTGAATAAGGTGTCCGGATTCACTCTGCAGGAAAACAAAAAACCATTCATTGTTTTGCCGATTAAATCCGTGGGAGTTCAAGGAGATTTCAGAACGTATAAACATCCTGCGATTATTACCAAGTTACCAGGAGAAAAGACATTGGATAATTTGGAGAAACATGCCACGCGTCTGATTAATCATTACAAAGATATTAATAGATGCATATTCCCGTTAGGACAAAACTTCACCGGGAACATCAAGCAGCGAAAGGTATGGAAAACTGACATGTCTGAAAAGCGAGTAGCATTGTTACAAAAGACCGATGATATTGTGACACGAACACTTCGCGAAATGGATCTGTATGAAAAAGTTTGGCAGTTCCCAACCGTACTGTTGCCAATTTCATTTAACAAAACCGGAAAAGAATCCATTGTTCTCCGACCGATTGATTCGATCGATGCGATGAGCGCGAGTGTCGGAAAATTACCCTGGGAATTTTTTGAAAAAGTTGCAAACGAGATTTTGCAAGATACTGAAATTTCAGCCGTATTCTTGGATGTCACGAGCAAACCCCCTGGAACGATTGAGTGGGAATAGCATTGACAAATTTTTCTAATTATGCAAAGCTACTCTCGTTACTTTTTAATATATAAAAATGTCAGAAAAAAAAGAATCCGAAATTACCACTGTTGATGTCTTTAATGAAAAGATGTACCAACAGATGTCTCTACGTTTTAAAAATGGAAAATTTGGAGTTAAAGAATTAAATAAAATTGAAACAAATATTGATATTGTTATAAAAAATGTTCAACACGAGGTTATAAGTATATGGAAAAACCAATCTGAAATAATCGAACAAACTGGGGATAAAGAATTTAAAATAACCAATGAAATCTTAAGAGCAGCTTATCTACAAGCTGTTAAAAGAATAAAAGAAGATATCGCAGAGAAGACTGAAACTGTTTCAGAGCAGTAAATGGAAAACCTAAATAATTTTGCCGAAAACGATTGGAATACTTTTAAGCTCTGGGTGAAAAATCCTAGTATTCTTTATCAATTCAAAGGAGACATACAAGCCGCTCGTATATATTTTTATGAATGTATTCTTGGAAAAAAGTGTCCTATAAAATCAGGAGTTGAAAAAGAACTCTCTGTCATTGAAACTGGACAAGAAAACTAATCTTCCCTTCCCCCTTCAAATCTGAAATAATATAGACACTTAATAAATGTCTTTTGTACTATTAAAAAACAACCCATTCTCTTATGAACATCTCAAAATTTATGCACGAGGCGATTGATCTTTCGCGACAAAAAATGAACGAAAATGCGGGCGGTCCTTTTGGCGCTGTTATTGTGAAAAATGGAGAAATTGTGGGAAAAGGATGGAACAACGTCACCAGTCACAACGATCCGACTGCCCATGCTGAAATTTCAGCGATTCGAGATGCGTGTCAAAATCTGAATACTTTTGATCTCACCGATTGTGAAATCTTCACAAGCTGTGAACCCTGCCCGATGTGTTTTGGGGCAATCCAATGGGCGCGAATTGGAAAAATATGGTATGCCAACACGGCTCAAGATGCGAATGACGTGGCAGGATTTGATGATGATAATTTCTACGCAGAATTTCAGAAACCGATAACTGAACGAACCATTCCCTTTGAACAAATTGGACAAGAAGAAGCGATAAAAGTCTTTGAAGAATGGCGAGATAAAACTGATAAAATTGAATACTAATGTTTAAAGCCATTCTCTTCGACAACGATGGCATTCTCATGGATACCGAGAAGCTCTATTTCTATGCCTGTCGAGATACGTTGGCAGAGGAGGGATTCACGTATACGGAAGAAATGTACGCGCACTACACACTCTATAATAACCGTGGCGCACGAGACTATCTCATGGAAGAGCAAGGGTATGATTTGGAACGAGCGAAGGAAGTGCACCGCCGATGGCTCGATAAATATATAGAACTTTCGCGCACCGACACGAAGCTATTCCCTGAGACGATGGAAGTTTTAGAGGCTCTTAATGGAAAATTTCAACTCGGGCTGGTAACAGGGTCAAAGGAAGCAGAGATGGATATTAAATTTGAGCACACGGGCATCAGAGATTTCTTTGACGTCTATACTCCTCGAGAAGATTACAAACATTCCAAACCATTCCCCGATCCTTATCTGCGAACAGCGAAGAAGCTGGAACTCAAACCGGAAGAATGTCTGGTTATCGAAGACTCCCCTCGTGGAGCAATAGCCGCGAAGGCGGCAGGCATGACGTGTTTTATTATTCCAAATGGACTCACGAAGAATTTAAAATTCCCTGAGGTTGATCGTAAACTAGAAAGCCTAAGTGAACTGTTAAAAATACTTCTCTAAATCGGCAATCGAAAATTGAAAATTGTCTTAGCTTCCCATCAACTTCAATCCCACAAGTCCGACCAAGATCACGAGCACCCAGAACCATTGTGCACGGATGAGTTTTTCACCGTATAAGAAATGCGCAATAATAATCGATACCAAGATTCCTCCCGCCCCAATTGCATTCACAATTCCCATTGGACCGATCGTAACAGCATAAGCAAAAGCCCCTGTTCCAATCAGTGTTGGCCATGAAACGAGCGTAATGGTTCCAAATTCTTTCCATGAGATACAAGCAATCTTTTTTTGCCCTATCCCCGAACGAATAATCCCAAATAAAAGTGCGAATACGCCAATCAGTGTTTCCCATACATAGGCTGAGAGAAATGGGTCTACTTCTCTCGACAACTTGCTCATAAAATAAAATGAAAATCCCGCGAGTATTGCTGACAGGAAAGTAATAATAACTCCTTTCGTTACATTATTATCGAGATGTGCAAATTCGTTTTTTTGCATCGCAAGACATCCTCCCGCTGCCAAGATAAGTGCCACAAAAAAGAGTTCATTCCACAACGGAATTTCTCCGAAAAATATAAATCCAAGAACAAACACAATTATCACACTGAAGAGCCTTCCAAACACCGTTTTGATGCCCACTGGTAAAAATTTAATAGCCCATAGACTCAGCGCCAATCCTGCCGCTCCTGTGGCTCCTGCAATAAGAAACTCAATAATAACCTGAGTGTTCTGTAATGAAGCGAAACTTTCTCGTGAAGCGAGAAACAAAAGTGGAGTCATCGTAACGGCCAGCGATAAGTTTCGATATATCGAAATCGACAATCCATCATGTTTCCGCGCATGGTGAGAGATGAGCGTTCCTTGAACGGAATACGCAATCATCGCCAGAACCGCCAAGAGGAAAAACATCGTGCGGGAAGTCTATTAGCTTTGGGAAAAATGTCGATTCTTTGGCTCGGGATGAAATCGCAATTCATCGTCGGTAAGAATTATCACCGCGTCTTTTTTTTTAAAGTCGGGGTTCTTTTTTATTTTTGAAATTTGAAGTGGCGCGAGAATTTTATCAGACCACGATCGCAGTTTTTGAGAATACGAATGTCCTTCTGTTTCTTCGATTGCAAATCGCTCTCCAAACGCCTTCACCCACTCTTCGTTCGCATGCACGAAAGCCTGATAAACCCCATCAGGATCATATAAAGGAGTATTGTGTGTAAATAGTTTTGATGAATACAAATCTTGTTCAATGATTTCTAATTGATGATCAGCAATGAAATGATTTGGGCAAATCATTCTCTTGTGGTGGTGTGGTTTTGCCAATTGGTTACACATCTTCAAAACAAGGAATGTGAAAAATCGAGCGGTCCAGATCTGCCCTGATTTCGCAATGATAAAAAAATCGATGTCCGAAGCGTCAGTCCCTCTCCCCTCTGCAACACTCCCCGACAAAAAAATCGCTCGAACCCCAGGACAACGCCCACAAATCTGCGCCCAGCGGTGTGCCTTCTTTTCTAAAGATTCCATACATAAAGATTATACACTTTTCCCGTCATTGCGAGGAACGAAGTGACGTGGCAATCTCCTTGCATACAGAAAAATCGGAAGTAGATTGCTTCGCCTTGCTCGCAATGATGCGATTGTTTTAGTTCAACTCCAATAGCGTCGCATCCCATACCAATGTCTTCCCCGCGATAAATTCTGCTGAGACTTTTTCGTTTATTTGGAACTCTTTCCCTTCAAATACCTGCTCCTTAAAGAAGTCATATTTCTCTCTCAGCACGTCTGAGCTTTCACCAAGATATCGAAACTTCTCTCCGTGCATTCTGTAGAACAAAAAGCTTTCTGCAAAATCCTCGAAGCAATTTGTCATAGCGTATCCAGAAACAAAATCTTTTGGGACAACATTGTTCTTTTTGGTGTCAGAAGTTTTCCACGAAAGAGAATAAAAATCTACACTCGGATCATCTTTAAAAAACGTCTTTGTCTTGTCTGTAAATGCGCTCGCCCCTCCATTAATACTCGTGAGACCTCCCAGATCAATCACATGTCCAAGCTCGTGAATCAACACTGAAACCATTTCGTCATCGGTGGAAATTGAATCAGTGTGAAGGATTATCTTTTTACTATTCGCCATTCCCCGAGAGACATGTTTTTGATTTTTAATAACAAGGTCTTTGAGGATATTAATCTGCTCTGGTTGAAATGATGACAATACTTTCTTCACATTTTGTTTTACTTTGAGTAACGCAATCCGATCTTCTCTCGTCTTTTGAAATTTCTGTGCAGAAAAATGTCCTTCCCAGTTCGGCAGAGAAACCGAAGGGAAAGGTCTGGTTCGTATTACACGAAGCCTTTGTCTGACAGACATTTGGACAGGGGCCGCCATATGCATCTCTACCGGCATTTCTGCTGGTGTCGTCAACGCAATGAGTCCAAGAAAAAGTGTAATAAAAAACATACGGGGTGAATTATCATCCTTTGTGTGTATGTTTGTTTTTGTAGAGTGTTTTTAGACTGTTTTTATTTAAATGTCAAGCCCCATATTTAATGTAAAGGATAACTTCCTTTCTTTTTCCAATATACTCTAACCCGGGTTAGAAGAAAATATTACAAAAGTTCTAACAATTCCGCCACTTTCATTTTCTGATCTTTCGCTTCTCCGTACTTTCGTATGGTGAGATTCTTATTCTTCACCTCTTCATCACCAATGATAATTGCAAATGGAATTTTTTGAGTCTGTGCATTTCGAATTCGTTTTCCAAGTGTATCATTCGCTTCATGCAACTCAACACGACCGGCAGCTTTTCTAATTTCTGCATATACCTCCTCTGCGAATTTTAAATGTTCATCTGACACTGGCAAAATATGAACTTGCACGGGTGCTAACCACGCGGGAAAAGCGCCTGCATAATGTTCAATCAAAATCCCCATAAATCGCTCCAAACTTCCAAGCAGCGCTCGATGTATCACAAAAGGACGCTCTTCTTCTCCTTTTTCATTTATATACGTCATATCAAATCGTGTCGGAAGATTGAAATCAAATTGAATAGTCGATAACTGCCATTTCCGCCCCAAACAATCTTTCACTTTAAAATCCATCTTCGGACCATAAAAGGCGGCTTCCCCTTTCTCTTCAATGTAAGGGATGTTCTTTTCCTTTAGTACTTTTTTTATTGAAGCTTCTGCCATATCCCAATCTTTATCTTCTCCAAGATATTTTTCACTTTTCGGATCGCGCAAAGAAGCATGCACTTCAATTTCCATACCAAATGTTTCATGTAATACAAACCATCCGAAGTCTAAAATATCTTTCATTTCATCTTCAATCTGAGTACTCCGACAAATAATATGGGCATCATCTTGGGTAAATCCTCGCACCCGAGTAAGCCCTCCTAATTCTCCTTTTTGCTCATACCGATACACCGTCCCAAATTCATAATATCGCAAGGGTAAATCTCTATAAGAATGAAGATCATCATTATAAATCGCCATATGAAACGGACAATTCATGGGCTTCAAAAGATATATTTCACTTTCGCTCACCGTTCTCTTATCTTGATAGTCTGCTAGAGATTGTCCTACTTGAATGGGCGGAAACATAGAATCATTATAAAATCCCCAATGCCCTGATTTTTCCCAGAGTGCCTTTTTTCCAATATGCGGTGTATATAAAGGTTGATAACCTCTCTTCATTTGTTCTTCTTCGAACCAACGTCTGAGTTGTGTAAGAATCATCGCTCCTTTTGATTTCCACAAAGGCAACCCACTTCCAACGTTTGGATCAATTGTATAAAGCCCCAATTCTTTTCCTAACTTTCGATGATCTCTTTTCTTCGCTTCTTCTAAAAATTCTAAATATTGATCAAGCTCTTCTTTTGTTTTGTAAGCCACCCCATAAATTCGAGTCAACATTTGTTTTGTTTCATCCCCTCTCCAATACGCTCCCGCTACTTTCATAAGTTTGAAAACTCCTAATTCTCCCGTAGACGAAAGATGCGGTCCTGCACAAATATCTCGGTATACAACCCGTCCTGATTCATCGACCAAATCATACGCTGAGATAGCTTCTCCTTTCTCCACAATCCCATCAATCAGTTCTATTTTGTACGGATCATTTGCCCATTCTTTTCGCGCCTCTTTTTCAGTAAACATCTTTTTCTCAATCTTAAAGTTCTTGTTTACGAGCCATCGCATCTTTTTTTCAATCGCTTTAAACTCATTCTCTGACAAGGATTCCTCACCGAGATCGAAATCTTGGTAGAACATATCGTCCGTCCATGGTCCCACTCCGAGTTTGATGTCCGGATGGATCATTTTCACGGCCGCGGTCATCACATGAGAACCAGTGTGTCGTCGGCATATTTCGAGATTAGAATTTTTGTCGCACATAGAATGGGTTTTAAAAAATCTCCGCGCGGGAGACCTGGATTAGATACTACCAAATCTCCGATTTTATCGGGGCGTTGTGGTAGTGCTCGTTGTAGTTGTTTTCACGATATGAATTTTAAATCGAGAGAGCTCAAAGTCAAATTTACTTTTTTTTCCATTACTTTTTCACTACAATAGAGACAACTTAATTCTAAACCCACTTACCCCATGTCCAAAAAACGTGTTGCTATCAATGGTTTCGGTCGCATTGGACGCGCTTCTGCTCGCATCATTTTGTCTGACTTCGCAGACGAACTCGATCTGGTCGCTATCAATGACCCCTCTCCCACAGAGACGACCGCTCATCTTTTTAAATTTGATTCCAATTACGGAACCTATGATAAAGATATTGTTATCGAAAAAGAAAACGATAAAGAATTCCTCAACGTTGAAGACGTAAAAATTCAAAGCTTCTCAACACGAAATATTACTGATCTTCCTTGGGGAGATCTCAATATTGATATCGTGCTTGAATGTACTGGTGTTTTCCGAACAACTGAAAAATGCCAACCACACATCGATCAAGGAGCGAAAAAAGTTTTGCTTTCAGCTCCCGCAAAAGATGATGGATTCAAATCAATTGTACTCGGAGTGAACGACGAAATATTGGAAAATTCTGATATATTTGTTTCAAATGCAAGTTGTACGACAAACTGTTTGGCACCCGTGGCAAAAGTGCTCCATGACAATTTTGAGATCAAAGCGGGTCTTATGACAACAATTCACGCATACACCAACGATCAATGTATTTTGGATGTGGGTCACAAAGATCTCCGTCGAGCGCGAGCAGGAGCGGTCAACCTGATCCCCACGTCAACCGGAGCTGCCAAAGCGGTAGGAATCGTGATTCCTTCTCTGAAAGGAAAAATGACTGGAATTTCTGTTCGAGTCCCAACTCCAACAGTTTCACTTGTGGATCTCGTGGTAAAAGTCGGAAAATCAGTTACCGCAGAAGAAGTAAACGCAGCACTCAAGAAAGCGTCTGACTCCAATCCAACAATTCTCGGATTTGAGACACGACCATGCGTCTCAAAAGATTTTCAATGCGACCCACGAAGTTCAATTGTGGATGCAGCCGAAACAATGGTCATTGATGATCTCGTAAAAGTATTGGCTTGGTACGACAACGAATGGGGATACTCTGTTCGATTTGTTGAACTCGCAACGATGATGTAATAAATCTATTGTAGGGGACAGACATGTCTGTCCCCAGAGGGCAAGGCATACCTTGCCCCTACATTTGTATATCCCCTCTACAATCCCCAGCTTTAGCTGGGGGCTATTGAAGTTGAGGCCCACGGCTGAAGCCGTGGGTTGTAAATAATATATTCTGGATACATCATTGAACACATTTTTTATTCAACCTTTATAAAACCATCATCTCCTTGTGGACGAGACGGCGCCATATCTGCTACAAAGTGCAAATAATCATCAACAACATTAGGAAATATCGTCTACAATATATTTTCCCACATCAATACAGACGCGATGAATCGCATCTCTACCGATACTTACAATGGACAACCACAAGGGATTGCCCCTACATTTTTCTTCATTTCTTCAGTTCTTCCTTTCTTCAATACTTCCAAACTCTAGACTATAAACTATTGACTATTCCCCCGTTCTCACCTATAATAAATGTGATCAGGCGGTTAAAAACCTTTTCTGAAGACAACAGAATTCGTCCCACGCCGAACGAAAATCAAATGTCTGCTCTTTTTACCAGATGATCACTCGCAAGATTAATTTCTTGCTGTCTCGAGGTGTGTTCGCACACCTCAACCACTCAGTATTTTATTATTAACTATTACAATGGGGAACGACAATTTAAATAAGTTTTTGAAAGCAGAAGGATTTCTTCCAGGACAACAAAAACCAAAACAACAAACACAATCAGCACCGGCAAAAAAAACGTTTCAACAGAAACCGAAACAACAACACGCACAGGGAGCAAAACCTGTCGCACAACAAGCACAAGTTTCGAATCCAAACGCGCAAAATCCAAAGAAGAAATTCTTTCAGAAAAAAAAGAACGTGACTCCGCAAGGAAGGCACACGCAAAAACAACGTCCAAACACCAAAGGACAAGGACCGAATAAGCCTCGTCCCGCGCGACATGGGCAACACAAACCGGCTGTTCAACAGCTCAAGAAAGTTCAATACCCAGTGTCAAAAGTGCCAGCTGATGATATTCGAATCATTCCTTTGGGGGGACTCGAGCAAGTCGGTCAAAACATGATGGTTATCGAATGGGGCGACGATATTATAATTATCGATACAGGTATCGAATTTCCATCTCCAGAGCATCTGGGGGTCGATGTGATTGTTCCTGATATTAGTTATTTGAAAAAGAATAAGAAAAAAATCCGAGGAATCGTTTATACACACGGTCATCTCGATCATATCGGAGGCGCTCAGTACTTGGTTCCAGATCTCGGATATCCACCGATGTACGCGACGAAACTGACAAAAGAACTTTTGTTCGCGAACGCAGACAATGCGGAGATTCCCAAAAAATATAAAATTTCCGAAATCAATGAGAAGTCTCATATTCGACTCGGGAAATTCGATATTGAATTTTTCCACGTGAATCACTCCATTCCTGACAACGTTGGAATTGTTGTGAAAACACCACACGGATCGATTGTGCATTCGTCTGATTTTAAGATTGATACAACTCCTTCAGATGATAAACCTGCGGATTTGAATCGTATTGCAAGGATCGGAGACCAAGGCGTTGCCGTGGCTCTTGTAGATTCAACAAATGCATTACAACCAGGTCACACAGTATCTGAATCAGTGATTGAAAAAGAGTTAGAAAAAACTATTCGTAATATTCCAGGACGGATTGTGATCGCGACATTTGCATCCAATATCGGACGGGTGGCGAAAATTGTACAGGCCGCAGAAAAAGATGGACGAACTGTTTTTCTCTCTGGGCGATCCATGGAACGAAATATCGCCATTGCTCGGAAGTTGAAGTACTTGAAATGTAAAGATGGAACGCTGAAGCGTATGTCAAAATTGGCAGAAGAACTGCCAGCGTCAAAGGTCCTCATTCTCTCAACGGGAACCCAAGGAGAGGAACTTGCAGCCCTCACACGAATGGCCGCAAAGACACACAAAGCCATTAAACTTACTCCCGCTGACACAGTGATATTCTCATCATCAACGATTCCAGGAAACGAAATGGCTATTGTATCGGTTTTGAATAATCTAGCCGATTTGGGCGTAACCATGCTCGACAATAAACAACTCGACAGTCACGTTTCTGGACATGGGTATGCCGAGGAATGTAAAAAATTCACTTCCTTACTAAGACCAAAATATTTTGCACCTATTCATGGGGAAATGTACATGCGATACGGACACCGCGACATGGTCGTACGGGATTTGAACATACACAAAAAAAACACCTTCGTGATGAAAAATGGACGAGGATTGGTTCTCAACAAAGACGGCGTTCGTCTTATGACCGACCAAGAATCTCTTCCTTCTCGTCCAGTGTTGATTGAGCTTGGAGAAGAGATTGGGGAAATTATTCTTGCCGACCGAACACGTATGGCCGATAGCGGAACAATCTTTGTCTGCATTGATCAGTTCAAAGGAAAAGTGAAAAATGTTGAAGTACGCGCTCGTGGATTCCGATACATGAATATGGAACTGGAGATTTTCAAGATCTTGAAACGCGAAATGAAATCCTGTTTTGAAAAGAATTACGGTCCCAAGAAATCAAAAAAAGACCTTGAGGAAATGCTCTCAAAATCTGGGACCCGTATCTTCTATCAGAAATTCAAAAAAGAACCGTTGGTCGAAGTAATTATTTAAATTACAAAGACCATGAGCCTGTCGAATGGTGGAGGTGATGGTGGGGTAGAAATTATTTCTCCTCTTCAACAAGATCATTAATTCTTTCTATAACTTTTTTTACAAACTGTTTTGGATTCTGTTGCTCATCAAGAAAAAAAGATCTTCCCATGTCAATAATAAAGGGAATGTTTTTTATATCATCCATTTTTGTAACTGCTTTAACTTGCTGAACAACTACATCTTTCCCGTGGTCTTTTATTGCTTTTTGTAATTCTACATCTGAAAAACTAGTCTCATTTCGTATGAGACTTTTTGATTTTCTGTTCTCAATAAATCCATCTTCTATATTCATTTTTTAAAGATTAATATTATTTCATTTCTGTCTTCTTTTGCGTATAGAGAACAATTATCCCAGGTAAACACTCGAATAACATCCACATTTTCAAACTAAAATCTTTATTTTCTTTTATCCCAGGTTTTTTCATATCTTCAAATAATTTTTCTGGATTAGAAGAGACATCAAATTTTCTTTCCCCAATTGCTGTTTCAATTCGAGCCATCACATTAACTTTATTCTGCTCCAAGTGAAATCTATTCTTTGCTTCTTCTGTTATAATTTTTTTTATCTCAAGATATATTTCTAAAAAAACATTCACCATTCTTTCTTCGTTTCCTAACACCTCTTTTTCTTCTTTTAATAAATGATTTACTCCACCACTATACTTTTGTTTCATTAATTTATATAAGCCCAGTTCTGAAATAGTTTGAAATATTTTTTTTGAATCTTCCCATGACAAAGTTCCATCAAACATCTTTTCAAAATCATCAGTAGCTCCTACAAATGTTTTAAAATCTTTATCGATATCTACATCTGGAGGAGTTAATAGTAACTGTTTCTGTTCTTCCATTGAAAGATTTGAAAATTTATTTTTTAAACGCAACACCTGTAGGAATTAAACTACAAGTGTC
>CAZEON010000015.1:0-19635 GCA_964513975.1 uncultured Candidatus Peribacteria bacterium
TACCTCACCTCAACCCCTCGATGCAAGCATCGGGGAATTCTCTAGATTAAAAAAAGAAATCCCCAATAATATGGCGAAGTAAATTCCAAGAAAAATCCAGACCTGTGACATCGCCGATAAGTATGCCAAATTTCCTTCAAAAAAGCGAAAAAAAAATAATCAGACAATTGATAGAAGGAATTAATTTTCGATTTTCGATTTTCGATTTTTTTATCCCGTCATCCTCGCTGAAAGCCTGTCCTCGTTTTTATCGGGAAGGGATCCGATGAGTAATTCTCGTTCTTTGAAGCATTCAGCGCGGCATCTGTTACACTTCTAAATAACCGTTAACTCTAAACTATAGACTGTTAACTATTAACTGTTTTTACACAATATTCACAAACTTTTTCTCGTATCGTCGTCCGTCAAATCGGATGATTGCTTTTTCTGTGAATTTCACGATTCCTTCTTTTTCTGCAAACAATGTGAAGTCTCGTCCCATACCAACGCTCTCTCCCGCACGAAATTTTGTTCCTTTTTGACGCACAATAATTTCTCCAGCAGAGACTACTTCTCTACCATATCGTTTCACACCACGTCGTTTGGCATTGGAATCTCTACCATTTTTGGAACTACCACCAGCTTTTTTGTGTGCCATTTGTTTTTATCAAAGCGCGAAGATTGTAAGAATGGAGTTTCAGTTGTCAAATTTTTCTTTTGATTGTTATCCCTCAAGAAAAGAGCCCCCTCATTCCCGCGGAAGCGGGAACCCAGTCGATATAAATTCCTTATTCCCTCCCCAAAATAAATATCCCCGGGCTTACGCCACAGGGCATTTCAACTGAATTCAAGCGAAGCTTGTCCAGAATCTATTTTCAAATCTTCTTCGGATTCTGGATACTCGCCATCCCACACCCTTACGGGATGGGGTATTTCGGCGGCAGAATAAAAATTATTTTTACCTTTTCCCTTTAACATTTTACATTTTTCACTCTTCCACCCGCTTAATCTTTGCTCCCAGCTTCGCTAAATTCTCGGGGAAATTTTCATATCCTCGATCAATATAATCCACATTTGAAATTCGAGTTTTTCCTTTCGCAATAAGTCCGGCCAGCACCATAGCCGCTCCGGCTCGCAAGTCCCAACTCTGCACCTCTGATCCCTTCAACTGAACGGGACCCGTGACTTTCGCCTGATGAGGATTGAGCATTTTTATTTTCGCCCCCATCTTTTCGAGTTCGGTTAAATAGGTCAGACGGTTTTCGAAGAGTGTTTCAAATATCAGAATTTCCCCATTACACTGCGTAAGGAGTACGCCAAACGGTGACTGTAGATCTGTTGAGAATCCTGGATAAATCGCAGTTTGTATTTTTGGTATTGAACACAATTTTTGTTCACCATGCACATGGAGTTCATCTTCTTCCATATCGAAGTTTGCCCCAACTCGTTTCAGCATTCCGTAAAAAGAGAATAATTCTCGATGATCAACGTTTTTAATATGCAAATCCCCTCCCGTTAAGATTCCTGCAATCGCGTATGTCCCCACAAGTAGTCCATCTGGTGGAACCGTGAATTCTCCACCGTGCAGATGCTCCATCCCGCGTATTTTGAGGTGATGCGTCCCAATGCCATCAATATCTGCTCCCATCGCGCAGAGCATCCGTAGAGTGCCTTGTACGTGGGGTTCTGCAGCAGAGAAATAAATCTCAGAACTCTCCGCTTGTCCAGCGAGAAACATCGCTAGGTTTTCTGTTCCTGTCACAGAAGCTTCTGATAAAAGAATTCTATTATTTTTCAATTTCTTTCGATCAAACGTGATCCTAATTTTCTCATCCTCTCGTTCGATCTTTGCCCCAAGCGTCTTGAGTCCGTCGAGATGAATGAAATTCGGACGCGCTCCGAGAATACATCCCCCTGGTTGATAAATCTCCACCTTTCCCATCCGTGCCAATACTGGTCCCATGACGAGAAGCGAAGCTCTGAATTTCTTAACCTGTTCGCATTTTGAGAGCTTTGTAACGCTTATTTTTTTCGCCTGCACTTCAATAGTTTTTGATTTCCATTTCCGTGTCACTTCCACACCAATTTCTTCAAAGATATCAAGCAATGCCTCGATATCTGAAATATAGGGCACATTGTGAAAGACGCACTTCTGATCGGTGAGAAGTGCTGCACAGAGCATCGGCAACGCCGCGTTCTTTGCCCCTGGAATATGGATTGTTCCCTTGAGTTTTTGCCCCCCTTCCACTTCAAAAAATTTCATGAACTGTTTGTAGCATAAATAGTTGAGAGTTTAAAGTTTTATCACCCCCCCCTCCTGTCATCCCGACCATAGCGGAGGGATCCCTTAGTCTAGAAGTTCTTCGGTTAAATCCTTCCACACAGGATTCATATCCCGTATGAGAAATTCTTTCTTTTTTCTTGTCCAACTCTTTAAGTGTTTTTCTTTATCAATAGCGCCACTTACCTTCGCAGGAGCAAGGCTGTGTCTTGCTCCTCATGTTTATATTTTACTTTAAATAAGATGTATTTTTAAACAAGAGGTTCAGGACAGAGCCCTGAACCTGCAAAAATTAGAATTTAAAAAAGTTCGCATCAATAATTATTGATGCGAACTTTTCCACTGAGACAAAACAATGATTTCCCTACTTTATTTTCTGAAAAAGGTCTTTTACTTCTGTCAGAAATTTTTGCGATGTATCGATAAATAAAATTGCATCTTTTTCATTCTTCATTGTTACTGTTTTTACTTCATTTGTTTCAATATAACTGATAATGACATTATTGCCATCCTGTTGAAACGAAAACAAAGGCATGGCTCCTTTTGATTTATCAATGATAATAAATAATGAACCCCATCCTTCTTCTTCAGCATAGGAATAAGAAAGGCGTATTTCAAAGGTTCTTATCAGCTTAGAATAATCGTCTTTCCCCATGCTTTCAAATCTCCCATGAGCTGAATTTTTCCATTTGTTATAACTCATCCATCCCTTATTAAAATTGAACGACCAATTTAAAAATACTGGTTCTTCAAAGGTATCTTCATCTATTTTGTCGATGAAAAAATCAAAATTGAAAAAGCTGATTTCACTAGGGATGAAATTAAAGGCTTCTACCTTTTTCGTCTTTTTGTTTAAAAATTCTACTATATTCATAATTTTAAGTTTATTTGGTAAATAATATTAATTTTCTTATATACAACGCGTATTTTGATTTAAAAGAACAATAATTGTGTTTGCCACTGGCAAAAAAGAATAAATCCTTTTGCACAAAATATGGATAAACTATTTGCTCGCTTTTGTCAACGTCATTATTCTAAAAAGTCCTAAGTTTTTTCACAGGAGCAAGACATAGCCTTACTCCTCATGTTTATATTTTACTTCACATGAGATGTATTTTTAAACGGGAGATTCAGGAGAGCCCTGAACCTGCAAATGTTATATTTTTTAGAAAACCCCTCTATTTCTCCTTTCTTATGTTCTAACACTCTTCGAACAAGATTGTTTGTTACACCAATATATAACGTCCCACTGTCACTAGCCATTATGTAAACATAATACTGTCGCCGGAGCATTGGAAGGGATTCCTCCACGTTGGTCGGAATGACAAAAGAATAAAATCACAACAAGAAAAAATAAGTTGAAAACTTTATATTTCTTTAACTTTCCAAAAACCCCTCCGCAAACCGATCCGTCATCCCCGCAATATAGTCACAAATCCGAATCTCTAACGGATCATCCGAATGCAGGTAGTCAGGGAGTTTGTCAGGATTGACCACAAGATAATCGAATATTTCTCCGACAATTTTCTGTCCCTTTTCTGTGTTGGCTTTCACAACAGGCGAAGAATAATATCGATCCATGAGAAACCGACGCACATCCTTAAGTTGTTCAAAGAATGCTGGTGAGAATTTCACAATCTTTTTCTGAGATTTCTGTACGTCTTCGAGAGTGCTAATGTTGTTTTTTTGAAGATTCTCCTCGGTCGCTGTGACAATCTCTGCCAACAGCCGACGAATAACTCCCCGCATAACAGCGGAACGGAACGTCTTTTCTTTTTCTGAGAGAGAATCGATAACTTCCTTACACATTGGAATTTCACACAAATCTTCAATAGTGAAAAATTTCCCACGAATCCCGTCCTCTAAATCCGCTGACAAATAAGCAATCTCATCTGAAATATCGACCACTTGTGCTTCGAGATGCGGTGAGAATATTTTTGATCCTGGTCGGTCGAAGAATGTTGTATGCTTCTGCAAGCCTTCTCTCACTTCCGCTGTTAAGTTCAATCCTGAAAAATCGGAGTAGCGTTGTTCGAAGAACTCAACAATACGAAGTGACTGTGCGTTGTGTTCGAACGTACTCTCAAATGATTTCATTTTTCCTCGCAACGCCTCTTCCCCTGCATGCCCAAACGGTGGATGTCCCAAGTCATGCCCCAGTGCAATGGCTTCCGCTAAGTCTTCATTGAGTTCAAGCCATCGGGCGAGATCACGAGCGATTTGAGAAACTTCCAAAGTATGGGTGAGTCTGGTTCGGAAGTGATCCCCGTGTGCGGGTGCCACTACTTGCATCTTCCCCGCCAACCGACGGAATGCTGTGGAGTGAAGAATCCGGTCACGATCTCGTTGAAATGGCAGTCGATTCGGATCGACATTTTCTGGAAATTGTCTTCCCTCAGAGAGCCCATTTTTTTGCGCATACGGGGCTAATCGAGAATCGGCGCTTTCCCATAAATTTCCGCCATCTAAAGTTCTTTTGTTCATTTTGCGTGACCATTGTAGAATGGGAAATGATGTTGTCCAATTCAAAACAGATCCTCGGTTCCAATCGGAAAAAAGATTCCAAATTTGGATTCGTATTTCAACGTCACACGCGATCACTCTTGGAGGAAATAAAGAATAAAACCATGACCGAATCGATGGCACATTTTGGACCGCAAAGCATTCTTACTTCTACAAAATTTTCCGAGACCCATGAATGAAGCCTTTGCTCGCCCTATTCCAAGTCAGGGAATGGAAGAATCCTTGACAACACTGGATATAATTCGTAATTTTTGGAACACTCATATGGCATGGATGTTTCTCGTGTTGGTTATGTTTGGAATACTGAAATTAACAGTAAATAACGTAAAACGGCGGGAACACAACATTCAAAAAATTTGGCGCTTCATTCTGTTCTTTCTTTCAAAACGACAAATGATGATTCCTTTGATCTACACGCTTGCAAAGCGAGATAAGGGACTTGATGAGGTTTCTCTCAAGAAACTCCTTCACATCCGTATGCAATGCCGTCAGTACTCGATTAAAAAACATTTAAAGAAGCGAATGGAGCTGGAACGAAAGTTCTCTCAAATTTTGGTTATTTATTTTGAAAAGTTGGAAAAGGATGGAATTTTGGAGAAAGATCCCCTCCTCCAGCATGTTGGGAAAGATTTAGAATTTATTGATCAGAAACTTGTGCAACTCCAAGCTGTTTATAATAAAGAAGCGAAAACGTGGAACAAGAACCTCACGGTATTTCATCGTCTCGCTGGTGTTCGGAAATGCAAACTCTTCACTTCATGATTTGGAACTTTGATCCGGTGGCCTTTTCTTTCCTTGGACTCGATATCCGTTGGTATGGACTCGTGTACATTTTTGGATTTTTTCTCACGCTTCTGTGGGGGAACCTCATTCAGGCGACACTGTTGGGAAAGAAGAAACTCACGAAAGATCAATTCGAGACGCTTACCTTTGGAATGTTCTTTTGTGGAGTGCTAGGGGGAAGAATCGGAGAATTCTTGTTTTATTCCCCTTTAACATTTGTGCAGAACCCATTAGAGATTTTGAAGATATGGCACGGAGGAATGTCGATTCATGGAGGGATTTTGGGAGCGGTTGGATACGCGTTCTTTTTTTCGAGAAAATATAAGATTTCACTGCTTCGCCTTCTCGATGTATTTGTAATTCCGCTCGCGGTAACCTTGATCTTTGGACGACTGGCAAACTTTGTAAACGGAGAACTTGTGGGACGTGCAACGCAAACAGATTGGGGAGTGATATTCCCGCATATTGATAATGTTCTCAGACATCCGAGTCAACTCTATGAGGCAGGGAAGAATCTTCTTCTCAGTGGATTTCTCTTTTTTCTTTTTCAGAAAGGATATGGGAAATACGCAGGAATGCTAACCTCTGTATTTCTAGCGGGATATGGAATTCTTCGCTTTATCATCGAATTCTTCCGAGAACCCAGTGGCATGATTTGGATCCTCACGACAGGACAAGCTCTTTGTGTTGCTATGATTATTTTCGCTTTTTTGCTGGCACAATCTCACAATTTCTGGAAGAATGCCCCCTGTAAGACTCAACCAAAATGAAAAGAATTTTTTTCCTGTTGTTGATTCCGATTCTTGTTGTAGGATGTAAAACTCCAATTGAAAATGAAATTCTTCTTACTGGTCTTTTTGAAGAAGGTCCACTTCATATTATTGGATTCTTTAATCTCAGCTCTGAAAAAAGTAAGGATGTTCCAAAACTCATTAATCATGTCCAAAATAAATTTAAGGGAGATATTGAAATTGAATCTCGTCGTGCCTGGGAAGAACGAAGCTCTCTCGTTGCAGATGAAGCTTCTGAATGTGCCCGAAATCAAGGAAAACTCCAGCCATTTTTGAATGAATATTTTGATAATCACTTTGAAGAATTTGATAAAAAAACCATGCTTGAAATCGCTCTAAAAACAGAACTCGATATTGATATATTTGAAGTGTGTTTAGATTCTGGACTCATGAAAGAACGTATCTTTCGTGATAAAGCCTTCTCCCGAAAATACAACGTAAACACCGTTCCTTCGTTCGTAGTTGAACGAAATATTACTATTTCAGAGTCACTCGATAAAGAATCCTTCCAAAAGACTATTAAAGAACTTCTTGAGATTCTTCGATAAACTCCTTTCCATGAAAAAAATTGCTTTCGTCCTTTTCCTTTCTTTCTTTCTCTTCGGATGTGAAAGCGTTGAAGAAATGTCCGAACGTCGACTTGAAGAAGATAATAAAGCCGTTGGCATCTTCCAAGATCTCACTGGACCACTCCATGTTGTTGGATTTTTTAGTATGAGTTCTGAGAAAAGCCACAACATTCCCAATCTTACCGAAACAATGCAAAAGAAATTTGGGAAAGATGTAGAGATGGAATACCGTCGATCATGGGAAGATAGAACCTCTATGCTTGCGGATGAAGCCTCTGAATGTGCTCGAAATCAGAAAGCCTTTCGACCCTTTTTAGATAAATATTTTACGTATTACTTTGCTAACTACGATCGCGATACAATGCTTGAAATAGCATTGCAACTGGAACTCGATATTTCAAAATTTGAAAAATGTCTTGATTCAGGACTTATGCAAGAACGAATCTTCCGTGATAAAGCATTTGCTAATCGATATAATGTAAAACAAGTCCCTTCATTTGTGATTGAAGAAAGTATCACGATTTCACAATCCCTCGATGAAGATAAATTTGAGAAGGCTATTATAGAACTTCTTGATACGCTTCGAAAATGACGGTTGATGAATTTGTGTCCAATACAACTCACGAATTAGAGATAAAGAGCATGTCTTTTTTTAGGGCAAAAATATCTCCAAATGCAAATGAGAATAAGATCAATGAAATACTCGATGATGAGGAACACACGGTAAAGATTCAAATTAGTGCCAAGCCAGAAAAAGGTAAGGCGAACAAAGAGATTGTGAAGTTTCTTGGAAAACTTTTTCGATGCGAATGTCAGATTATTGCTGGAAATACGGGGAGTGTGAAGTTGGTGAAACTAACAAGATAACACTCCTCCCTCATTCCCGCGGAGGCGGGAACCTAGTAAGAAAAGGAATTCCTTATTGACTGGGTTCCCCTTTTCAGGGGAATGAGGTTAATTTATATTTTTTAATTGTTCTAAGATCCCCTCACTATCAATCCCTGCCGCTCGATACAACTCCGTTGGTTTTCCAGAGAGCTGATATTCTTTGACTCCCAGCGTTTGAAATGAATCGAGTGAAATGCCTTCAGTTTGAGCGTAAAAGGCTACTGCTGCACCCAGTCCTGAATATGGATTATGATCTTCCACGGTTATAACCTTTTTTGTCTTTTTAAGAGATTTCAAAAGTGTTTCGTCAAATTTCTTAATCGAACTGACGATAACAATTTCTACTTTCTCAGGGTGAGCAAATGTGTTTCGTGCTTTTAAGGTCTCAATCACACACGCACCACTAGCGACAATCGTGATATCATTCCCTGAACGAAGTAATTCACATTTCCCGTATTGGTAGACATAATCTTTATCGAAGAGAATCGATCCGTCTTCTTTTGTAAGTACTGGCAATTTGTGCCGTCCCATGCGCACGTAGAAATTCCCGTAGTGCGTTCCTACGTAACGAATGATACGATCACAATGGTTTGGGTCCGCTGGTTCGCAAACACCTGTGTTAAACATGCCGATAAAACTCCCCGCATCATCAATCGCTTGGTGCGTTGGTCCATCTTCTCCCACAGACAATCCACAGTGTGTAGAGACCATTTTAACGTTTGCATGATTGATATCATTCACTCGTGCCTGATCTTTTGCTCGTGAGCTCATAAACGCTCCGAAGGTCGAAACGAATGGTGTATATCCTGACAAAGATAATCCTCCCGCAACCGATACCATGTTCTGTTCACAGATTCCAAATTCAACATATTGATCAGGCGTTTCTTTTTCCATGATGGACGTTTTGACCGATCCTGAAAGATCAGCTGATCCGGCAAGAATGTTTTTGTTGTTCTTTGCGAGATCCGCCAATGCATTTCCGTAGGCTGATCGACAGTCAGTGAGCTTGTCGGTTGAATAAAGAATCGGCTCTCCCTCTTCGATGTCTGATAATTGTCCGAAAGGCTCAAGCGTTTCTTTTACTGGTTTAAATTCTCGTTCAGCAATAAATGCATTCATTACTTCTCGCTCTGTATCGGATAATGAGAATGTCGAAAGCATTGCATCAATTTCATCTGGTTTTGGCGTTTTTCCGTGCCAGTCAGATTTCAACTGCTTTCCGTCCACTTCCATTATTTCAACTCCCTTCCCCATAATTGTGGTTCCAATGATTGCAAGTGGTCGTCCTTTCTTGCTTTGAGAATGAAGTGCTTTCCAAATAGCTTCATCATCATGTCCGTCGATTTCCACGACCTTCCATCCCTTTGATGAAAAGAACGTTGACACATCAATCGGGCACGTTTTTTCTAATGTATCGGTGAGCTGAACACGGTTGTAGTCTACGAATACCGTTAAATTACTGAGCTTTTCTTTGGCGGCAAACAGCGCTGCTTCGTGTACTTGTCCTTCTTGCATTTCCCCATCCCCTATTGAACAAAAAATGTGTTCATTGTCACCTTTCTTACTCGCCAATGCCATTCCACACGCTGCTGAAATTCCCACTCCCAAGGGCCCTGTTCCAAAGAAAATTCCTGGCACATGACGCGTCACATGACCTTCAAATGGTGATCCGTATTGCCGGTAGGTTTTGATCAGTTCGTCTTTATCGACCGCGCCGAGTTCTGCAAGTACTGCATACACTCCTGGTGAGATATGTCCGTTTGAAAACACGACCTTCTCGTTCGTTGATGACAATCGGAATACGTAGAGTACAGCCAAGAAGTCTAAGCAAGACAAAGATCCTCCTGGATGTCCTGATTGGGAGGTCTTGAGCATTTGAAGCATTGTGTGAATGCTTGCCTTCTTGAAGGCATCTAAGAATTGGAGTCGTTCTTTTCCGAGTTTTTCCGTGGCTGTAGGCAGAGAGTAATCCATAAATGTAAGTGAATAATTTCACACGAATTGTAGCAAAAATAGTGAAGAGTTAATAGTTTATAGAATTTTAAAATCTAACCCGGGTTGGAATTTCTGATTTTATATTTTAAAGAGCCCAAACCTAAATTTGGGCTCTTTAAGATCTTTTTACTGTCATTGTGTTTTTTTTGCATTTTTTTTTAATAATTCGTTTAGGCTTGTTTGAGTGTCCTCAAATTCCATTTGCTTTTTATGATATCTCTCTGAATCTTTCTGGTTACTTTTGATTTTCTCTTTGAGATAATCTTGAAACTCCTGAAGATCCACTCCAAAAGAAGAAAACCCTTCTCCACATTTTAAAGATTTATCATCAATGTCAAAAATCTTATTTCCAACTTCTACAAAATCAAAACTTGCTTGTTCCATTTTTTCAAGCTTTTTTGCACATCCATGAACCCAAACTTTTAATTCTAAAAAAAATCCATTATCGGATACATAAGATTGAAATGATATTTTTTGGAATAAGGGGTGTCCGCTTATTTCGACTATTATTTCATCCTTTAAGTTTAAGGGTTTTCCATCAGGACCTTTAATAGGATATTTTCCTGGTCCTTCATACTTAATTTTTTTCATAATTTTTTATTTAAACGTGATTAATTAATAATTAATTGATAGTTTGCGCCTGCCCACGACCATGAACAAAACCAAACTATCAACTCACAATTCCAGCATTTCAAAGATCTTCGTTTCACAACCGATCAGTGAAGATGATTGAGAAAACAGAGATGTTCTACGCTATTTTTTTAAAATTGTCAATAGATTTTCACCGTAGGGACAAGGCATGCCTTGTCCCTACGAAATATTTGTACTGGTAGAGACGCGATTAATCGCGTCTCTACAAAATTCACCGATATCGGGATACGCATATCCCGAACCAATTCTATTTATCCGGCGGAATCCCAAAATGCTGAAATAAAAATTCTGCCACTCGACGAAACGTTCCCGCCGCGGTTTCGGATCCCCATTGCGATACTTTTGGTCTGTCGAATTTAACCAAGATGACGAACGCTGGATCTTTAATCGGTCCAAACCCAGCAAAACTGGTAATCGTTGTCCCCACTCCTTCCTGCGCTTTCCCATGTTTATACGTCTGAGACGTTCCGGTTTTTCCCATAACCGAATACCCCCACACACGTGCCCCGCGAGCAATTCCATTGTTTACGGCATTGAGCAACATCGCTTTGATCTTATTGTATGTTTCATCAGAGATTACCCGACGCACCTTTTCTGGTTGAAATGTTCGCACGGTTCCATCAGATGATCTGACTTCTTCGACGAGAAGGGGTTTCATCAAGTATCCTCCGTTTGCCAATGCGGAAAAGGACATCGCCATTTGCAAGGCGGTCGAGGTCATCCCCTGTCCAAATCCTCGTGTGACAAGCTCAGATGCCTCCCAATCTTTCCAGTATTCGAGTTGTCCCTCGGCTTCTCCATCGAGTTCAACATCGGTGTACTGCCCGAACCCAAAGTTATTCAGATATTCATACAATAACTTTGCCCCCATCTTTTGAGCGATGAACGCGATTCCAGTATTGAGGGACCGGTTCAAGACTTCGATCATCGTCGTTTTCCCCGCATAGGTCTCATCTGCATTTCGAATCTTAAACTCATCCACTTCTACTGGCCCTCTGTCCATGTAGGTAGTTTGAGGTGTTATCTCGTCAGCGTTCAGTGCCGCTGCCATCGTGAGGGCTTTTACCACTGATCCCGGTTCGTATATATCTGACACAATTTTATTTCGAAAGACCTCTGGTCCCCATTTATTGAAGTACCGATAATATCGTCCCTTGTCGGCGATGGTTGGAATTCGTTGGTTAAAAAATTCATCCTCACGATCTATCACTTCGTCTTCTGGAAGAATTTCATATCGTGCAAAAGCTTTTCCAAAACTATTCGGATCAAAGGTCGGTGCGTGTGCCATGGCCAGAACTCGTCCCGTCTTTGGTTCGATAACAATAACCTGTCCAAAGTCTGCATCGAATCGCACCGTGTCTTCTTCTAAGATTCGTTCTACTTCTCCCTGAATCACTCGATCAATAGAAATCAGAATATCCGAACCATCGGTCGCTCGTTGAATCCCCGACCCTTTTCCCAAGATTCGTTGTCCTCTCGTATTAATCGCTCCAAAGATCACTCCTTCCTGTCCTGATAATTCGTGATCAAATCGTCCTTCAATTCCATATTGTCCGTTTCCATTGGAATCAACGAACCCGAGAATTTGTGCTGCCAAACTTCGCTCTGGATAATATCGCCAGTGCTCATCTCTCAATTGCACCCCTCTTAGAAGTTCTCTGTATCGAGGATTTTCCTTGAGTTCTTGAATCTTCTCCGACACCTCAGGCACAATTTTGTGCGTGACTTCAACGTATCGTTTCGGTCTTCGTTCGAGCAGTTTTTTGAGTTTTCGTTTATCAATATTGAGCAGTGGTGCCAATTGATCGACTGATTCTGTAAGAGAATAAATCATCGTCGGATCGACAATGACGTTACTCTCCATAACTTTGATTCCCGACAACCGAAGTGCCTCAATTGTCTGAGCTCGTGATTCAGAAATCTCAGTAGAAATCACTACTCGTCGTCGTTCGATTTCTATAAAAATATCCTCGAGCTCTTTCCCGTACGCTTCTATGGCGAGTTTCTCGGATTCTGTCCATTTTGTTTCATCAGTTTCGACCAGACATCCTTCGATCTTTTCACAATGAGCGTGAATAAGGAGTGGAGCGAGCAATTGCGCTACCATTCGCGGATTCCCCCGCTCTTGTTTATCGAGATCTTGCTTCGGGTTGTACTCTGGATACGTCAGAATAAGCGGATCGATAAACAGCATCTTCAGCGTATTGTTTGTCGCCAATGGAGTCTCTTCATTAGTGAGACGATTCTTTCTCACCATGACATTCCCCCGTTGTGCAGGAAGAATTGAACGTTTCTCATGCTGTGCTCTCGCTTCTGCGTAAAATTCATCGTATTGCAAAATCTGAAGATCGAAAAGTCGCACTGCAAACACCACAAACACGCCTACAAAAAGAATGCGCAGAAAACGGAGGCGAATCTCGAAGGTTGAAGACATTCGCGTCAAATTGTAGAAAAAAGGAGCGGAATTACAAGAGTCTAAAAAAAACACCCTCATTCCCGCAAAGGCGGAAACCCAATATAAAAAGAAATCCTTTATTTGACTGGATCCTCCTATCAAGCAGGAGAATAAAGTTGGGGTTTTACCACTCTTCAATCTCTTCAACCTCTTCTATTTCTTCTTCTGCAGGCGTTCCGTACAATTCTATCTGAAGGTTCTTTTGGAATTCTTCTTCTTCCTTTTTCTTTTCTTCCCAATATTTCAAATATTCTTTCCGTGAATCAGACGATTTCACCGTAATTCGAGATCGATCTTTTCTAAGCAGTGGATCATCTCGTTGTACTCTATTTTGTTTCCACAATACGGAATACATTTCATTCTGTTCCTTTTTTTTGTCTTTTGCTACTTTGAAAGATTCCGCCACCCCTCGCTCTCGAAGAGATTGTCTGAGTGAGTATCGTTGAATCCGAGTTTTCTGTGGTTGTATGTCTCTCGTGTATCCAATCACTTTTCTGCCTTCAAGAGATTTTCGTGATGGTTCTAGCTTGGCAACACTTTGTGCAGAAGATTTCATATCGGATGCATAACTTTCTTTTCTGTAGTTCGTAGTGCGAAAGTTCGAAGCCCCACCCGTGTATCGCCTTTTTGCATTTCGCTCAACCATTCGTTCTTTAACAAGTTTTAATTGATCATTTTTCGGCATATCTGAATATCTGTATCCGTGAAAGACTTCGTATCCATTTCTGTTCGTATATGTTTTTGCTCCCGTTGCTAGTTTTGGCATTGCGGGAATAAACACTTTTTTTTTCACTTCTTCTGTATCAGTCTCCACCTCATCATTTAATGCACTCGCTTCTGTAATGAGGCTTCCTGACAAAAATTCTGTTGGAATATCTAAACACACCACCCCGTTAAGAAGGAGGACAAACGCTGAGATAATTCCAATATTTGTTTTCAGTTTTTTCATTTCAAAAATGACTACTTCTCCTTATTGTACCAAAAAAAGAAGGATTTAGCAAGTGACTCTACAATGTAAAATTACAAATGTTAAATGTTAAAATAAATCAAAAGCCTTAATACGGATTTTCATACAAATATATTTTAAAATTAGAATTTAAAATTTCTTTTTACATTTTACCTTTAACCTTTTTCATATTTCCTATTTAAGCACTAGACAAAACGTAAAAAAATCTCATTATCCAATTACCCAAAGCGAAAATGACCCCTGCGAAATACGATTTCGATATGGCCTTGGAAGAGATTCTGAATGAAGTTCAGGGGTATTATCCTAACTATGGAAAAAAGGAAGAAAAAATAATCATCGATGCTTTTGCTTATGGACGAAGGTTCTTCCACGGACACAAACGAAAAAATGGTGATCCGTACTTTTCTCATGCAACAGAAACAACAAAAATTCTTCTCGCCATTAAACCCGATATCGACACGATTATCGCATCTTTTTTATATAACGTAATTCGATACTCAACAGAACCTATCGATGAAATTGAGGAAAAGTTTGGAAAAGATGTTCGATATCTCTGTGAATGCATGAAAGAAATTTCTCAAATGCAGTTACTCAAAGAGAGTCATCACGAACGACAATTTGAAAATATCCAAAAACTTCTCATCGTTATCTCTCGAGATATTCGTGTACTCTTCTTGAAACTTTCTGCGCGTATTCACAATCTCCAAACACTCAGTTGTTTACCAAAAGATGCACGAGAAGCGCTTGCTTATGAGGCCCGTGAAATTTTTGCTCCCGTGGCAAATCGGTTAGGTTTGTACGAATTTAAAGTCACGATTGAGGACCTTTGTTTTCAACAACTGCAACCAAAACTTTTCAAAACTTTGCAGACAGAAATCGCGGGGATAAAAAAAGAACAAAAAGCTTCGTGGAAGCAGGCAGAAAAAGAAATCATTGAAACACTTGAAGAAGCGAATATCAAAGTCGTAAAAGTAATTGGAAGACAAAAACATTTCTATTCTGTGTATAAAAAGATGAAGCGAAAAAACTTCACTTCTTGTTCCGAAGTGTATGACTTGTTTGGGATTCGTATCTTGGTACCAAGAACAGATGATTGTTATAGAGCATTGGGAGCACTCCATGCACGATGGAATCCAATGCCAAACCGGTTTAAGGATTACATTTCTGTTGCCAAACCAAATGGATATCAAAGTCTTCATACAACGCTTTTGGGACTTGCAAATACAAAGTTTCCGACTGAAATTCAGATCCGAACACCAAAAATGGATTCTGATGCCGAACGTGGTCCTGCTTCTCATTGGGCGTACAAAAAAACCGGGCATTCTTCATTTGATAAAAACTTCCTCGAACGAATGCGATGGCTTCCAAATGAGTCTACAAAAGGAAATGGTTCTCGAAATGAAGTGTTTCAAGAACTGTCGGAAAATATTCTTTCTCATAGAATTTATGTATTTACACCAAAAGGTGACGTGGAAACATTCCCGTCAGGAGCAACTCCTGTGGACTTCGCGTATGCCGTTCATTCAAGTGTTGGAGACAGTTGTGTCGGAGCCCGTGTAAATGGAGTTATCAAACCATTGGACTACGAACTGAAGAGCCGAGAAATAGTAGAAATTCTGACAAAGAAAGGACGACAACCAAATCCTGCATGGCTTGATTTTGTGAAATCCACAAAAGCGAAAGACCGAATTAAAGCATTTATAAATAAGAAACGAGAAACAACAACGCTCGAAAAAAAAGAAAGAACGAGTGTTGCTGAAAAATCTCGGGAAACTCTTTCTGTGAAAAAAAATGTAAAACGAACAGGACAACCAAATCAGGTTATCATTGGCGGAGAACGCAATATTCCATTTAAAATTCCAAGCTGTTGTGCACCTCTGCCAGGACAAAGTCTCGTGGCGTACAAGTCTCGTGGACTTTTTTTCACGATTCACAAAGCCAATTGTTCACAACTAAAAAAGCTAAACCCTGAACGATTTCTTGAAGCCCATTTTATTACCTCTCGAAAAATAGAAATGAAAGCCCTTGATCGCTTTGGATTTTCGAGAGACTGTACCGCACTTATTGCCGAACATGGTCTTAATATTGGTGAACTTTCTTCACGATATTCATTGAACAAAGAGAATCAAAAAATTCTAACCTGGAACCTTTCTGTTGAAGTTCGATCAGAAGATGAATTCCAAAAATTGATAAAAGATCTCCACAAAGTTCCGAATGTTTTATCGATTAAAGAGAAAAAATGAATACCGGGTCCGGACCCCCGATTTTTTGAGAACAGGCTTATTGTTTAATAGGGGGAGCTCACTGTGTTTTAGAATATATTCCGTCAAGTGAGTTATGAAAATTATATTAAGCCCCGTCATTGTCGCTTGACGGCAATCCTGTCAATAATGCAGGGATGAACGAAACAAAAGGAAGTAAATTTATAAAAAAGACTCATCCCGCTCAGGAAGCAGAACTTCCTTTTGTGTTTGATATTCGCCCCCCTTCTCTTTCACTTCCATTTCATTCCAGTGAAAAAGAAGGGTTTGTTGTTTGTGTAATTTAGGAATGTTCTTTTCGATATATTTTAGAGTCTCAGTATGTGGGATAATTCAAAAGAAACGGCGAGATATCTCAAAAAAAACCAAACTCAGGCAGAAAAGGTGTTTTGGGAACTGATTCGGAATAGACGATTTGAAGGTATAAAATTTTATCGTCAATATCCGATAAGATTTGAATCAGAAGGTCAGAAAAGATTCTTTGTTGTAGATTTTTATTGTCATAAAACAAAAACTGTTTTTGAAATTGATGGAGGAATTCATGAGAAACAAAAAGGATATGATGAAATGCGTGAAAAAATTTTAAAAAGTTTGAAATATAAACTTGTACGTTTTTCAAATGGAGAAGTTCTGTCTCAAAACGAAAAATTTTTAGAAAAACTAAAAAACCTTCTTTTGAGGTGAAACCTTAAGAGAAGGTGGTGAATCGATTACTTATTAATTTATCTTCTGGGCAGAGCCGGATGAGTCTTCTTAGAATATCTTACTGACATCTTTCCTGAAATAACAATCGAAAGCGACCTCTTCGGATCCCTTCCCGATAAAAAAAGAGGACAAGCTCTCAGCGAGGATGACGACAGGAAATAATAGGATAAAATTCACCCTTTTCCCCTTGATAAATCCCCTATTTTCAGGTATAATAAAGGGAATACATCGCCATGAAAGAATTTTTGGAAAAATACATCGACAAATTTATGGAGGCTCCACTAGAGCTTTTAGTCCTTTCTATAATTGGGATTGCTGGAATTTGGTTTGCTTGGAAAATATTCTTTTTCCTTATCCGATATCTTGAACGAAGACGAGAGTACGGAACCGATAGACTGGTTCATTTACGAATTACATTACCACGAAACGACTCAAAACTGGATCGAGAACAACAGACTGAAAAAGACTTTCACGAACAAATCGGAAAAGCGGAACAGTTTTTCCGAGCGCTTCATGAGACACGAGATTTGAATCTCTACAACATGATTTTCAAACGAATGTTCTGGAATAAACCACAATT
Source organism: uncultured Candidatus Peribacteria bacterium (assembly GCA_964513975.1). Lineage (GTDB taxonomy): Bacteria > Patescibacteriota > Gracilibacteria > UBA4473 > UBA4473 > CAZVBV01. The sequence goes on from CAZEON010000015.1 coordinate 17,429, forward strand.
GTCGTTTGAGCTTCAGATTGAGAAACGAGAACTTCGTTTTGTCGTGGTGTGTGATAAGTACTACAAAAATATTATTCAGAAACAAGTAACTTCGTTTTATGAATCCGCAGAAATCGAACCAATTCCTATTGCGGATCAATTTAAGCTCAAGACGGAAGGAAATCACGTCAATGGATATCATTTATTTACGCAAGAAAAATTCTGGTATCCAATTCAAACCTACAAGAACATTGAGGAGGATTCTCTTAATCCTGTGGCGAATTCGTTTTCAAAACTTGCTGAAGATGAAAAAGGAGTCGTCCAATTCATAATTCATCCAATAGCTGATAAGTGGCAGAAAAAAGCTCACAAACAGGGGACGAAGCTTTTTAAAGGAAAAGAAAAAAAAGGAGGCATTCGAATCCCCATCATTGGACCAATCCTTCGTATGATATGGTTTCCATTCAAGATTTTGATCAAAGGATATGATCCTGCGGTCGATGGAGCAGGGACAAATCAACCGGGTGCTTCTGGTGGAGATTCGTATGTACGAATGCTTCAGACGGATGAAGAAACGGCGAAAGCAATTGGTGAAAAAGCGGCAGAACCAGGATTCCAAACAACAGTTCGAGTGCTCGCGAGTTCTCCGAGTAAAGACCGAGTGCGAGAGATTCTCGATGGTCTCTTTGTATCGTTTAATGTGTTTGAAGGAAAAGGAACAAACCGATTTGAAAACTATCGAATCATCCCAATTAATGCACTCAATGCACCAATCATTCATCACAACTTTAAATACCGATTGCCCGCATTATTGGAAAAGAGTTCAATCTTTTCTACCAGTGAATTGGCAACGATGTACCACTTCCCTGATGCTCGATACAACAAGATGCCGACGATCAAATGGATGGATTACAAAGTACTCGCTCCACCAATTAATCTCCCAGAAGAAGGAATTATTCTTGGGAAATCTATCTACCGAGGAATTGAGAAGCTGGTACGATTCAAACGAGAAGACCGAACAAAACACCAATATATTGTTGGGAAATCTGGATCTGGGAAATCTGTCCTCTTGTGGAACCAAGCAATTCAAGATATCGCCAATGGTGAAGGAGTGTGTGTGATTGATCCGCATGGAGATTTGATCGAGGATATCGTCGCGTGTGTTCCAAAAGAACGAGCGAAAGATGTTATCGTCTTCGAACCAGGAGACAAAGAACGTCCAATGGGAGTCAACTTGCTGGATGTGAAGAGTGCTGAAGATCAAGACCGTGCGTCACTTGATGCAATGGAGATCTTTATTAAATTGTTCGGAAATGAAATCTTTGGTCCCCGTATTCAACACTACTTCCGAAATGGATGTTTGACGTTGATGGCAGACGAAGACGAAGGAGCGACATTAATCGATATTCCGAGACTTTTTATTGATGATGACTTTCAACGATATAAAGTATCGAAAGTAAAAAACCCCGTCGTGCGAGCCTTCTGGGAACACGAAATGGCGCAAACCGGACAAAGGGAAAAACAAGAAATGATTCCGTACTTCACCTCAAAGTTTGGTCCGTTCGTGACCAATACCACAATGCGTAATATTATCGGACAAACCAAATCCGCATTTGATATTCGGGAGATTATGGATACCGGAAAAATTCTTTTGATTAATTTGTCGAAAGGAAAGATTGGTGGAATTAATGCTCAACTCTTGGGATTGATTTTGGTTTCAAAGATTAACATGGCCGCGATGGCACGAGGAGAAATGCCGCGAGATCAACGAAAAGATTTCTACCTGTATGTAGATGAGTTCCAGAACTTCGCGACAGATACCTTCGCTTCAATTCTTTCGGAAGCTCGAAAGTACCGATTGAATTTGATCATGGCGCATCAATATATCGCTCAACTATCAGAAGGAGCGGGGGGAATTGCTATTGGACAAAAAGACTCAAAGATTCGAGACGCAGTGTTCGGAAATGTAGGAACAATGATGAGTTTCAAAGTGGGAGCCGAAGACGGTGAATATTTGGAAAAAGAATATGCACCTGATCTTTCACAACAAGATATTATCGGAATTGCAAACTACAAAGCGTACTTGAAATTGAATATTGATAACACGTCTTCTCGACCGTTCTCAATGGAAACATTGTACGATCCATCATTGAAGAATCCAAAGATTGCCGAAATCATCAAGAAATACTCACGAATGAAATACGGACGAAAGAAAGAATTCGTGGATG
>CAZEON010000016.1:0-19343 GCA_964513975.1 uncultured Candidatus Peribacteria bacterium
ATCAATTCAATCAACATGGGACGACATATCCTCCGCTCAACGGCGGCGAGTATCAACGACATGCTCAACCCCCGATATGAGGAGCAAATTCGAAAGGTGGCTGAATCGATCGTCAAAAAAGACAACCTCTTCATCATTGGACGAGGGGCACTCTTTCCGATGGCACTCGAAGCGGCGATCAAGATTCAAGAAGTATCTTACATTCATGCGCAAGGGTTTGCAGCGGGTGAGCTCAAACACGGACCGATTGCTCTTATCGAAGAAGGGACACCCTGTCTTGTGCTTGGAGATGATCAAGAAACAATATCAAATGCGACTGAATTAAAAGCCCGAGGTGCCATGATTATAGGAGTTTCATCCGAACGAAAAGATGTATTTGATCAATGGTTGAAAGTTCCAGATTGTAATGGAGCCCAGGCGATTGCCTCAATTATTCCCGTACAAATTCTTGCGTACCATCTTGCGATCTTGCGTGGACTGGATCCAGATATGCCGAGGAATTTGGCAAAGAGTGTGACGGTGAAATGAGAAATTGAAAATTTCGGATTTTACACTTGTCTTCCCGGATATTCTTTTAGAATTCCGGGATGATGGAAGAGGGAAAAGTGGGATAAAATAATCATATGAAAAGGGTTGACAATATTCACGAAATCCTATAAAAGAACTTTGTTTATGGTTCGGAATTTTTTTCTCGCTCCATAACAGATCTTTTACTTGTCGCCCCTATTTTGTAATTTTAAACCATGACTTCAGTTTCAAAAGGAATTGAGCTCTTGGTTTAAAATTATTAATTATTAACACAAAAATTAAATTATATGAAAAAAATTAAATTATTAATGATCTTCGAGGGAATGCTTCTCGATGATCTTGCAATGGATTTGCAAATGACCTACGGTTATATCGTAACGGTTCAGAAAGAAACAATAAAAACGGCTTTAAATTCTTTGAACAGCTTTGATGTCGTTATGTGTAGCATGAAAAAATCGATAGATGCTGATTTTTCCACAGAAGAAATAGTATTAGCCTCTGAAGGAGGAGTTGGATTAACAAAAAGAGACAAAGAATCTTCAGGAAGAGGGCAAACAACGGGAAAAGTTATAGTACAAAGGATAAGAAAAAGTTTTCCAAAGATGCCGATTCTTATTTATGGAAGCAGCGGTAAAACGATCCCAGCGCCGGACGATAATATGAAATATTTGATAATGCCTGAAGCAAGCGAAACAATAGACAAAGCAATTCAGAAGCTGATGAAACAAGAAACAAAGTAATTCGAAAGTAATTTTAAAATAGGGGGATGATAAAAAGATAAAAAGCTAATCATATTGGTTAGCTTTTTTTAAAAGAGATTGTGGGCGTGACGATAAAGTAACGGCAACTCTTTTTCATTTACTCAAAAATTATTACAACAAAATCTTTCCCAAAACTCCACAACTTCTTTTTCACCATTTTAATTGACTCCACAATATCTGGGGTGTATAAATGCTATCCACCTACAACATATTGTGTTTTTCAAGAATTAGCTTTGGTATCAAATGAAGCGGTAATATGTGAAAAAGAGGGCGGTGGAGTCGGTATTTTTAATTCTTATTTTTTTAAACACGATGATTTTTAAGGTTCAAAAACGTACGGGTGAGATTGTAGATTTCAAACCAGAAAAGATTGGGAAAGCGATATTCGCAGCTGCCAAAGAAATTGGTGGAAACGATGAAGTGCTGGCTCATAAGATTGCACAAGATGTGATTAAGTTTTTGGACAAACAATTTAAAGACAAAATCCCAACCGTTGAAGAAATTCAAGATACTGTGGAAAAAGTTCTCATCGAAGGAGGACATGCGGTGACCGCAAAGTCTTACATTATTTACCGAGAAAAACGAGCACAATCACGAGGTGATAAACAAGTCGTAGTGTCAGTAGAAAATACGATTAAAGAATATTTGAACAAACTCGACTGGCGGGTGAACGCGAATTCTAACCAAGGGTATTCTTTGGGAGGAATGATCCTCAATACGTCAGGAAAGGTGACGGCGAACTACTGGCTCTCACACATTTACCCACAAGCCGTGGGGGATGCCCACCGAAACGGAGATATGCATATTCATGATCTTGATATGTTTAGTGGATACTGTGCGGGGTGGAGTTTGCGAGTGCTTCTTGAAGAAGGGCTTAATGGAGTGCCAGACAAAACTGAATCCAATCCCCCAAAGCATCTTTCGACAGCCGTGAGCCAAATGGTGAATTTCCTCGGAACTCTGCAAAACGAATGGGCAGGTGCGCAAGCGTTCTCGAGTTTTGATACTTATATGGCACCGTTCGTGAAGAAGTACGAACTCAAAATGGAAAAAGAAGTGAAGGAATACAAGATGATTTTCCCAACAGAAAAAAAGAAAAAACAATATATTGCCGACAAAACCTACGATTACGTTTTGCAAAACATGCAGTCGTTTGTTTTCAACTTGAACGTGCCATCCCGATGGGGAACGCAAACACCGTTTACCAACATCACACTCGACTGGGTGTGTCCTGAAGATTTGAAATCAAAAAGATTAAAATTAGGGGGAAAATACTTCGACTACACCTTCGGGGAACTTCAGTCAGAGATGGATATTATCAACAAAGCCTACATCGAAGTGATGACGGCGGGAGATTCTAAGGGGCGAGTGTTTACGTTCCCAATTCCGACCTACAACATTACAAAGGATTTTGACTGGGACAGCCCCAATACAGAACCACTGTTTGAAATGACGGCAAAATATGGAATGCCGTATTTCCAAAATTTTATTAATTCAGATCTTGATCCTGGTCATGTTCGGTCGATGTGTTGTCGATTGCAACTTGATTTGAACGAACTTCTCAAACGAGGAGGAGGACTTTTCGGATCCGCGGAAATGACAGGATCAATTGGGGTGGTAACGGTTAGTACTCCACGAATTGGATTCCAACACAAAGGAGACAAAGAAGCTTTCTTAGCACGAGTAGGACACTTGATGGAGCTCGCGAAAATCTCACTCGAACTCAAACGAAAAGAAGTTCAAACATGGATTGATCGAGGACTCTTCCCATACACCAAACGTTACTTGGGAACTTTGAACAACCACTTCTCAACGATTGGAATCAACGGACTCAATGAAGCGATTCGGAATTTTACCGACGACAAGCATTCAATTGCAGATGAGTGGGGGCAAGATTTTGCGGAGGAAACACTTATTTTTATGAGAAATAAATTGGCCGAGTTCCAGAAGGAAACCGGAAATCTCTACAACCTTGAGGCGACTCCGGCGGAAGGAACGACGTACCGATTTGCGAAAGAAGATCAAAAACGATTCAAAGGAATTATCCAAGCGGGATTGCCAGAAGCACCGTACTATTCAAATTCTTCACAACTTCCCGTTGAGATTACAGCTGACGCGTTTGAAGCGCTGGAACTGCAAGACAGACTGCAAACAAAATATACCGGAGGAACGGTTCTTCATCTCTACATGGGAGAACGAATCTCAAGTCCAGAAGCGTGTAAGAACTTGGTCAAAAAAGCACTGACACAGTTCCGACTTCCTTACATTACGATCACACCGACCTTCTCCATCTGTCCGAAGCACGGATACTTGGTAGGAGAGCAGGACTTTTGTCCGATTTGTGACAAAGAGATTGGTTACGTTGACGGAGGGCAAGATGAAGAGCTTCGCGCTCGTCACGATTCACGGCGACAAAAAACAGTCACAACAGAAAAAAAAGGTAAAACCTGCCCCACGGCAACTTGTTAGACCCCATTTCTTATTTTTTATTTCATTTACCAAAATGACAACAACAGCAACGGCTACGGCTCTCGGCAATGCTCGACCTCAAAGAGCAACGGAAAATCTTCAGGACAAACGCACACGATGCGAGGTCTGGACACGAGTGATGGGGTATCACCGACCAACTTCTCACTTCAATATTGGAAAGAAGTCAGAGCACTATTCTCGTCAGCACTTTAGTGAGGGCGCAACTGCGAACTCGCAGTTTTGTAATAAACATTGATGACAAGAAAAGCAGACGATTTTAAAAAGGATATTATTTTTCGTGCGATTGAGTGGGGATTCGGTAAATTCTCTTTTAAAGCAGAAGAACTTTTTGAAGCAATTGGTCCAACAACAGAAGAAAGAGATTACTTACAAAATCACTTCATTGCTGCAGGAGACAAAACATTCTACAACACTGCAAATCGGACGGAAGAAACTATTTTTTACACGAGCGACAAGGCGGGGGATTGCGGAATAAATACATGGAATGTAAAATTATTTTCTCTTACGGTGGAAGCTAAGTTTAAATATATTGATTTTCTTGAGTTAGAACAAGCACGAAAAAATTCAGAACAAGCGCAAGAACATGCGAGAAATGCTCAGAAAAATGCGAGAATTTCAATTAAAATTGCAATTGGAGCTTTGGTTATTTCTGCGGTTGGAGCAATTGTGACAATAATACCTCTTTTTTTAACATCATGAACTACCTCCTCTTTACTACCACCAGATGTCCGAAATGTCCTGAATTTAAAGAATTTGTGGCGGATAATGTTTCCTTCGACGGCGTGATTCTCGACGAGACACTGCCAGATTTCCACGACAAGATCGGGGAATACAACGTAGCGAATGCACCTACAATTATTATCTTCGAAGACGGAAAGGAAATCTTCAGAGGTTCCGAGGTGTACGAGTTGGAAGGGTTTTTAAAAACACTGTAATATTTTTCAGTGTCATCCCCGTGCAGACGGGGACCCAGTCCTCGCCATTCTTGAAATTGGTAATAATGTGATGTTTCAGCCTTCTTCTAATACAAGAGTCCTGGGTTCCCTCCTTCGAGGGAATGACAAGGTGGGCACGGGGATGACAAGAACAAAATGGGAATGACAAAAAGGAAAAAACAAAATAATCTAAAAACACATGTTAATTGGAGGAATTCACACACTTACATTGCTCGATTACCCAGGAAAAGTAGCCTGCATCATTTTTACGGCCGGATGTAATTTTCGATGTGGTTATTGTCATAATGCAGAATTCGTTTTGCCTGAAAAAATTAAAGAACGTATGAATGACATGATTCCTGTGGAAAAGATTTTTAGTTTTCTCGATAAGAGGAAAGGGAAGTTAGATGGGGTCGTTGTTTCCGGTGGAGAACCGACGATACATCCAGATCTGATTGATTTTATTCGGAAGATTAAGGAAAAAGGATTCTTGGTAAAGTTAGACACCAATGGAACCAATCCTATGGCCATTGAGAAGCTCTTGGCAGAGAAACTGGTTGATTATATCGCTATGGATGTAAAAGCGTCTAAGGAGAAGTATGACGAGCTCACAGGAGTGAAGAACAACTTTGCATCAATCAAACATTCTCGTGACCTGATTAAAAATTCAGATATCGATTACGAATTCCGTACGACGGTGGTCAAAGGATTTCATGATGAGGAGGAAATGAGGAAGATTGCGCAGTTCTGTCGAGGGGCGAAGATGTATTCAATACAAAATTTCCGTCCTCAAAAAGTCTTGGATAAAGAATTTAAGAAATTTAATGGGTTTTTGAAAAAAGAACTGGAAGCGTTCAAGGCGATTGCCGAGGAAAAGATTGCGGAGGTGACGATTTTAGATTGAGAGAAAACGAACTCACATTCTCTCGGTGTCTTTGATAAAATTTATGATCCATCCTCGGAAGGTTTCTCTCTTTTACAAAGAGAGAAACCAGCGAAGCAATTTTGTGTTTATGGAATGTTTTCAAAAAGAGCAGGCCATCGGCTCTGAGGAAAAACGGAGGACTACTCAGGCTTGAAGAGAAGTGAGTTGCCCAATAAAACTTTTATCGTGCAAGCGATCAGAAACAAATGCTTTCAATCGAGACGATTGAAAGAGCAAGATTGAGAAAGTTTTCAGCTATAAACTATTAACTATGAACTATAAACTGTGAACTGATTTATCCAATAAAGCTTGCCAATACACTTGGATCGTAGATTAAGAATCCTCCCAAAATAAGGAGGAGTATTCCGCCTATGAAGTGAGAAATTTGTACGAGGCGGGGAGACAATATCTTCAAACTCATCGTCCAGAGGGCAATCACGAGGACCACAATGTCGTCGAGAATATACGCGATATCGTACAAGGAAATCGCCATCAGTTGTTTTGTTAGTCCCATGTCCATGGATACTAACGTTGCCGTGAAGGCGGTTGGAATAGCAAAGCTACAAAGCAGTTCGATTGCATTTACAGAGAAGGCGAGTCCGATGACTCCTGCCAAGACAAACACGAGTTTTTCTTTTTCCAAAATGGCACCAAGTCGATCTCGGAATCGTTTCTTGCTTTCTATTCCTCGCATCTCACAATCGATTTCTTTTTTGAATGCGTTCTTGAGTGCCAACGTTCCTGTTCCCATTGCCAAAGCTCCTACAATTCTAAAGATCCAATCCATGATTGGTCCAGTGGCGAGGGCTGAAATTTCTGAAAAACCAAGGAGATACGTTAACAATGCCACAAAATAAATGATTGCAGAACTCAGTACAAAAATACCTCCCACCATCCAGCGTTTCTTTTTGTTGTCCATTGTGAGAAGAAATCCAATCAGGATTAACAATGTCCACATGGCGCATGGATTAAATCCATCCAAGAGTCCAAGCATTATACTCATCGCTGGCCAAGAATATTCGAGGTATTTTTTCCAAGTTTGATTTTCCCCTTTTGGAACATCTTTTTTCTCAATAACAGGGGGACCATAGTTTTTTTCCAAAGCCGTTAAAATTCCTTCGGGGTCAAATCCCACAATCAGATCTTTTTCAATAATATTCGTTGGAACTCCGCCAGCTCTTTGTCCCAACTTTTTCATGTAAGAATCAAAGATCAATTTATTTTCTGCATCATGCCAAACTTCATATTTATTGATTTGGAGATTGGGATACATTTTTTCGAGCTGTGGGAACCACTTCATTTCATCATGACAATGAGGACACTTTGTACCGTAAAAAAAGTCCATTGTCGGAACCTGTTGTGCGAATGTTGTTCCACTCCACATTCCAACTAATAATGCCACAGCCAAAAGTAGTTTCTTCATGCCGGCGGATTTTTACATAGATTAGAGGAAGGGGCAAATTTATAGGAATCTTTCATGCAAGCGTTTCGAGAATTGTTTCAATCCATTCCCCTGCCCAAGCGGAGTCAGGGGAAACAATACGAACCGCTGGTTCTCTTCAGAAGAATGGTTGATGCAGGGAACCTTATTTACCAGTTAAATTTACTTTGCAATTTCTTCAAATCTATTCTCCCGAAGGATGGCAACTTTTACTTCTCCTGGATAATCACAGTCTTTTTCAATTTTTCGAGCGACTTCGTAGGCGAGTTTTTCTGCTTGTTTATCGTCGACTTCTTTTGCGTTTACAAACACACGTATTTCACGTCCGGCTTGAATCGCGTATACCTTTTCAACTCCTGAGAAGCTTCCTGCAATTGATTCAAGTTCTTTAAGACGTTTGATGTATTTCTCCAAAGTTTCTCGTCGAGCTCCTGGTCGTGATGCACTAATTGCATCTGCCGCTTGTAAGATTCGAGCTTCAATAGATTCATAGGGGAAGTCTTCGTGGTGAGATTTCATCGCCGTGATAACTCGTTTATCAACGCCGAATTTTTCAAGAATCTCCGTCCCGATAATAGCGTGCCCTCCTTCCACTTCGTGTGACACTGCCTTTCCAATGTCGTGAAGGAGTCCTGCTTTTTTACAAACTTCTGGATCGACACTTCCTCCGAGTTGCGTTGCAATGGCTTCAGAAATGTAGGCCACCTCAATAGAGTGACTCAATACATTTTGTCCGTATGATGTTCGGAATCGGAGTCGTCCAATCAATTTCAAAATTGGTTCTGGATACAAGTTTGCAATTCCAAGATCTTGGCAGGCTTTTTGTCCGATTTCCAAGATGAGTTTGTCAGCGCTGTCTTGTGCTTGTTTCACAGATTCTTCGATTCGTGATGGGTGAATTCGTCCATCTTTAATCAAATTTTCTAAAGCAACCTTTGCAACGTATCGACGAAACATATCGAAACTTGAAATCGTTACCGTTCCTGGAGCATCATCAATAATGACATCAACTCCCGTCATCATTTCAAAGGCATTAATATTTCGTCCTTCTCGTCCGATAATCTTTCCTTTGATATCTTCACTCTCAATCTTTACAACAGTTGTTGTGTTTTCATTTGTTGTCGTTGAAGCGAAACGCTGAACCGATTGCACGATAACATTTGCGGCTTCGTCATCCGCATTTTGTCGCATAAGTTCTACTTTCTTATGAAGTGTTTCGGCCAATTCTTCATCGACTTGTTTTTCCATTCGATCGAAGAGTTCTTTCTTTGCTTCTTCTTTGGACAATTTCGCAACTCGTTCGAGTTCCTCGTTTTGCTTGTCGAGTCCTTGTTGAAACTCTTCTTTTTGTTTTGCGTACTGATCGATAGCGTGTTCATACTTTTCTTTCGCTTCTTCAGTTCGTTCTACTTTTTGTTCGAGGACCTGTTCACGTTTGGTGACACGTTCGTCAGCCTGCGCCTGAAGGTTATCGATTCGTTGACGCGATTTAGTCTCTTCGTCTTGAGCTTGTTGGCGCAATTTTTGGGCATGCGCACGAGCGTCAGTAAGTGTTCGATCACTTTCTTGCTCTGCCCTTTTTCGTACTCGATCAGCCTCCTGTCGAGCGTGCGATTCTATTTGCTTAGTTTTGGGACGAAAAACAGCAAAGCTGATCCCGCCTCCGAGCAATAAACCGCCGATTCCGGCAATAATTATTTCCATGGAGAAAAGGGTGTAAATAAAAACCCTCTCTCTCAAATACGTCACTGAAAATTATCCTCCTGCATGTAGAGATATGAGGAGAAAGAAAGGTAAGTTTTTCATAGTCTAAGTCGTATTGTGAGAAAAAGGTAAATTCTCTAAAGGTATTCTACAAAAGACGTCACAAAAGTCAACATGATGGTTGAACTATTTTTTTGTACAATTTTGGCAAATCCCCCAAAATTCAAGATCTACATCGGTAAGGAGGAAGTTTTTTTCAGAAGCCAATTGTGAAGCAATGGATTTTTTGTAATCAAGAAAGATCTCCTCAACCCTATTGCATTTTTTACAACGAAGAAAATGGTGCGCTTTCGCATTACTCATATCAGAGCATTTTACAAAGCGTCCTTCATGTAACGTATGAATAAGACGGCATTCTTTGAGTCGCTCCAAAATACGATAAACAGTCGTCGCATCAACAGGATGATCTTGTGCTTTTAATTTTTTTCCAATATCTTGCACGGACAACGATGTCATCGCGCCAGAAAGAATAAGCAGTACATTACGAACACCAGCGGTAAGCCGCCATCTTTTTTGTACGAATGCTAATTCGGATTGGGTTAAAAAATCCATCGAAATCGAACCTAGCAAAAGCAAAGGAAAATGCAAGAGTATTGCAACAAATAATTCGCTCTCAAAAAACGCTTTATAAAGGAGTATACCTATACCTTCTTTAGCTTCTCCTGCAAGAGGGAGAACCTATCATTTCTTCAACTTCTTCTCTAGATCGTGCACTTCGTCCCTAAGGAGTGCGGCCCGTTCGAAGTCCAAATTCCTCACTGCCATGTCCATCTCCATATTGAGTTCCTTAATCATGCGCTCAATCTGATCATGTTTCTGAAGCTTATCGAAGTTCCGCGTTCTTCCTCCTGTGAGGTCCTTGGAGATGTCTATAATCGCTTTCACAATGGTTGTTGGTGTAATGCCATGTTTCTTGTTGTACGCCTCTTGAATCGCGCGTCGACGGTCGGTTTCTCCAATCGCTTCTTCCATGGCAGGGGTGCGTCTGTCCGCGTACATGATGACATGCCCTTCCTCGTTTCGTGAAGCCCGTCCAATCACTTGCAACAACGCATCCCGCGAACGCAAGAATCCTTGTTTGTCGGCATTGAGGATACAAATCCGCGAGACCTCGGGGAGATCGAGTCCTTCTCTGAGGAGGTTAATCCCAACCACCACATCTATTTTTCCTTGTCTCAGTTCGGTCAAAATCTCAATTCGTTCCAACGTTTCAATTTCTGAATGGAGATATTTTGCTTTTATTCCGGCTTCGATGAGGTATTCAGACAAATCTTCAGCAGATTTCTTCGTTACGGTTGTAATCAAAACACGGTCGCCCTTCTTAATAGTCGATCGCACTTCATTCAATAAATCATCAATCTGATTCTTTGTTGGACGCACTTCGATACTCGGATCAAGGAGCCCTGTCGGACGAATAATCTGTTCTGCAAAATCTTTCTTTTCACAGTGCGCGTGTTCGTATTTTCCAGGGGTTGCGGAAACATAAATGGCTTGTTTTACGCGATCTTCGAATTCTGTGAATCTCAACGGTCTATTATCCAAGGCGGACGGAAGCCGGAATCCATGCTCGATAAGCGTTTCTTTTCGACTGAGATTTCCGTTAAACATTCCTCCCACTTGTGGGATTGAAATGTGTGATTCATCCACGAAACAGAGGATGTCATCGGGGAAGTAATCTAACAGTGTTGCTGGCGGTTCGCCTTCTTTTTTCCCGGATAGATACCGTGTGTAGTTTTCGATTCCATTCACATACCCCATCTCTCGGAGCATTTCCAAGTCGTAGGTTGTTCGTTGACGGAGCCGATGTGCTTCGAGTTTTTTGCCTGCTTTTTCGAGTGCTTTGAGTCTGATTTTTAAATCTTTCTCGATTTCTTTCACACACTGTTCGACTTTTTCTGGTGTCGTAACTTGGTGTTTTGCAGGGAAGATCATCACTTCATCCTCTTCTTTAAAAATCTCTCCGGTGAACGCGTCCACTTCAGAAATTTTATCAAGATTGTCTCCCCAGAATTCCAGCTGATACGCAGAATCTGAGTTCGGCATAAAGATCGTAATCACGTCTCCGAGCACTTCAAACGTTCCCCTCTGAAGATCGGTTTTGGTTCGTTCGTATTGGATATCGACCAGTTTTCTCAAGAATTCTGCTCGTGGATAATCTTTTCCTTTTTCGATTTTAAATGCCAATTCTTCGTACGTCTCCACATCTCCCAATCCATAAATACACGACACCGAAGAAATAATGATCACGTCTTTTCGCGTCAGGAGATTCACCGTCGCGGCATGTCTGAACTTTTCAATCTCTTCGTTGATCGTGGCTTCTTTCTCAATAAACGTATCGGTCCTCGGCATATACGCCTCGGGTTGATAGTAATCGTAATAACTCACGAAGTAACTCACGGCGTTATCGGGAAAAAACTGTTGGAATTCTGCACACAGTTGTGCCGCCAATGTTTTATTGTGCGCCAAAATAAGTGTCGGACGCTGAGTCTTCTCGATGAGATTCGCCATGGTAAACGTTTTCCCCGTCCCTGTCGCTCCGAGCAATGTCTGATGACGAAGCCCATTTCTGAGTCCTTTTTCAAGCTTTGCGATCGCGGTCGGTTGATCACCGGTAGGCTCGAAGTTGGAAACGAGTTTGAAAAGTTTTTTTGTCATTTTTAATGGCTATCAATTGTGATGGAAAAACGGGTTTTTGGCAAGCAGAAGGTGGGTGAACGAGTTTACGATTCGACAATCCTGCGAGTTTTTAAATCTCATTTTTCCTCATTCCCCTGAACAGGGGAACCCAGTCGATGAAAATTTATTTTTTTCAATGGAATTTCTTGATTGACTAGGTCCCCGCCTCCGCGGGAATGAGGGATTTTTTTTATTTAAAAAACTAAACACACAAACCTTCTCCGAAGAAAATTCAGAGTAGGAATTTTTTTGTAATATGAAAATGACTAGTCTCGCCCTCCGTTAATAAGGAGGTAGAGAGCAGAAAGCCCAATGAGAATGTACACGATCGTAATGATGGTCGTGAGACTTCCAAAAATAATTTGGACAATGTCCATTTGGAATAATCCCATCAACCCCCAATTCAATCCCCCGATAATGAGAAGTACGAACGCGACTTTCCCGAGTTTGTTGTAGTGCTTCATGGGAAATGGGTTAGGAAGCATCCCTCACTTTGCACGAACAGGTGAAAAAAGTCAAAAAACAAAAGAGTTTATAGTTCATAGTTTACAGTCTATAGTTGAGAGAATATTAAAAAATGCTCAAAAAACGAGCTTTAAATCGTCAATCGAAAATCGAAAATCGTCAATTTTTTTACTTCTCCTTGTTGTATTTCTCCAAGAAATCTTCAGCGACAGATTTCCCTTTCTTGAAAAGATTGAGTCCTGCTTTTTTTGATTTTTCTCTATTTTCCTTTGATGACAGAAGCAGTGAAAGCACTGACCCCACGGCTCCTCCGACAACAATACCGGTGAGCAAATCGTTCTTTTTCTTGTTTTCTGACATTTTTTTAAAAATAGTAAGTACTTCTTCTAATTATAGCATGGATTAGGCTTCTTTGTCAAACGTCGCACGCAGTTTTGCCCCACATTTTGAGGTCACATTTCGCGTTACGTTGTCGAAATGTTCTTTGAGTTCCTTTTCGTCGATAGTGCCTTTTGCAGATTGGAATTCCAAATGGAAGGCTAAATTTTTCAATCCTTTTCCGAGTTTAACCTCATCCACGAATTCATCGAAGAGTTCTACATTTCGCAACAATGGAGACGATTCACTCATTACCTTCTCGAGATCAGCCATTGGGGTTTTCTTGTCCATGACAAGTGATATGTCGAGGAAGACAGACGGGAAAGCAGATATTTTTTTGTATTTCATGTCCGCCCCCAGTGCACATTTCAAGAGCTTTGGCAGATTGATTTCGGCAAATACAAAGGCACTCTTTCGTACCGGATGTACGCTTGGATGGAGTACGGAAAGTTCCCCCACATGCTCCTCATTGATCCAAATTTCAGCGGATTTTGAAGGATGGGCATAGGCACTTGGACTGGTTGCTGTGCGAAATTCTCCAGATACTTTGAGTTCTCCGAAGAGTTGTAAAAGTTTCTTCTTCAACGCGAAGAAAAGATCGTTTTCCTTCCCTCCTATTTCCGCCAACATCATGGCGAAATATGCTTCTTCTATCGGCAAGACCTCTTTTGTCTTGATGTATGTTTTTCCAATTTCAAAGAGTTGGAGTTTGTTATGCGTTCTGAGTTCAGACTCAATGTTCTTCACCATTGGTGAAATGAGCGTTGTTCGCAAGTGCGTGTGTTGTTCAGTGAGGGGGTTTGCAACAGAAACGAAGTTATCTTCGCCTGTGAATTTCAAATCAAACGTGTCAGCGAAAGAGTAATTGTAAACCTCCATCAAGTTTCGTGTTTCGCAGAAATCTCGTAGTTTCCATTCCAGATTCCGTAAGTGATTTACCCGTGGTGGGTGAATAGCAAGGTCTGGAAGATTCGCTTCAATGTTCTCAAATCCGTAGAGTCGAACGATTTCTTCGATCAAGTCTTCAGAAATCATAATATCTTTTGTGGCTCGATTACTTGGCACATCCACGAGGAATACCCCTTTCTTTTCTTTTATTCCAAAGCCAATCGCAGTGAGTTTTGTCTTAATTTCAGCATTCGGAATAGTAAGCCCAGACAGTGCTCTGACATGTTCGGGGTCAAGGGTGAGCGTGAGTGGTTTCACTTTTGTTGGATACACGTCGGTCATAGGCCCTTCGATCTTCGTACTTGGGCAATTCTTCAAGACCATCTTAACGGCCGCCGTCATTACATCGTCACACATTTCTGGATCGAGTGATTTCTCGTATCGGATAGAACTTTCTGATCGGAGCCCCAATCGGTGTGAAGTTTTTCGGATAGAAACGGGATCGAAGTTCGCACATTCAAAAATAATGTCAGTTGTTTTCGCCGTTACACCAGAGGCAATTCCTCCCATAACTCCCGCAATAGAAAGTACTTTTTTTTCATCAGCGATCACCATGTCTTCGGGTGTGAGTTCGTATTCCAGTTCATCAAGTGTGAGAAGTTTTTCTCCTTGTCGGGCTTGTCGGATCACAATCGCACCTTCAACTTTACTCGCATCAAAGACGTGCATCGGTTGTCCGTACCCAAAAAGGATAACGTTGGTAATGTCCACAAGATTGGAAATAGATTTCGTTTCCAGATTTCCCAACAACCGTTGTGTGTTCAAATCAGATGGAGTGATCTTAATTCCACTCATCTTTACCGCACAAAACCGTCGGCATTTATCAGTTTCGATTTTTACTTTTTGTGATTCTCCTTTTGAAGGAAATTTCACTTTCACCTTCGGTAATGTGAGTTTCTTCCCAAAGATTGCACTCAATTCCTGTGCGAATCCACGGTGTCCCCAGAGATCAGGACGGTGTGTGAGTGACTTGTTATCAATGTCAAACAAAGAATCGTCGTTCCCCTGCGTCATTTCCTCAAGCTCTGCTGTGTGGAGCGTGATACTCTTCCCAACTTCTTCAGCC
Organism: uncultured Candidatus Peribacteria bacterium; assembly: GCA_964513975.1. Taxonomy (GTDB): domain Bacteria; phylum Patescibacteriota; class Gracilibacteria; order UBA4473; family UBA4473; genus CAZVBV01. The sequence continues at coordinate 14,378 of CAZEON010000016.1, forward strand.
GAGAGTCCTTTCAGATCGACGAGTTGTTGAAGCCAGTTGAATGAGAGTTTCATGGGACAGTTTAGAGTTTAGAGTTCATAGTTTATAGTTTAGAACTTAGAGCTTAGAGAGAGAAGTTCCAAGGAAGGCTTCACATTCAGATGGTAAAATCCAAATCCCGTGATCGCCTTCGTTTCCTTGAGGAAGCCCGAGTTCTGTTCGGGAACAAATCATTCCTCGTGAAACAACACCACGAATTTCTCGTTCTCCGATGATGAAGTTTTCTCCGAGCACAGTTCCGACCGTTGCCACGGGAACAATCGCTCCCACTTCAATATTCGCCCCACCGCAGAGAATCTGCTCTACGACGCCATTTCCAATGTCTGTTTTGGTGACCCGCACCTTTGTCATTTTTGGATCTGGATGCGTTTCGATTTCTACAATTTTCCCAATCACTATTTTTTCATCGCAGTCTTTGAGGATTTCTTTTTCCTCTGTAGGGATATTAAGAACAACCGAACTGATCCCGCAAGACCCGCAACAAGATGATTTTTTGACGCCGAATATTTTTTTCCAAAAGCTCATAATTCAAATAATAAATTCCTCCAAATGGTACGAATTTTCACGGAAAAGGGAAGGGGGGGCAATTGCCAATTTTCGATTGTCGATTTTCAATTTTTAACACAAACCCCGTCATTCTGGCTTGGCCAGAATCGGATGAGTTATTGAATTGTTTCATTTTTACAAAGTGGTGGCTCGAGACAGATTTGAACTGTCGACCTCTGGGTTATGAATCCAACGCTCTCACCAACTGAGCTACCGAGCCACTTCGCGAACTGAGACGATTGTAGTTTTTCAGCTTCGTTGGTCAAATCAAAACCCCAATCGTTCCTGCTATAATCCCATAGAGCAATAACGGCCAAATGGTCTTTTTCAGGATCGCTCCTTCTTGATTGTACAATTCCAGCACGGCGCATCCCGCGACGATATTTTGAATACTCACCATGTTTCCCATTGCACCTCCGACGTTTTGCAATGCCAACACATTGGCAACATTCAAATCGAGAGATTGTGCGGTAGCGAGTTGTATCCCACCAAATGTGAGATTGGAAACAGTGTTTGATCCAGAGAAAAATGACCCCAGCGCTCCAAGAAACGGCGCAAAAAAGCTCCACGTGTTACCCGTAATATTGGCTAACGTTTCTCCAAGAATAAACGCGGGAGCATCCGCACCCACCATTAATAATTTCACAAAAACCAAGGCTCCAAACAGCGCAATGGCAGGCTTTTTCATCTTGTGCGATGTCGTATAAAACACTACGTATTGCTTCTCCCTATTCACTTTGAGTACAAAGAAAGAGAGCAAAACAATGAGCAAGAATGGGACGAAAGATGGCACATAGAGCAGTGCATGCGACCACGAGATATCGGTTCCGAGAATGTGTCGCCACTGAAGCACAAGAGAAGGATTGATCAGAAATTCACCGATATTTGTCATCCATCGGACAGAGAAATCGGTGGTGGTGAAGAAGTGTTTTATTCCCAAGGCATCGATTCTCGTTATCAACAAAATGGCCACTGTACCGAGAAGCGGAAAAAAGGCGCGTCCGAGATTCGGAATTTTTTTCTTCGCAACCGGCTTTGTTCGCACAAGTCCGATATTCTTTTTTGCAAAAAGCACTGTTAATCCGAGTCCAATAGCACCCCCGAGAAGTGCAGGGAATTCGATACTTATAAAAGAAAGAAGCACATAGGGAATGATACACGAGAGAATAGAGAGGAAGATGAATCCAATATTTTTGCGAATATCTTTCCACGCAATAAGAAACCGGAGCGCGAAAACGGGAATAATAAGTCCTGCGATCGAATGAATCAGCGCTGTTTTATTTCCAATTTCGTTCAATGTTGAAGTTTCGAGACCCAAATTTCCGAGTCCAAACCATGTTGGCATTCCCACCGCTCCGAAGGAAACGGGAATAGTGTTCATTACCAGACACAGCATTACCACTCGAACAGGATTAAAGCCTAAACCGACCAAAATCGGTGCTGCCAAAGCGACAGGGGTTCCAAAGCCACTTGTTCCTTCGATGAAAAAAGAAAAGGCCCATCCGACGATCATTATTTGGGCGATTTTGTTTGTCGTAATGGTTTCGAGCCACTTGTGAATTGTTTTCAAGGCTCCAGAATCCTTCATCAATTGAAAGAGAAGAACCGCTCCCCACACCACTAATATTGGAACAAAGGCGGTTAGAATTCCTGCAATTACACTGGCATTGGCGAGCGTGAAACCACTGTCAAAATAGCAAAGCCGAAGCCCATACAAAAGAAGTGTTGAAAGAGGGAGTGCCACAAAAGAAGGAACACTCTTTTGTTTGGTCGTCATCCAAATCAGAAGCGCTATTGGCGCGAGTGATACGAAAAAATCAATCATTCCTTATTTTCTACTGTCGCTATCAAGCGGGTTTTTTCCAGTGAAAGAAAAGTACATTACAAGGAGTCCGAGAAGGGCTGTTACCCATTGTCCGAAGACGCTGAGGAAGGCGAGTACTATCATTGCGAGACCAACGAAAAAAATCGTTCGGCGATTAACCGGTAATTTTTTGATCGTTTCTTCTACTTTGTGGTACTCAGAAGAAATTTCAGTAGCTGCCTTTTTGGCAACGGGTGTGAAACTATCAGCTTTTGCTTTTGAAGCTTCTGTATTTGGTTCTATTTTTTTTAGAGGCATCATGAAAAAGATTAAAACTTTTCATTAGTGTATGACACAACTGAATAGGACGCAAAGTTTTTGTAACCTCATTGCCTTTTCTCTCAAAATCCATACAACTATTTTTGTTATGAAGAAGAACTTTTGGAACGATCTGGAAAAACCGATTCTCGTGCTTGCCCCGATGGCAGGATACACGGAGAGTCCCTTTCGGAGACTCGTCAAAGAGATCGAACCTTCGACGGTTCTTATTTCAGAATTGATTTCCGCGGAAGCGCTTCGACGAAAGAAAGAGAAAACACTGCATATGACAGAGTTTACGCCCGATGAAAAGAAGTATTATTGTGTGCAATTGTTTGGAAATGATGAGCAGGCATTCATCGAATCAGCGAAGGTGGTGGAGGAACTTGGAGCCGATGGAATCGATATCAATCTTGGATGTCCATCGCCAAAAGTTATTGGATCGGGACACGGTTCAGCGTTGCTTAAAGATCCAGAAGCAACGGCAAAGATGATTGCGGCGTTGGTGAAATCAACAAAACTTCCGGTATCAGTGAAAATGCGATTGGGATTTTATGATGATAAAGACTTGATTGAGACGGCGAAGAGCTTTGAAGCGGCGGGGATTTCTGCTCTTGCGATACACGGAAGAACGACCGCACAAAAGTTTACCGGGGAAGCACAGTGGGAAAAGATTTATGAAGTGAAAAAGCATTTGAAAATTCCTGTCATTGGAAATGGGGATGTGACGTCAGCCGCGATTGCAAAGGATCGATTAAAAAATCTCGATGGGATTATGATCGGACGAGCGAGTTTACGAAATCCATGGATTTTTGCGCAGTGTCGGGCATTATTTGACGGAAAGGAAATGCCTCCGAAACCGACGCTTGCAGACCAGCTGGATTTCTTTAGAAAACACGCCAAGCTCGCGGTAGAATACAAAAATGAGAAGTGGGCGATGACAGAGTTACGCAAACATTTTGCACATTTTGTTCGAGGGATTCCGCATGCGTCGAAGTTTCGAGATCGATTGATTCGAGTGGAGACGTTAAAAGACATGGAAGAAATTTTTGCAGATATTTTGAAAAGACAATAAGTAGGGACAAGGCATGCCTTGTCCCTACCCTTGTTAAATATTTATGAAGTCGATATTGCATTTTCTTCTCAACAATTTATCCTCAGAATCCTTAATAATTTCCTATGAAATTTCTCAAACGAATTGCGCTTTTCTTGCTCGTAAACATTGCGGTGATATTACTGCTCACAACTGTTGCGAGTGTCTTTAAAATTGATCTCTACTATCTCAAACCGTACGGACTGGATCTGACGGCGTTGATGATTTTCTCAGCGATTATCGGGTTTGCGGGAAGTTTTATTTCTTTGCTTCTTTCCAAACAGATGGCGAAGTGGATGCTCAAAGTGAAAGTTATAAAAGAAGCGCATGATGCACACGAACGAAAACTCATCGATGTGGTTTCGAAGATTGCGGCGCAACTCGGAATTAAAATGCCAGAAGTTGGGATTTATCCTTCGAAGGAAGTAAATGCATTCGCTACAGGACGATCACGGAATCATTCCCTCGTGGCAGTTTCAGCAGGACTTTTGCAAGAACTGAACGAAGATGAGCTTGAAGGTGTACTCGCACATGAGATGGCACATATCGCGAATGGGGACATGGTGACGATGATGCTGTTACAAGGAGTAATTAATACGTTTGTTATATTCCTTTCACGGGTTGTTGCCTATGCGGTCATGAATGCACTGGGAAAAGGAGGGCGCGACATGAGCTATTTCATGTACTACATTGTGTCGATAGTTTTCCAGATTATTTTTGGGATGATTGCTTCAACGATTGTCTTTGCTTTTTCTCGACGACGAGAGTTCCGAGCGGATCAAGGGGGAGCAGAATTTGTAGGGAAAGTGAAAATGATTTCAGCGCTCAAGAAACTTCAAACACTGACCGATCGAGTGGATACAAAGCAAGCTGCATTTGCAACTATGAAAATTAATGACAAGCGGGGACGGTTCGGAAAATTTTTCTCCACACACCCATCGATGGAAGAGCGGATTAAGCGGTTGGAACAACTACGACAAAATTGACAGTACTCTGTTGAGCAATAGAATCAGCGACGAGATTTCGTAGTTCAACGGATAGAACATCAGTTTGCGGAACTGGAGATCCAGGTTCGATTCCTGGCGAGATCACCATGTTATTCTCTTTGGAACACTAAAAAGTCCTAAGTTTTCATCATAAGAAAAGACGGGAAGTCGTATCAACAA
>CAZEON010000017.1:0-19121 GCA_964513975.1 uncultured Candidatus Peribacteria bacterium
TTTTTCAAATGCTGGTTTGTAGAGTTCATACAACTCTTGTGTCACCATTTCTACTGTCTGGGGAGTTGGAGGAGTTGGTGGTTCTTCGTAAGGAAAAATTTCGTGAATTGGGGTCAGATAATCAATCTCTTCAATAAGTTCTTGGCGGTATGTAATTTGACGGACCGTTTCATCAAGCGCTTCTTTTTTCTCTTCGAAAGAGTTTTTGTATTTTTCAAAAACCGTCGTCAGTACCTCTTTTTGGGGAGCAAGAATCTGATCGAGTTCCTTTACTTTTCGAGTATAAAAATCACTTCGTGTTTGAGCGACATTTTGATATTGATAATTGTAAACTGCGTAACGGACAAGATCATTATAAAGTGCATCTGCATCTCTCTTAATATTTCCTATTTCTACTTGGCGCTCTGTCTCAAATTTTACATTCCAATCTTCTTGTACTATGGCTAAAATTTCCTGCGTTTTTTTTGGATGATTCAGTAATCTATCTTCAACTGTCGATAATTGCTCATCAAAAAAATTGGTTAATCCTTTTTCTGTCAAAAGTTCTCCTGAAAACTGTTTCCATTCATCTTTAAGTCGAACTGTTTCTTCTGCCATGACCATTTCTGTGACTTCTTTTTCCAAAAATTCCGGAATATCTTCTGGAGCAAATTTCCCTTGTGACAACTCTTGAATTTCTTCTTTTGAAAGCTCTGCTAACACGCTCTGAAAGGTCAATTCAAATTCCGATTTTTGTTTCGCTTGTCGAGTGGAAATATAACTTTGAACTTGAGAAACAAGTTCCTGTACTTTCGTTTTAAACGTATTTTCATTCTCCAATTTACTATTCACTTTCTGCCAAAATTTCCATGTCTTGGGATACCAATCTGGAAATTCATATACTCTCGAATCACTTATTACGACACCATAAAAGGAACTATAGTTCTCATTATTTGTTTTAAATTTCTCTTTATAAAAAGTATCAAGCTCTACTTCCCATTCAAGCGGTTCTTCCTCTTCTCTTTTTTTCCACCACGCTTGATACATTACAAGAAGAATTCCCGCTGCAATTGGCAAACCTCGTTCATAGGCAAAAGTTGCCCAACTTACGTTCGTTCCTATTACTCGTCCATCTGCCAACATATTTTCTTCTGTGGAAGAAAAATGTTTTTCAAAAAAATCTTCCATTTGCTCCGCATCACCTGTTAGGAGTTCTGACTGATTTTGAATTTTTTCTCGATACCAAACATCATACACCTTCTGAAACGTGGTTCCTCTCAATGCTAATTTTTCACCAAACCGTTTCCAGTCTTCTGGCTTTTTCAAAATAAGCCCAGCCGATGTTTCTCCATACAATCCCAAAAGTTCAAAATTATTTCTCAATAATGATTGAACGTCGCTCCTTTCGAGGATGGTTTGTATCGTCGCTTCATCGAGTTCTTCAAATTGTGTAGGCGTAATGGTTCCAATTTGAATAATATCATTTAATCGCTCTTGAGGAAGAACAGGATCAAAGGCATATGCCGAATATTCAGCCATCACGAGCAAATACGTGACAACGAGGATAATAAGGAATTTTTTGTCTTTTCGAGAGATTCTCATCTATGGGGTCAATAATCAATTCTCATATTTATGATTCCCTCTTAAATGGGCAAGAAAACCAACACACTCTTATTTTTAACGGTTTTGAGTCTATGACAAATATCCCTCTCACAAATATGAAGGAAGGATTAAATATTGGATCTGGAGCCCATAGCGATCCGGAGCATGGACTTGTAAAAAAATATTGACAAACAATAAAAACATTCTAAAGTTCAGAAGGAAAAGTTTTTTATAATCCTTAAGAATGGAAAACAATTCGAAATCGCTTACAGAGTTAATTGAGACAGTCAATTCTATTGCAGAAATCTCAAATAAAATTAAGTCTCCGGAATTAATGGAGCATTTAGTTTTGTTTTTATCCTACTTCAAAACCTTGACCGATTTATTAGAATCGAATCCAAAACTAAAAACGGCCATCTTAGGCCAAATGGAAGACTTTGTTGGTATTGCCGACAAGCTTTGTTCTGATATTGACTCTCAGAAAGAAATAGGAAAGGTTGTGAGTATTCCTATGGAGGAATTAAATAGTCTCATAGGTAACATAGGAATTGCAATTGATAAAATAACAACAAAAAACAAAGAAAATCACAGGATCATTACGGACTATAAAAAACGAAAGATTGTAAATTAGACGACTGTAAATGAATATAATTCTTAAGCAGGTTCAGGGCTGTGTCCTGAATCAAGACGTTTGCATATGAGATTTTTGTAACACTAAAAACTCGTTCCAGAGCAAGTGTGCTATGCCTATTGATAGTCTTCATCCTTAAACATGGGAAGCAGGACACAGCCCTGATCCTGCAAAAGTTTATTGTTGGGGGATAAATTGTTCCACATTATTTAATTTGAAATTTATAATGCTAAATTTTTTATCATTCGAAAAAACAAATTCTGACACATGGCCTGGTTCAACTTTATGTAGATGTAAAAAAAATTCATCAACATCTTTGCTTTTTTGAGAACGCGAAGAAATGTAAGTAATATTCTGTGAAGTGGTTATAGCTTCTTCAATCTTCGTATTAAATTTAAAACTAATGAGGGGTTCACTATAAAGAATATCTTTTCCAATATATTTTAAATGAAGTTTTCTTACATATTTGCCCTCTTCTAAAAGCTCCAATTTTGAAAATACATATGAATATTTATGTTTTAAACTGATTGAAGATTCCTTTTTTTCTAACTCGGTACTTACTATTACAGGAATTTTATCTTCTATTGACCTAAACGCAATTATCCATGAAGGAATAGCGAGAAACACTATTGTTACTATAATTCCAATCGTCCAACGAGAGTTTTGATCTAGTTTCATTGTAAAATCAAATTCAAGGTCACTTTATACCAAATTTTCGCAGGAGCAAGGCTATGTCTTGCTTCTTATGTTTAAACGTTAGATTCAGGATACAGCCCTGAACCTGCACAGGATTATTTAAAAAATACATCAGTCCTTGTTGACTACAATTGGATGTGGATACTGGCCCGCCAGGCGTAACTTTGCGTTGTCTGGCTTCACTTCGTTACGCCGAGACAGTCTTCCATTTCCTTTTCACCACGTCGCTTCGCTTCTCGTTCAAAGCAAAGCGAAAACTGGTGGGTTGGGTGGGGCTCGAACCCACGGCCAAAAGCTTAAAAGGCTTCTGCTCTACCACTGAGCTACCAACCCGATATTCCTTGTTTATAATGGTGGAGCTACAGGGACTCGAACCCTGAACCCCCTGCTTGCAAAGCAGGTGCTCTAGCCAATTGAGCTATAGCCCCGTTCTGTTACAAACCAGGAACAAATTTTCCGACGGTAGCATTGAAGAAATCCCCCAATCCGCCTGCAATCCACATGAATGAAAGTATGGTAATCGCCAGTCCAAGCAGTTTAATGAATGTGTATGTCCCCCCTCCGCCGAAAAATCTTTCTGCGAACGGAACCTCACCCGTGAAATTAACCACACGGTCGGAATAAATTATCATCAAGATGCCAGATGGAATCAAAAGCCAAGCAATCATGTGCAACAAAAAGAACAATAAGCGCGAAGATTCTATAAATCAAGAGTTTTTTGTCAAAAGGATTTGAGAAAAACCGCTTTTTCTGGTACAATAGGGGGAATGAAAAAAATATTTCTATCAATTCTCTGCGGACTTTTCTTGGCAACGGGGATAAATGTTGCTTTTGCACAATCTGATACTTCAAATCTATTACCACTTGATGGAACGAATTACGACAAGGTTATGACCGATGATAATATTCTTCATGAGATTATTACTATCCAGGATGGCAAGAGTGATACTGTGGAGTCTTTAACAAAGACTGAAAGTTCTCTTGGTGAAATATTTCGCAATGAATCTTTTATCTGGCGAATAAATATGGTTTTAGGGGCCATCGCCATTCTCTTCTTGGCTATATTGGGACTTAAATTTGTCGTGTCCCAGGGTGATGAAGACCATATGACAAAATATAAAACCCAGTTTGGGTACATCATTATGGGACTGGCGATTATTTCTGTCGCTGAATTTGTGGCGTTTGATTTTTTGGATCCATCTGTTGTATCACTTAATGGAACCGGGGTTCTCGATAACACAGCTCTTACTGATGGCTTTTATAACAAAATAGGTCAAATAAAGCTCTTTATTGAAATCCTTGTAGTAGGAGTCGTTCTCATAAAAATGCTGATGTCAGGATATGACCTTATTGTTCGCAGTGAAGAAGATGAGGCAATTTCTAAAGAAAAAACATTTTTCCGATCATTTCTTTTTGGGACGATCCTTATCCTCCTCGCAGAAGTTATTGCTCGTATTTTGAGCGGAAGTAAAACCACGGGAAATGATGGAGCTATTGATTTGGAAAGTATTGGAACAGAGGTTTCAGAAGGTACTAAGACTGGGATTTCGGAAATTGTCGGACTTATTGATTTCTCTCTTTCGTTCCTTGCTGTTATGTCTGTTATTATGCTTATACTAGCAAGTACTTACTATGTAATGAGTTTTGGGAATGAAGAACAAATGGGTCGCGCAAAGCGAATTGTGGTTTCCTGTGTCATTGGTGCTATTGTAGCGGTATCTTCATTCACTATTGCTCGTTTTGTTATCGGATGAAAAAGTTTCTTATAACCAGTTTCTTTATCTTTTCGTTTCTCTTTATTGGGGGGAACACTTTGCATGCCGCAGCACCTACGACCAAAGATGTTTTTGGACGAGGTGAAATGCAAGAAGCTTTTCATCTGTCTGAACAAACTGACCTTTTTGACTACACAATCTATAAAAAACCTGATGGCAGCGGTGAAATGGAAGCCATCGGAGGAGATTACTCTTTTCGATATATGGTCGAGAATGTAATTAATTACATTAAGAAACTCCTTGTCCCTGTTACTATTCTCTTCATCGTCTGGGCAGGAACAACCCTTATTCTTTCTTCAGGGGAAGAGGAAGAATTTGATCGAAGAAAACGTATGGTCTATGCCGCCTTTTTTGGATGGCTAATCCTCCTTACTGCTGTAGTATTGGTCGACTATGTTTTCTTTGGGCAAACAGGAACAATTTTTCGTAAAGGAGAGGGCGATATAGTCGAATTTGCTCAACGAGGAGTAACCGAATTACAAGGACTCTTTAAATACTTGGTCACTTTTGCTGTGGCGGTTGGAGTCGCCTTTGTTGTCTTCTCTGCACTTAAATTAATCTTAGCCGGAGGAGAAGATGAAGCGCAGATTTCAAATATAAAGAAACGAATAGTCTATACCGCTGGAGGGATGGCACTTTTAGTTTCTGCTGAAAAACTTGTTTCTTTTTTCTCAACAAAAGTTCGAAACGGAAGTGATGTCATGATGCTTTCAACTCCTGATATTCCCGACACCATCCGATTTATTGTAGATTGGGGAAATTTCCTCTTGGGACTCATTGGAACTATTTCTGTTCTTATGCTTGTGTGGGGAGGGGTTCGTCTTATTGCGAACTTCGGAGCTGATGAACAAGCTATCGATAACGCAAAAAAGACTCTTATGGCTGCCGCGCTTGGTCTCATCCTCGCCTTTTCAGCTTGGTCATTGATGTGGTTTTTTCTTGTTCACTAAATTTTAGAATTCTCGGATTCGTTCCAGGGTCTTTGAAACATAGCCCGTCATTGCCGCTTGGCGGCAATCCTATTTGTTGTTATTGTTTTTACAGAAGTATTGTCTTCGACCTTGAGCTCAGACCGAAAGGAAGAACTGATGTTAAGATAATTCGTGGAACCTGTCCTCGTGGAATCGGGGACTCAGATAGAACGAGGTTTATTCACAGGATCCTCGTCAAGCGAGGATGACGATAGTGAGAGAGAATTGCATTTTTCATCTTTTCGAGTACAAATTAATTCCCTGCTGATGAAAAACAAAAAAACATTTACGCATTCTCTCCTCGATTGGTATAAAACGAACCGGAGAAATTTGCCATGGAGGAATACAACCGATCCCTATGAAATTTGGATTTCTGAAATCATGCTTCAACAAACGCAGGTTTCTCGAGTCGAGAAAGATTTTTACGAACCTTTCTTAAAGGCGTTCCCCACCGTTGAAGATTTAGCGAATGCGACGTGGGAAGATGTGTATCTTGTCTGGAAAGGACTCGGCTACTATGTTCGTGGAAAGAACGTCCTGAAGACAGCCAAGAAGATTATGAAGGACTTTGGGGGAAAACTTCCCCGTGATAAACAGAAACTCGAATCGTTACCGGGCATTGGCGAATATACCGCTCGTGCTATTTTGGCATTTGCATGGGATGAACAACTTCCTGCTATTGATACGAATCTTTCAAAAATCATTTCTGTTCTTTGGGTTGGGGAAAATATTGAATCGGTCGCAAAAGAACTCGTGTCCTATGCGGGAAGTGGCCGCGACTGGAATAATGCGATGATGGATCTGTCAACGGTCTTGCGAGCCGGAGAAACAATTGATACTCCTCTTCATGCATTCTTTCCTACAATGACTCGTGATCTTTTTATTCCTGAACGGAATGCACGAGGTGTTTCTAAGAAGAAAAAGTTTCGAATCGAAGTCGGTGCAGCGTGCATTTATAAAGATGGAAAATATTTAATTCAAACACGACCAGAAGGGAAAAGCTTTGTTGGAAAATGGGAATTCCCTGGCGGAAAACGAGAGAAAGGAGAAAGTTTCCGAACCTGCGTGAAGCGAGAGATTAAAGAAGAGCTCGATATTGAAGTTTCTGTGCGTCCTCACTTTTATGAAATCATTTTGCCGTTTAATAAGGTAGAACTCTTGCTTCGATTTCACCGATGCCAGATTCAAAAAGGAGAACCCAATCCCCTTGAAGGACAAAAGATTGATTGGGTAGCCCCTACAAATTTCGATAAGATTGAATTTCTTGATACAAATGGTGGGGCGCTAGAGAAATTGAAAACAATGCGAGTGTAAAACCATTTTCGATTTACGATTTACGATTTGCGATTTTAAATTTCACTTTTTAACTCTTTAACTCTTCTGCTCTTAAACTTGTTTGTGAGTTTGCGAGCAACCATCCTTTGCGTTAAAATTGCGAACGATGGCTAAACGACGAAAATCTCCGAGCGTAAAAATCCCTGCTGCTGTTCTTCGGCGAGAAGCTGAAAAAATGGCACGAAAAATGAAGGTAGCTGAAAATAAAAAGGAAAAACGACGAGAGATTCGTGAACGGGCAAAGGTTCGAGCCACAAAAAAGGTGACGAAACAAAAGGTGCAAACTGAACAATGGGAATCTTTTTTATCGGATTCGGTGATGAGAGAAATCATTGGTGGAGTCTGGATCGTTTTTGCAGTCCTTTTATTTGTATTGTTCTTTGGAAAAACTGATTTTTCGGTCTCCATATTGGCCTTTTTTAAAACCGTATTTGGTGTTGGTGCTTGGCTTGTTCCACTCTGCATGATTGGGTTTGGCGTATTTCTCTTTACCAATAGAGAGACTCTCTTCCCTCCTGCAAGAATTTTGGCACTCCTGCTTTTCTTCTCTTCTGTCTTGGGATTGATAAATCTTTTCGTTCCGCATGTAGATTCCTTGGCACTCTCTGGCAGTTATGGAGGAGCCCTTGGATTTGCGATTGATTTCTTTCCACGAGAATTTTTGGGGACGATCCCTACCATTATCATCTTGCTCGGAATCCTCTGGGTATCTGGAGTACTGGGATTTGGAATTCGTGTTTCAGAATTATTGCGGGGAAAACATTTAAAAAGAATTGATATTGAAAAGACCGAAAAAGTAATCGATACGAAATCAATGAAAGGATCTCGGGAAGCGAAAGAAGATTCTGCACGATTTAAAAACGAATTGGAGATTATTGACTCCACGACCAATGGAAAAAATGGGAAGGCGATTGTGAATCTCGACAAGACGGACGAACTCACCGCGGCGAAAAATCGTGAACTCGGTGGGCAGTGGGAGCCTCCAAACGTAGATTTACTGAAAGATACGACTTCTACGATTGTCGTTGATGAAACGGATCTTCGAAGAAAGGCTGACATTATTCGAGAGAAGCTCGAGCAATTTGGAATTGAAGTCACGATGAAATCTGTACATGTCGGACCAACCGTAACGCAGTTTACGTTGGAACCGGCAGCTGGGGTGAAATTGACGAAGATCACCGCTCTCAAACGTGATTTAGCTTTAGCATTGGCAGCTGAGAACTTACGAATTGAAGCCCCTATTCAAGGAAAATCATTGGTTGGAATTGAGATTCCAAATAAAGAACGATCCGTTGTTGGAATGCGAGAGATATTGGAATCGGAAGCCTGGGAACAAGAAAAATCCGATTTGAAATTGGCTTTCGGACGAGATGTAGCGGGGAAACCAATTGTTGCCAACTTGGCAAAGATGCCCCACTTGATGATTGCCGGAAAAACAGGATCTGGAAAATCAGTCGCTATGAATGCATTCCTTTGTTCTCTCTTATGGCAAAATTCTCCAGAGAAATTGAAACTTATTTTGGTCGATCCAAAACGCGTAGAATTGACACTCTACAACCACCTCCCCCATCTTCTCACCCCTGTCATTGTGGAGCCGGAGAAATGCGTAAGTGCGCTTGCATGGGCCGTAGCGGAGATGAACCGTCGATACAAAATGTTCTCTGAAGCTCGATGTCGAGACATCACGGAATACAACGAGAAGTCTGATAAAAAAGAACCGTTCATTGTTATTGTTATTGATGAATTAGCAGACCTCATGATGGTGGCGGGAAAGGATGTAGAAGCTGCCATTTGTCGAATCGCTCAGATGGCTCGGGCTGTTGGAATGCACTTGATCATTGCCACGCAAAGACCTTCTGTGGATGTGGTAACGGGACTTATTAAGGCCAATCTCGCATCGCGTATCGGATTTAAGGTTTCCTCTGGAATTGATTCGAGAACTATCTTAGATGGTGTGGGAGCGGAAGATTTGCTTGGATTTGGAGACATGCTGAGCTTGGATGGAAATACTGGGGCTATTACACGAATTCAAGGGATCTTTATTTCAAATGAAGAAGTTGAACGCATTACGAATCACATCAAATTACAATTTCCTGAAATGGTGGCGAATGATGAAATTACATCTCAGTCCATCGAAGGAATGGCGAAGGGGGGGGTCCTCACTGCCGGAACAAAGATTGAAGGGGGTGATGTTGATAAAATCTACGAAGACGCTGTAGACGTTGTTGAGGAAATGGGGAGAGCCTCTGCAAGTTTCTTGCAACGCCGTATGGAAATCGGTTACGCTCGTGCGGCACGACTTCTCGATCAAATGGAGGCACGTGGAGTTGTTGGTCCTTCCAAAGGAGCGAAACCAAGAGAGGTTTACGGGCGGCGGAAAGAGTAGAGAATTTTCAATGTACAATTTTCAATTTAAGAAATAAGTATTTTTTCGTCAAAGAAAATTAGTGTCTTTCGAAATTGAAAATGGACAATTGGCAATTGTAAATTTCCCTTGTTTATGGTATAATGAGGAGATGAATAAGACTATAAATGCGTTTGATATTCTCACTTGTGGGTCGATCACCCTCGACACCTTTGTGGAGCCAAACGAGATGGATATTGTAAAGAAAGAAGGCGAAGAAGACGCTATGGCTTTTGAAATCGGACAAAAGATACGAATGCGAACGATTGCTCGTCACGTAGGCGGGGGCGCAGCAAACACCGCTGTTGGGTTCTCAAAAATGGGATTTAAGACCGTTTGTCTGGGAACCATTGGAAAAGACGATCATGGAGATTTTATTCAACATCAATTGAAATCTGCAAAAGTGGAAACTAAGTTTCTCAATATACAGAAAGATGCCCCATCGAGCGCTTCTATTATTTTTATGACACCTGATGGTCGCAGAACCGTGTTTAATGAACGAACGACACATGGAAAGTTTGAGCATTTCCCACACGGGATTCCCTATACGAAGGCTCTCTACATAGGACATTTGGATGAGGTTGAAACGGAGATTTTTGATCACCTGCAAACATGGAAAGAGAAAAATCCCCAGAGTATTATTGCGTGGAATCCAGGGAAAACACAGTTCTCTCTTGGTCTCAACCACTTCAAAAGCATTCTTCATTTGGTTGATCTTCTTATTTTGAATGTGGAGGAGGCGGAACTCTTTGTGAAGAAACAGGCAAAAGAAATGCCGACCTCTGCTCTCAAAACAAAACCACTCTTTCCTACTCACCGCATAACAATTGCTGATGTACGAACACATGCACAAATGTTTTTGGAAGCGGATGTGAAAAATGTATTTATTACTGACGGGATTGGTGGGGCTCAATATTTTGGAGTAGATGGCATGCATCTTTATTTACCAGCGTACGAAAACGTTCCCTCTATTAGCACACTGGGGGCAGGCGATAGTTTTTCTGTTGGTGTGCTCTCTGCGTTTTTACAGGGAGAAGATTCTGCCACGCAACTCCTCTGGGGAAGTGCAAATGCGAGTTCTGTAATACAACAATTTGGAGCACAAGAAGGCCAGCTCACACTGGCTGACATGAAAAACATTACGTACTAAAAAACCCCGCAGAGCGAGGTTTTTTTGATTCGTAATAAATCGTCTCTCTTTCTTCTTAAGCCATTGGCGATACTTCGCTTCCTGCACCCAAAATTGTATTTACCAATGCATATGAAACAAGTACTACAATAAGCCCAATACCCGCATACATAAGGATCTTTTTTCCTTTTTCTGCCCCTGCATCGTCTCCTCCTGAAGTAATATAAAGAAATCCCCCATAAATCACCATGATTGTGGCAACAAGACCAAGGAAATAAAGAAAGTAGTTAATAATCATTGTTAATGCTGAACGGAAAGATCCGTCATATCGTGTTGTTGCATCGCTCAATGTGTCTGGTCTATCAAGTACGTCAATAAGACCACCTTGTGCACCTTGGGCAAAACCCACACCAGTGACAAGACTAAGAGCTACGAGAATTCCGAGAACGGGAGCGATGAATTTTTTCATTCTTTTAGGTTATGAGGGTGAAAGAGATTTATTATTCTTCTGCTCTAGAGTATAGAATAAGAGCGAGTAAAAACAAAATTTTTAGAAACGTTTTTTAGATTCTCCAACAAAGAATTCCTTTTTGCAAACTTTTTTTAAAAGAGTTCCCCTTTTTCCTTTGTCTTTTTTTCCTAGACCCCTGGTGATATTTCACTTCCTGACGCAAGGATTGTATTTACCAATGCGTATGAGATGAGCACAACAATAAGACCAATTGCTGCATACATGAGGATTTTCTTTCCTTTTTCTGCCCCTGCATCGTCTCCTCCTGCAGTGATATAGAGAAATCCTCCGTAGATCACCATAATGGTCGCAATCAGACCAAGAAAGAAGAGGAAATAGTTTATTATTGTCGTAAGTGCAGTTCGAAAAGATCCAACATAATTTGTTGTCGCTGCTATCAAGGTTGCTGGTCGATCTGTATCAGTAATTAATCCTCCCTGTGCTTGGGCAAATCCAATATCGACTGTCAGAGCTGACATGAGACCGATTGCGAATAGGAGGCCGATAACGGGAGCGATGAATCTTTTCATAGGAATATATTAAGAGCCGAGAATCCAGCTTCTTTGATTTTCAAACAAAAAAATTGATTTGGCAAATTTTTTTTCTATTTTTTTGTTATACTCTTCTCGATGAATCTTTCGTTTCTTTTGGAAAAGACCATTCGTACTACGCGTCCTCATCTCGCGAAACTCGCTAAAATGGATGTATTTACGGTAAAAGATCTTTTGGAATTTTTCCCGAGAGCCGTTGAATCAGCGGAAATTACATCTGGTTTTCAGAACATTCAGCTAGGTATCAAAAATACAGTATCAGGTATAATGACCGATGTCCGAAGTGAGAAAACCGCACGAGGCAAGAAAATTGCGAAAGCAGCCCTTATCCTTGATGACAGCTCTGTAATTGACGTGATATGGTTTCAAGTTCCTTATATTTTAAAAAATATAAAAGATGAATCGCGTGTATTTTTGGTAGGAAAAATTGATCGCAGTTATGGAAAGATTCAAATTTTGAACCCAGAGATTCACTTAAATAAGAATATGCATGTGGGCGGTGTACGTGCTATTTATCCAGAATCCCCTCCTATTACGAGTAAATGGTTGAGAGAAAAAATGGCAGGGCTTCTTCTTTTTGCGAAGGATTTTCCTGAGATTCTTCCTTCACAAATTCTGAAGGAGGAGGAATTTTTGGGGAAAGTGAATGCGGTTAAAGCTATCCATGCGCCGAAAAGTGTTGATGAGTGGGAGAATGCTCGAGAAAGACTTGGATTTGAGGAGGTATTTGAAATTCAGACCAGAGTGCTTCAAGAAAAATTCATCAAAGAAAAAGAAGCGATTAATCCGTATCAAGTAATGCTCGATGCCGAGCAAGTGAAGGTGGATCTCAAACGAGCTCCCTTTGAACTGACAACGGCACAGAAAACTTGCCTCTTTCATGTTTTTAAAGATTTTGAGAAAGATCGCCCCGCTCATAGATTAATGCAGGGAGATGTGGGTTCAGGAAAAACAATTGTAGCGTTTCTTGCGAGTCTCCCAATTTTGAGAATGGGAACACAGGTAGCATTTTTGGCACCAACGGAAATTTTGGCAAAACAACATTTCGCGAATGCGTTGAAATTCTTTGGGTCAGAATTCTCCGTGGAACTGCTCACAGGATCTGTTACTGCCACGAAGAAGAAAAACATAAAATCAAAACTCGAAAACGGAGACATCAAAGTGATTATTGGAACACATGCGATACTGACGGAAGATACTGTATTTAAAAATCTTGGGTTCGCTGTCATTGATGAACAGCATCGATTTGGAGTTATGCAAAGGGCATTGCTTGCAAAGAATCACACCCACGTGCTCGCGATGACCGCAACGCCTATTCCGAGAACTTTGGCACTCACAATATATGGCGATCAGGATTTATCAGTAATTGATGAAATGCCTCCAGGACGAAAACCAATTATCACAAAAGTCATTTCTGACGAACGAACGATTACGAAATGTAATTATTTTATCGATGACCAGATTGAAAAAAAGAGACAAATTTTCTGGGTTTGCCCGCTCATAGACGAGTCTGATAAAATCGAGGCGAAGAACGTAAAAGAGGAATTTGATCGCATTGCGAATGAAGTGTTCCCGAAGCGACGAGTAGAATTTCTGCATGGAAAAATGAAACCAAAAGAAAAAGATGGTGTTATGCGACGGTTCAAGGATAAAGAGTTTGATATTCTTGTTTCAACAAGTGTAATCGAAGTGGGGGTTGATATTCCTGATGCCACCGTGATGGTGATTGAGAATTCGGAGCGATTTGGACTGGCTCAACTGCATCAATTTCGAGGCCGAATCGGACGAAATGATATGCAGTCGTATTGTTTTCTCATGGTGGGAAAGAAGAATGATGCCCAGAAAGAGCGACTTAAAGCCATGGAGAAATCCACCAATGGGCTCTATTTATCAGAAATTGATCTGAAAATCCGAGGAATGGGAGAAATTTACGGACTCAGACAAGCGGGACTTCCTGACATGAAATGTGCTGATCTGACCAATCTTGAACTTTTGCAAAAAGCTCGCGATTGGGCGATTACTATTTTGAAAGAAGATATTACGTTAAAAAAATATCCAGCGTTAAAACAGCGAGTCGAAGAGGGCGATGTTTATTTTTAATGTAAAATTTAAAATATTAAATGTAAAAATAATATTAAATTCTCTAATGTAAAAAATAAAGAAGGTGAGTATGTTTTAATACATGAAATATGATTTAGAAGAACGATCAGCAAAATTTGGAGAATCTGTTATTGATTTTGTAACAGGAGTTTCTAAAGATGAAATTACAAAACCACTCATAAACCAAGTTATTCGCTCTGCTACGAGTATTGGTGCTAACTATGCTGAAGCGAATCATGCAAGTAGTAAAAAAGATTTTCAAAATAAAATTTCAATTGTGACAAAAGAAGCAAATGAAACAAAACACTGGTTTCGAATGTTGGCAAAAGCAATTCCAGAAAAATCAGAGATTTGTAAAAAACTATGGGAAGAAGCACATGAACTCACTTTGATTTTTTCCACAATACGAAAAAAGTCACTTAAAAATTAGAGCTTAAGGCTTCTTTTAACATTTTACCTTTCCCCTTTAACATTACTTTTCTTCCACTAAATTCTCCTCTGGTCCGGAAGTAATTGATAATTCTTCTATGTCTCCGAGTTTTTGATTCCGAGCAAGTTGTGGATTGTAGACTTGATAGAAAAGTTCAATGATTTCTGCTGTCTTCAGTGGTTCTACTTTGAGTCCACAGTTTCCAATTGCGGTAAGTACCACCTCTAGTCTCATATCAAGTTGTTTCTTGAGTTGTTTGAATTCCCCGCGTCGTTTGAGAATGTTCAGCACTGTATCATCCGGATTCACATATGACATAAATTTTGAAATCAGTGTTTTCTTTTGTGCCCGTGGCGGATCAACAGGAACAACGATGAAAAATCGTTTTTCCATAATGTCAGAGTATTCCACGAGTTTTTGCACATACTCAATGTATTCCGCCATCTGATCTTTTAGCAATTGGTTTTCGATATTTTTCATCCGTCCCCGCATGTCTGCCAAGTAGGTATCAATATCGAGCTTTCGAGATCGAACCAAAAGTTGAACCGGAAAATTCAATGCATTGAGAAACTGTTGGTAGGAACCAATAATTGCATTTTGTTCATCTTCTGATTTCAAGTTAAAGTTAATTGAAGACACTTCAAGTACTGACCGCAATCCTCCATCCTTAAGAATCAAGGAGTTGTCTCTTGCTCCAGCAAATTGAAGATAACGCTGTGTTGACACAGCTTTATTCTGCATCAATTTTTGCTTTAATTCTTCTTTGCTCGGTTTGATTCCAAATAAATTCATAATGCTTGGGGTTTGGATTTTATAACATCCGACTTCTGACCGTCTAAAAATTTCGCGAGATCTCGCGCTTTTTTCTTACTAAATACTTTTGTCTCTGGGTCTTCTTCTTTCTTTTTGATAAGAGAAGATATACGTGTAGTAAGAGATACAAATGGTTCTCCTCCCTGTTGAATCCAATATCGTTTTGGGGATCGAAAAAAGAAATGTTCGATCAGCAAGAAAATAAACTGCACAAGTGGAATTCCTTTTATTTTTAGGAAGGCGAACAACGCTGCAATAGCTGCTGGTGTCCAAATAAGAATATGCGCCACAGTATCGAGTTCATACTTTTTATCCATATTTTTGAAAATCATGTATGAAATCCCGAATCCTATCAAGAGCATGATCAGCTGTCGTAGTGTTATAAACCACAAAATCTGGTCTTCTCTCTGCACGTCCTGAGGAACTTTGTAACGCATCGAGATATTATACCACAGATAAGAGCTGAAAGCAAGCCTGCAAAAGGGAATTCTCGTATTTCCAATTTCCAATTTTCAATTGCCAATTTTCAACTCTTTAACTTTTAGACTTTTTAACTTTCCCACTTGTCGACTCGTCATCTTGTAATCTTGTAAACTTTCGTGATAATAAACTCGATGCAAGACGAAAATAAACTCGTTACCGAACGGAAAGGAAAAATCGCTGAATGGGAAAAGCTCGGATTCGCAGGCTATGCCGAAAAATTCGATCGTACTCACACGAGTCAACAAGCGAGAGAGCACTGTGATAAGGCAAAACTGCGAGATGCTGACAAAATCATGGAAAAACCAAAAAATGATATTCGAATGTGCGGACGAATTATGAATTTTCGCGAAATGGGGAAACTCGCATTCCTTCGAATTCTTGATACTGATGGTGATTTTCAGATTTGTTTAACAAAAAATATCTTGGGGGATTTATTCAAAGATTTGCAAAAAATTCTCGATCTTGGGGATTTTGTAGGATTTAGTGGTGAATTTTTCATTACCAAACATGGAGAGCCGACACTCCTCGTGGCGGAAGTGACGCCTCTTGCGAAGACCTTGCGTCCTCTCCCTGAGAAATGGGCAGGACTATCGGATCGAGAATCGTGTTATCGACAACGGTATCTCGATATGTTGACGAATAAAGACACGGCTCAGCGATTTAGAATCAGGTCTCAAGTCGTACGAGAAATCCGGAATTTCTTAGAAGGAAAAAACTTCACTGAAGTTGAGACTCGGATATTACAACCTCAAGCAGGAGGCGCGATGGCAAAGGTTTTTGAAACACATCACAACGCACTCGACCATCCATTTGTGCTGAGAATTGCACTGGAACTTGATCACAAAATGCTTTTGGCAGGAGGGATAGAACGGGTTTATGAAATAGGAAAATGCTTCCGAAACGAAGGAATGGATCCTTCTCATTTGCAGGAATTCACAATGCTTGAGTGGTATGCAGCATACGCGGATCTAGCACAAAACATGAGCTGGACCGAAGAAATGATCCGAGAAGTATTGATGAAAGTGATGGGAAAAACAAAGATTGAGATCCTGAGTGCTGAAGAAAAACTCACTCCTGTGGACTTTGGGAAGAAATGGAAACGCGTAAAATTTGCCGATCTTTTGAAAGAATATGCAAAAGTCGATATGGAAAACATAACAAAAGAAGAAGCAGAGAAGGTTGCCACAACCAAGTGGGGACTCGATAAAAAAGAAGCGAAAATAATGAGTCGAGGAAGTCTCCTTGATCATATTTACAAGAAATCAGCGCGACCGCATTTGATTCAACCGACATTTGTCATGGATTATCCAAGCGAACTCAAACCACTCGCTCGACCGAAGAACGATGGCAGTGCAGATTGTTATCAATTACTCATTGCTGGATGGGAAATCGTGAACTCGTACGGAGAGCTCGTCGATCCACAGATGCAAAGGAAACTCCTCGAAGATCAAGCCAAAGCCAAGGCGGCTGGAGATCCTGAAGCGATGGATATGAATGAAGAATTCATCACTGCGATGGAACATGGGTTTCCTCCGATGACAGGATTCGGGATGGGCATCGATCGATTCGTAGCGTTAATCACACAACAACCGAATCTTCGAGATGTGGTTCTCTTTCCGTTGATGCGACCAGAAAAATAAGTGAGACCCGACGAGTACAACGAGTCGTTGGTCGAACTTATCCCTGCGTAGGCAGGGATCCTATTTTGCAACACTCTTGCAAAACTGTAAGAATACAGTTCGAACTCTTAGAGTTCGAACTGGCACAAGTATATGCAATATACTTGCAAAAAGCTCCTAATATATGGCATAATAAGGGATTGGAGATACCACACTAAAAAGACAAGTCCCTCTCAAGACCGGTCTTTTCAAGTTCTGAGTAAATATCCTTACTCTGCAACGGCTTCTTCTACCATTTCTTCTGTAGCTTCCTCTGTCATAACAGCTTCTTCTGTTACTTCTGCTGCTTCTTCTGTAATTTCTACTTCTGTTTCTACTGCTGGAACTTCTTCTGCAGTATCAACTGGAGCTGTACAAGCCATAAGGGCTAATCCAAGCGCTAAAACGAGTAATTTTTTCATGTGTAAGAAAAATTAAAAAGATAAAAAATATACGATTAAAATTGTAGTACCGACCCGCACTCTCTGTCAAGAACATTTAATGAAAAACAATATTTAATATGACCTGTCTATTTCGATGTTTTTATTTTTTTAAAAAAACAACACCTCCGCCATCCCGAAACTCAATAATAAATTGACTTTGGTGTGTTTCTGTTGTATGAATAAATGGTTATATTTATAAATAATATAGCAGTTCTGTCTAGCCTCGTGAGAGACAACAAATATCTTCATTTTATTGGAAGAAGGTCTCGTGCAGACTGCAGAACAAAGTTCTTTGATAAAACAAATAGGCTTAAAATTATATATTTAAAAAGTATAAGTATTTTGAGTAAAATTATTTACTCATTTGGGTTTCTACTTCCCATCACACACATCATATTCACACGAAATATTAATCAAAATCAAATTAAATAAGACATGAAACAAAAATTGGGAACACAACGGTCGAGCTCTTTTGTCATGTTTACCATGACAATTGTCACGCTCTTTTTTGTGCTGAGTGTTAGCGCTCAGCAAACCTACTCATCGTTAAAACACCTAACGGTAACAAACATTCGAAATATCGACGGAAGCGGGCAAACGCTCATTTCGAGTTCTGATCCTTCGAGTCCATACTATTCCTCTTCAAAGGGGAATCTAAAGTCCGAAAACGGAATGAAGTCCACAATGGATAATGAAATCATAACTATTGAAGGTTGTACTTTTGACCTTAACTGGTTTGGTTTTCCATCCGAAAACGAAAAAACGGCTATCAAAGCAGGATTAGGAAATGCTGTAAAAGATCGATCGATTTCAAACAGTGGAAATCCTGTAAAGGTAAGTATTACTGCTGATTACGGCATGGGAAATACTCTAGCGAGTACTGCCACAGATTGGGCTTTAACCGATTATATAAGTGGTATTATGACGTGGTACCCTGCCATGCTTGTTGAACATATCCTTGGGGAAAATTCTAATGGATCTGATTACGATATCAGTATCCAATATAATGCAATCTTAACATGGGACCTCTCCACTGAGGGAGGATCTGCGGGATCCAATCCTAATTTAATGTACATAATAATGCATGAGTTCTCTCATGGCATGGGCGTACAGAGTTCAGCTACGAAAAGTGCAGGATTATTATACACATTGGGATGGAGCGGGCTCCCCAACATTTTTGACTTGAGTCTTGAAGATATCAATGGAGATCAAGTTTGGGGAAATCCAAATTATAGCAGTTCACAAGAACTTAAAGCGCTCTTCACGTCTGATATTTTCTTTGAGGATATCGATCTCTATGATCCAGATCCTTGGTCTGGACAGTCTGTCTCTCATTTAGAGGGGTATACTGGACCAAATCAATTGATGCTTGCATTTTACAATCCTACGATAATTTATACAATAGTAGGAAGTAAAGTAACTCAGATACATTCTACGAATGGATGGGCATCTTCTGGAGGTGAATATATTATACTCAATCCTACATCTGCAACGGTTTCGGCTCCTGCAGATAACACGACAACGGCGCTTACTTCCAACATTAGTTGGACGGTAAGTAATGTTCCGTCTTGGTACACAGTTTCGCCGATGTCTGGTTCTGGTGATGCGAC
>CAZEON010000018.1:0-18598 GCA_964513975.1 uncultured Candidatus Peribacteria bacterium
GTAAAGCGGGTTAAATTGATATATCAAATGTAATTTTGACCCGTACGAATTTATTTCCTACGGGGGTTTTTATATATTTCAAAATTTCTTAAACAATTTTTATTATGAAAACAACAAGTCAATATCAGAAAGTCGCTTCGCATGAAGCGCACAAAGGCACCTTCGATAAATGTCTCATTCTTTATTCTGGAGGACTCGATACCAGTATTCTTCTCAAATGGATTCAGGATCAATATGAGTGTGATGTGATTACGCTCACGGTTGATATCGGGCAGACGGCCGATGATCTTGAAGCTATCAAAGAAAAGGCGCTCTCACTTGGGGCCAAGAAAGCCTTGGTCTATGACGCGAAAGATGAATTCGCGGACACCTTCTTAATCGAAGCCATCATGGCGAACGCCGATTATCAAGGCGGATATGCGCTCAGTTGTCCGCTTGGAAGGGTGATGATTTCCAAAGTCGCTGTCAAAATGGCGCACAAACATGGGTGTGAAGTTATTGCGCACGGATGTACCGGAAAGGGGAACGATCAAGTGAGATTCGAAGGCTACATCACCACTCTCGATCCCAAGCTCAAAACGATTGCTCCTGTCAGGGAGTGGTCTATGGGAAGGAATGAGCAGATCGAGTATGCCAAAAAGCACGGTATTCCCGTAAAGCAAAAAAAGGCGCTCTCATATTCTTACGACGAAAACATGTGGGGAAACACGGGGGAAGGAGGGGAGATCGAGAATCCTTCTGAAATCCCTATTGAAGAAAAAATTCTCCAATGGTGCACGCTTCCTGAAAAAGCTAATTACAGCAATGAGATTGTGGAGATTGAATTTCTCAAGGGAAAACCGATCGCTGTGAATGGGGAGAAGAAAAAGTTGGCGAACATTATTTACCAACTCAATATCACTGGAGGAAAACATGGAGTGGGAATCTTTCAACTCATCGAAGACAGGGTTGTGGGACTCAAGGTCAGAGGGGTGTATGAGAACCCTGCTGCAAGCATTCTCATCTCTGCGCACCAGAAGCTCGAAATGCTGGTTTCTACCAGAGAGGAGAACGAGCTCAAACACTTCATCGATCAGAAGTGGTCGTATCTCACCTACGCGGCGAAATGGTACGATCCGGTGATGTATCACATTCACGCTTTCACCAATAGTCAGAACAAGAAGGTGACGGGAACCGTGAAGGTGAAGTTGTACAAAGGGAACATCACGGTGGTAGCACTCGATTCTCCGAACTCACTCTTCGATCATAATCTGGCTACGTTCAACAAGAACAACACGTTTAATCAAAACGCCTCAGCGGGATTCATCGAAATCTACAATCTTTCACAGAAGACGGCGTTTAATCTGCATGATTGGGAGGAGAAGTTGTATAAGAATTGATAGACTTTGAAAAAGGGCGGAGTCATATGGACTTCGTCCTTTGTAGGGTTTATTTATAGCTCCAATTCAAAATAAGAATTACTTTTAGTGCTTTCGGGAGTTTCTTCGTTGATAGTAAACTTTATACTTTTAAACATTGCCATAAAAGGTTTCCCCAGAAGAAAGGGACTCCGCAATCTGCTATATATTTTTGTATATTCTTTAAGTCCTTCGTTTCTTCGTTTTAATAAACGTTGATCGGTGGCATGTTCACTTTGTTCTAAGAAGTTTTTTAATGTCATATATTTATCAAACTCACTAATATTTTGAGGAATAATAAATTGAACCTCAATCGTCTTTTCTAAAGATTCTTCAATTTTCTCTGTGACCATTAATTTTACTTTCATAGAAAATTTTGGACTCAATTTCACTTTTCCACCAACGCCTCCTGAATCCTGGAAAAGTAAATTTTTATAGATTCTAATGAGTTCCTCTCTAGATAAAAACCCACATGAAAAGCCAAAGTCGAAAGGTGCTATATTATTGTCAGCTCCTGTATCCAATAATCCTCCATAATGAAAATCCTTATAATAAAAAAACAAACTTGGCATCCCTATACAAACATCCTTTAAGTCACTTCCCACTCTAAGCTGTCTTTTGCTTAAAGAAAAAGGGACATTGTAAATCATGTTTATTTTTAGTAATTCCAACTAAGTTTAGGGTCTCCTATTTCTTGAATTATCGGAATAAATTTTTTGTCTTTTTTTTTACAATTTTTTGCTTCTGCTATCACTTTAGATAAATCGAAAGAACTAAAACAAGGTTTTACTTTGTCTTTTTCATCTCGGTGGTTAAAAAGGACATATTTCCCAATATCTGCCCTGCTCATAGCCACCTCGGGACCGAGTCTTGAGTCTCTCATGTGTAAAGCAAAAGAATCATATTATTATAGCAGTTTTTGTCAAATAGGACAATTTCATTTCACCATATCAATCACCTTCCTTCCATTCACGGTCGCGATGTCGACAAGCTTGTCCATATCATAGAATCGACAGGCTTCACTCAAGAATAAGAGTTCACTAAACACATCTCCGTCGATAAATGGGCAGAAATAGTCATATATATTGTCGACTCCGAGACACACATTTACTCCCGCTTCGAGGAGCTGAGGAACGGGTGCGATGGAATTATGAATAGGGGCCATTTGATCACGCATTTGCATCATATCGATGGCGGCTCTCGGACAAACAATCACATTCATGTCCGCTTCCTTTATGAGAGCAATTACTTCTTGCATGTAATCATCTGGCTGTGCGGCAAGTGAGAGTGCATGAACCGCATTTACACGACCTTGGAGACCATGTTCGATTACTTTTTTAGCTAGAAGTTCAGTGTCTCTTTCTTCAGGAACATTGTTCTGATCAATGTGCACGTCAACCGTTTTGTTATACTTTTTTGCCAAACCAAAAAGGTAATCTAAGTGTTCGGCTTGGTGGGGACGATCACGAGAGGGAAGTCCTCCGAGGACATCTACGAGAGGTGCGGCTTTCTCAATCATCTCTCGAGATTCTGGTGTCATTGCTCCTTCAAGCACTTGTGAAGCAATTTGAATATCAATTTTGTCAGCGTATTTTTTCTTTACTTCCAACGCCGCTTCGACGCACATCATTCCAACGGTTGAGTCGACATCTACATTTGTTCGTGTCACCGTACATCCTTGATTGATCATGTTTTCAGCACTGAGCGACATTCGTTTTACTAGGTTTTCGTGTGTGTATCCGGCTTTTACTTTCTTCCAAAGATCCCACTTCACTTCCATGTGTTCCATGGTCATGTCTAGTGTTTCGGGCGTAATTACATAGGCTTTATCAAAGTGCGCGTGACATGAGATGGGTCCGCCTTTTTCTTTAATTTTTTCTTTCAAAAGTTCGAGCATATTCCAAGGTTGAGTCATTGTGTGTGGGGTTATTTTTTAATGAGTTTTGCAATTTCTTTTTCAATCTTATCGAGTCCAAGGTTTCCAGTTCCTCCTTGGTGAGTCGACATCTTGAGCCATTTATCTACGTCTTCAGCAGAGACTTTGATGTCAGCGATATTTGATCCGACTTCTCGGTACGCGTCACGGAAGGTCATTCCTTCTTTCACTTTATCGAAAGCTTTGTGTGCAGCAAAAAGTCCGGGGCTGGCCAAGACTGCGTCCATGAGAATCTTCTTATTCGGGGTAATGTTCGCAATGATTGCCATCATGGCTTCCAGTGATTTTTCTGTGTATTTGAGACCGAGAAAGAGGGGACGTTTTATTTCTTGTCCGTCTCGGTGATATCCAGAAATCTTGTTTAAAATATTGTGCGTAATCTCATTCCGGCAGGCGAGCACGGTTGGTGTTCGTCCTCGAATCAATTCGGCCACATCCAAATTCTTCTTCTGAGGCATGATGGATGATCCTGTTGAGATCGAATCATCAAGGTCAAAGAATCGGAACTCTTGCGTCGTGTAAAACAGAAGATCAGATGACAATTTGTTGAGCGTCATCATAATCTGACAACATGCTTCGAGTACCAATCCTTCAATTTTTCCTCGAGAGTTGTGGCAGTAAATCACGTTGTTTTGCGTTCGGGTAAATCCGAGTTCTTTGCTCAACCAATCTCGATCAAAATCAAATGGTGATCCATATCCTGCTCCAGATCCGAGTGGGTTCTGGTCTACGATTTCATCAGTGATTGCGGTGAGGAGCTTCGCATCATCCACTAAACTTTCAGCAAAGGACGCAATCCATGTCCCGACAGTTGTAGGCATAGCTTTCTGCATGTGGGTATATCCAGGCATTGGTATCATTTCGTATTCCTTCGCAAAATCTACAAACATCTGTGCGAGTTCGAGTGTTTTCTCACGAATGGCAACGGTTTTATTTTTTAAAAAGTATCGCATCATCACAAGCACTTGGTCGTTTCGACTTCGTCCGGTGTGGATCTTTTTTCCTGTGTCTCCCAATTTTTCGATCAGATAATTTTCAATCTTGGTGTGGCAATCTTCATCTTCTACTTTCAAAACAAATTCGTCTTTCTCCCAAAGAGCCAAAATATCATCGAGTCCGCCTTCTAACTGTTTCAATTCATCGGCAGTGAGAAGATTATGTTTCTCCAACATTCGCGCGTAACATCGCGAACACCATATATCATCAGGAATCATTACTTGATCGTAGAGGATATCTTCTCCAGCGTTGTATTCCTCAACGATTCGATTTAAATCAACATCTTTGTTCTTAAACCAAATCTTCTTTTTAATAGGGTTGACCATGATGGGGTGGGGTTAGGGGTTTCGGGGATTATAGGACAGGGAAGAAAGGAGTTCAAATTTTCTTGAAAAATACAAAAACTTGATTTTCATTTGCAACAAATTACAATCCCGCCAGTTATTTAGTGGGGCGTCGCCAAGTGGTAAGGCATCGGATTTTGGTTCCGACATTCGGGGGTTCGAATCCCTCCGCCCCAGCCAACACGTACACTATGTTACATAGTGATCCACGTACAAAGAGCCAAAACGGATTCTAGATCCGCTTTTTCTTTATGTCTTGTGAGATCGAATCGGTAAAAAAGAAGCCGTATAGACCCGTGTACATATGGCGAAGGGGCACTAAGTGCGATTTAATTCTGCGATTTCAAAATTATCTGTCTCCATATCTTCATTCCAAATCTTCAAATACTGTTGCAATGCTTTTTTAAACTCAGGATTTTTTATACTGATATTTTTTCCAATGGGATCTTCTTTTTTTCGATAAAACAAAAAATGTCCCACCTGAATAGATTCATCAAGAATTAAAACTAATCTTCGCGCCCCTTCAATGGTTGTTGCATAAATTTTTATCAAACTGGATTCGTTTGGCAGATTTTTTCCTTTAATGCGCTGAAAAATATCTTTCTCACAAACTTTTAAAATCATCTCAATATCTTTTTGAGTTACTTTTTCTTTTTTCAATATTTGGCGAGCAAAAACAATGCGTTTCATTTATTGGACAAATTTATGACGCCATTTTTTCACAGAATCATCCAGTATTTTTTGGGTTTGTGAATTAATGTCAACTCGCTGGATTTCTTGATCCCCAACAACAAGTTCAATATTTAATTTTCCATCGGCGTACCCTTGCAAAAGAAATCGAGCAACCACACTCAAGCTAAGTCCTTCCGCTTTTGCTTTTTTCGCAGCAAGATCTTTCACTGATTTGTGTACCATAATGGTAGAATTCATTTTTTAATTATTAATCACTGAAATTCTATAGGTTTTCTATAGGAAAGTCAACTTTAAAAAGGGTTCTAATGGACCCATGAACTATAGGACACAAAATATTCGAATTTTTATTTCTAGTAATTCCAAAGAACCTTATGGGGGTTGAGGTCGGTGTTTATGTAGGGTTCGAATCCCTCCGCCCCAGCCAAATTTAAAAACACAGGTCTTGTGTCTGTTTTTTTGAATTTATTTGAAAGTGGATGAGAATCCATATATGTATGAGAACTAAAATGGTTTATTTTCGAAAATTTATATGAAATCTTTCATTCGTCTTTTTTTCAAAAAGAAATATATTCTGTATAACAAATGAAAGATCTTCTCAAAAAACATTTCGGATATGATTCATTTCGCCCTTTGCAGGAGGAGATTATTCAGAATGTTCTAGAGAAGAAAGACACCTTTGTTCTCATGCCGACGGGAGGTGGGAAATCGCTCTGCTTCCAACTTCCAGCATTGCAAATGGAGGGACTAACACTTGTTTTGTCACCTCTGATTGCACTTATGAAAGACCAGGTTGATGCGCTCAATGAAAATGGAATTTCGGCAGCTTTTTGGAATTCCTCACTTTCGACTTCAGAACTTCAAGCTGTGAAAAATGAATTAAAAAAAGGAGCTATAAAAATTCTTTATATTGCCCCAGAACGGTTTTCTGTTCCAGAGTTTCAAGTATTTCTTCGGTCACTTTCAATCAATCTGATTGCGGTTGACGAAGCGCATTGTATTTCTCAATGGGGACACGATTTCAGACCGGATTATCGCACGTTGTGTTCTTTGAAAAAACTCTTTCCAACAGTGCCTATTATTGCCCTAACGGCAACGGCAACGGAAAAAGTGAAACAGGACATTGTGACACAATTGGGGCTTGTTGATCCTGTGGAATTTGCGTCGAGCTTTGATAGAAAAAACCTCAATATGCAAGTGGTGCAAAAACAACAAGCATTTGAAACGCTTTTTGAAATACTGCAAAAGCACAAAAATAAAGCGAGTATTATTTATTGTTTCTCTCGAAAAGACACAGAGAATATCGCTGAACGATTGACTCTCAATGGTCTCAAGGCATTGCCCTATCATGCAGGACTTACCGCGGAAATACGAAAGAAGCACCAAGAGTTGTTTATTCGGGATGAGGTTCCGATTATTGTCGCGACGATTGCCTTTGGCATGGGAATTGATAAGCCCGATGTGCGGTTAGTCGTGCATTATACGTTTCCCAAAACCATAGAAGGCTATTATCAAGAAATTGGTCGTGCCGGTCGTGATGGTCTTC
The DNA here is from genome assembly GCA_964513975.1 of uncultured Candidatus Peribacteria bacterium. Lineage (GTDB taxonomy): Bacteria > Patescibacteriota > Gracilibacteria > UBA4473 > UBA4473 > CAZVBV01. The sequence goes on from CAZEON010000018.1 coordinate 6,910, forward strand.
CGAGTGACTGTGTGATGTTTTTTTCTGCTGGAGATAGAATGAAGCATGAATTTTTTATTCGGCAGATTAAGGATGAGCAACGACAGGCGAATGAACGGAAGAAATTGGAAGAAATGATTTGTTTGTGCGAATTGTCTACGTGTCGTCGACAGTATGTATTACAGTATTTTGGGGAGACTTGGGAACAAGAAAACTGTGGTAGTTGTGATATTTGCCTGACGGAAACAAAAACATTTGATGCGACCGAACGGGTTCAAAAAATACTTTCGGGGATTATTCGTACGGGAAATCGGTTTGGAAAAAATTATGTTATTAGTGTTTTGGTTGGTTCAAAGGAGAAAAAAATACTTGAACGGAAGCATGACAAACTTTCCGTCTATGGGATTCTCAAAGATGTTTCGAAGGAGGAACTGAGCTCGGATTTTCAGATTTTATTCCATCGGAAATTTATTGAGAAAGAAGGGGATCTCTATCCTGTTTTTTCCGTTACAGAAAAGGGATATTCCTTCCTCAAAAAACGAGAAACAATAGAATTGCCATGTTCGAAATTAATAAAAAAATCTTCCGTTCGAACCGTGATAGATTTTGACCAGAATCTTTTTGAAATTCTTCGGGCGTTGAGAAAACGGATTGCAGATGAGAAATCAGTTCCACCGTTTATTATTTTTGGAGACCAAAGTTTGCAAGAGATGGCGTATTATTTCCCGCAGGAGAGGGAATCATTTGCACAAATTACAGGGGTTGGAACACGGAAGTTGGAAGCTTTTGCGGATGAGTTTATTCCATTAATTACGCAGTATTGTAAAGAAAACAACATTCTTCCTAAACAAAAACAAACACTTGCAGAAAGTCGAACACTTCGATTGCGTCGTCCCGCAAATTCAATTACTACACTCCAAACAAAAGAAATGTTGTTACAAAAATGTTCTTTAAAAGAAATAGCCCATTTGCAGGAATTGACAGTGGGGACTATCGTGAATCATATAGAACGATTACAAGAGGCTGGAGAAAAATTTGACCTGACATATCTGCGTCCTCCAGCAGAAATTTATAAAAAAGTTTATGATGCTTTTGAAGAATGTGGAGATGAGAAACTGAAACCAGTGTTTGATTTTTTGGGTGAAACGATTGATTACGATACGATTCGATTAGTGCGACTGGTTCGTTAAAAACATTGAATATTTATTTAACAAGAATATTATTTCGGTGTTCTTAACCTATTAAAAATGACAGATACCCAAAAAGCATTCATCGGAGCACTGAATAAAGCACTCGAATGGGAATATGCGGCTGCTGTGCAATATGTTCAGCATGCTTCTGTTATCACAGGACCAGAATATGATTCTATTAGCAAGGAACTTGTGGTTCATTCTAATGAAGAAATGGGACATGCGATAGTGGTTTCAGAAATGATTGCAGACTTAGGGGGAGTGCCCACTATTGATGTTGAGAAACGTGAAATATCAGAAGATTCTATTCGAATGTTAGAACAAGATTTAGCAGGAGAAGAACTGGCTATCCGTATGTACAAAGGTCTTATTAAGATGGCGGAAGAACTTGATGAATATGGAATTCGTCGAAAATTGGAAGATATTCTTATGGACGAAGAAGAACATCGTCGAGATCTTTTGAGTACGTTAGGACGATAACTTTTATTCTTTTATCCACTTCTTCACCAGCTCTACCATCTGTGTGGGAGTAATGCTTGATTTCTTTATATATCGAACTCGTTCAGACGGTTTGCCTTTCCATTGGAGGTTGGAAAAAATAATGATGAGCGGGTGTCTGGTAGTCTCTTTTTTGATACGGGTAAGAACTTCGTTGCCATCCATCTCAGGCATCATAATGTCGAGCAAGATGACATCAGGACAGAAGTCTTGGTAAATATCGAGACCATCTTTTCCAGAAAAACTCTGTTGAACCGAGAACCCAGCCAACTCAAACGCAAGTGCAAACATATCGTTTATGTCTTGGTTGTCATCAATCACCAGTATCTTTTTATTTTTCATTTGTATCTGGCAATGAAAACGTGAAACAGGTTCCTTTTCCTTCAGTGCTTTTGAACCAAATAAATCCACCGAGTCTCGCAATAATAAGGTTTACAATATGGAGTCCGAGTCCTGTTCCGGTGTAGCTTTTTCGGAGAGAGTTTTCTACTTGGTGAAATTTCTCAAAGATATATTTTTGATCTTCTTTCGGGATTCCGATTCCATTATCTTTTACAGAAATTTGAATAGACTGCCCTGCATCTGGATATGGTTCGAGAATAACAACGACAGTACCCCCCTCAGGGGTGCATTTGCAGGAGTTACTGATGAGATTCATGAGAACTCGTTTTATACGAAAGGGATCACTTTTGATAAAGCACCGCATATTTTTTGGATTTTGAAAAGTGAGTTTTATATTTTTCTGTACACAAAGCACACGGAATTCATTTGCGGCTTCCACTAGAAATTCGGGGAAGAGTATATCTCGTGACTCGAACACCAATTTTCCAGACTCAAGTCGACTTATGTCGAGAATTTTATTTACGAGTTTAATAAGCTCGGTGGTGTTGCGAGATATCGTTCCGAGAAATTCTTTTTGCTTTCCATTGAGTTCTCCAAATTTCTCCGACAGCAAAAACTCAGTAAACCCATTAATGACAGTCATTGGAGTTCTCAGCTCGTGAGAAACAATAGAAATGAATTTATTTTTTGATTGATCTAACTTTTGAAGTTCTTTGTATGACAACTCTCTTCGCTTTTTAATTCTGAGATCAACTCTTCTGGGGTGAATGTTTTTCACAATACGCCACTTTCGAAATGGAAGATTAGTAGAGATGTAATTGCTGGCTTCTGTGAAGTTAACCATAAAGAAAGGACAAGAAATACAAAGAGAACCACCGTCCGAACGAATCATCTTTTTGAAGCTATCGCCGCTTCAAATCTTATAAAAATCAATAAAATAAAGAACGGCAACTTTCTTCGTATACTAAAAGAAACTTATTGTAAAGAGAAAACAATACTTTTTTTACAAACTGGCAAACCAAATGTGAAGTTTTTGTGAAGAGGAAATATTGACAGAAATATAAATACGGGTGATATTGGCAATATTCATAGCCCCCTCTCAATGAAAATACTCGTCGTAGAAGACAATGAATCGATGTTGGATCTTATTGAGATGACATTGAAACAGGAGAAATTTGTAGTTGATCGAGCAGAAGATGGTGAGGTGGCATTGGGAAAAATGAAAACCAACAAGTATGACCTTGTGATTCTTGATATTGTGCTTCCAAAAAAAGATGGATTCATTGTTATCGCTTCGCTTCGGGCGCTTGGGAAAAAGACGCCGATCTTAGCGATTTCTTCTAACAATCTTGTTGATACACGCATCAAGGCTATCAATCTTGGGGCGGATGATTTTCTCGTGAAAGATTTCTCACTGGACGAACTGACAGCGAGAGCGAAATGTTTATTGCGTCGGAAATCTGGCACGCAGAATAATATTCTTCGGTGCAAAGACATTGCGGTGGATATGACCAATATGTTGGTGTTTTATAAACAGAAAGATGTGCATCTCACAAAAAAAGAATTCCAAATTCTACTTCTTTTATTACGGAATAGAAACACGCTTGTGACACGAGAGGAACTTCAGAATTGTCTGTGGGACGGGAAAAATGACAACCTCGTTTCTAATACTATTACGGTACATATTCGGTCACTGCGGAAGAAACTCAAAGATGGGGCCTACATGATCGAGACTGTTCATGGATATGGATATATTGTGAGGACGTAGAGGGAGCGAATGTAAAATTTTAAATAGAAAAGGTAAAAAGAAATTTTAATTTCCAAATTTTAAAACCGGTCTTGTTGGAACGAAGCAAAGAGTGGGGTTGAAAATTATGATTTTTTTATATTTAACATTTAACCTTTTACATTTTTTCCTCTTGGAGTACATTTCCCTCATATGGAAGTGACACCTATTTCGCTCAAAGATAGCGACAGCGTAAAAGACATCCTTCAAGTGGTGAAGCATGTTTCGACGGATAAAATAGTTTTTATTTGTCCTCGGCATTTTGCTATTTTATCCGACACTTCCTTTCTCAAAAAATTAAAAGAAGTCGAAGAAACAGAGCAGAAAGAACTTTCTTTTGTGGTGTTTCAGAAGTTCGTGCGCGATAGTATGAAAGCACAGGATTTGAAAGTGTACTCAGTCATACCAACGGAATTTATTGATACAGAACGACAAGAGGTAAAGGATATTCTCAATGGAAAACCCAAAAAAGAAGCCCCTATAAAAAATGAAGAAGATGCTCGGGTAGCCTTCACATCTACAAAAACAAAACCGGTGTTTGCTACTCACAAAATTGAAAACGAAGGACGACGGAAACCGATCCGAGGAAAAATATTCTTTGCCTTTTTGATTGTCATTGTACTTCTTATTGGGACATGGGCATGGATTTCTCCGAGAGCCACCGTGACCTTGAAATTAAAAGTATCGGTTATTCCAGTAACCCAGAATGTTATTATTACACTGCCAGAGGCGGATGTATCGGATAAAGAAAAAAATCTCCCGATGGTCGATGGCATTTTTGTGGAAACAGAAGTTATTGGAACTGAAATCTTCCCATCCACCGGACGACGATACGATCTGACAGATGCGCATGGGAAAGTGACACTGATGAACGAAACGAAATATGAAAAGTTCCTTCTCCCTTCTCGACTTGCAACAGAAGATGGAATGATTTTTCGATTCGAAGACAAGGTGGTTATCCCACCGCGCAATGAAGACGGGGCGGGGCGATTTGTCGTAGAGATTAGAGCCGATCAGTACGATGAGGAGGGGAAACCCATTGGCGAGAGGGGAAATATCCAAGCAGGAACAGATTTTATCTTCCCGGCATTGCGTTCTGCATCACGAGAACTGTACTACGCTCGTGCGAACAAAGGACCGCTTGTTGGTGGATCGACATTGACGCATTATTTTATTGAAGAAGGAGATTTTGAATCGGTGAGAGAACTCTTGGTTGAGAAATTTCGTGTGCAAGGAATTGATCAATTGCGGACAGAAATTGAGAATCGGTCAGAGCGAGAAAAGGGGAAATATGTACTCCTCGACGATCCGCGACTGCTCAACACTGAAACCGTTAGCTTCGAGTTTCCAGAAGATTTGGTTGGGCAAGAAGTGCAGACGTTTGAGGTGCCAGCACACGTGCGATTGAGAGGAATTGTTTTTGATCAGTCCCAAGTGGCAAATTTTCTCACCGAGAAACTGCGGGCGACACAAGATCATCGGAAAAAACTTATTAAAATAGATCCTGTTTCTGCTCAGTATAGAGTGATGGAATCGGAATTCTTTGAAGAAGGGAAATGGGTAAAACTATCGGTTGAAATGCAGGGAGTGGAGACATTGGATATCGACTCGGATTCAATCTCTGCACGAGAATGGAGAGAGAAATTAAAAAAAGAAATTGCAGGGAAGAAAGCGAAAGAAGTGCGTGGGATTTTGACGAATTATCCAGAAATCGAAAATGTGATTGATATGAAAATATCACCGTTCTGGGCAGAGAGCCTGCCGAGTATTTTTAATAGGATCGAATTTAAAATAAGATAGTTAACAGTTTATAGTTCATAGTTTAGAGATTTTTTCTTGGTAATCACCCGTCTATAGAGGATGTTATCCATGGGTCGGTGACTTTTAAGGAAAGGAAAAATAAGATTGACGAGCATGAGCATTCACATTCTTTTTGCTTGACAATTTTTTCTCTCGAAGTAAAAAAGCACTACCCAATTATTAAACTCACATTATGCGAAATAATCATCAGTTTTCATTTTTAACAGCCTTCGTATTAATTCTCTCAGCCTTTGTTTTTACTGGCGGAGCGTATTATCTTCAAGATGTTAATCCTTATTCTCGAACAGTTCTTACAGTGCTCAGATCAAGCCATGCTGATATTGGTGGGCAATCGTACTACCGACGACTTCAACATTTTCCACGAGAACGAGATATTTATACAGCACAAATGAAGACAGTGCTCGTAAAACGAGATGTTGTCCGACCACGAGCTGTTGTAAAAGCAGAATCACGAATAGAAATGAATAAAGCAGGACGAAGAACTCGAATTCGAGGAAAAAATATTAGTATCATTCGAATGCGTATTGGAGGACGAACAGTTCCTATGGATCAGTATGTTGAGGGAACACGACGATAATTACCAAACTTGTTAAAAGAACAAAGCTGCCTTGCCCCCAAGGTGGTTTTTTGTTATTACTTTCCTGCACATGAACACTTTTGGAAATCTATTTCGAATTACCAGCTTTGGAGAATCCCATGGAACAATGATGGGAGTCATCATTGATGGTTGTCCTTCGAATATCGAATTGAACAAAAAATGTATTCAAGACGAATTGGATAAAAGAAAGCCAGGACAATCAAGTATGACAACCGAGAGAAAAGAGTCTGACATGTGTGAGATTGTGTCGGGGATTTTTGAAGGAAAAACAACGGGAGCACCGATTGCGGTGCTCGTGAAAAATAGCAATATGTATTCAGCAGATTATGAGAATCTAAAGGATGTGTTTCGTCCTTCACACGCAGACGCTTCCTTCTTCAAAAAATACGGTATTCGTGATCATCGAGGAGGCGGAAGGAGTTCGGGAAGAGAAACGATTTCTCGTGTGATGGGAGGCGCTGTGGCGCAAGAAATATTGAAACAACACAACATTAAAATCATCGGATTTGCACGAGCGATTGGTGGAGAAACATTTGAAAATGTGGATGAATCTTTCATTGAAAAAAATCCACTGCGAATGGCTGATGAGTCGTCATTCAAACGCGCGTTAGATCACGTTGAATCCGTAAAAGCAGAAGGAGATTCACTTGGGGGAATCGTTGAGATCAGGATTAAAAACCCTCCTGCGGGACTGGGAGCGCCAGTCTTCGACAAGCTCGAAGCTGATCTCGCGAAGGCATGTATGTCGGTGGGAGCGGTGAAAGGATTTGAAATCGGAGAAGGGTTCTCGCTTTCAGCGAAAAAAGGATCAGAAGCGAATGATGAATTTATTTCTAACCCGGGTTCGGATTTTCTAACCCGGGTTAGAACAAAACGAAATGTTAATGGCGGTATTCTTGGTGGCATCTCAACAGGTGAGGATATCTGGTTCCGAGTAGCGGTGAAACCGACTTCATCGATTAGCAAACCGCAAAAGACAGTGAATACCAAAGGCGAAGAAGTGGATCTGGAAATCGAAGGACGGCACGATCCGATTATTGTGCCACGGGTGATTCCCGTGCTCGAAGCCATGACGGCTTTGGTTCTGGTGGATCACTTGATGATGAATGCATCAATTTCCAATTTTCAATTTTCAAATAAAAAAAATGAGTGATTTAAAACTGGTTTTTCCGAGTTATCGTTTTAAGAAATCTTTCTTTGAAGCACTCCAAGAGGAAGAAGAAGCCTCAAAACAAGTTTTTTTTTATATAGAAAAGGAGTCTTTCATGGTTTTTTTGAAGCGGATGAAAGATTTTCGAGAAGGAAAAAATTTAACAAAGGGATGGGTGCAAGATACGATGTATTGGATTGTTGAAGGGAAAGAATTTATTGGTCGGATATCTTTTCGACATGAATTAACGCCCAGTCTCCGTGAATACGGAGGGCATATTGGTTATTGGATTCGTCCGTCAGAGAGGAGAAAAGGATATGGAAAAAAGGCATTGGGATTAATGTTGTCTAAAATAAACAAAGAAAAATATTCAAAAGTATTAATTACTTGTGATGATGACAATGTGGCTTCTCAAAAAATAATTGAATTCTATGGTGGAAAACTAAAAGATAAAATTATCCTAAAAGGAAAGGATCGAATTAACAGAAGGTACTGGATTTCGTTATAATTCCAACAATGAAAAAATTTAAAATCCTTTCCAAAGAAAAACTCATCGACTCAAAATACTGTCCGGTGGAGCGCCATGAAGTCGAATTCCCTGATGGAGGAAAAGGGGAATGGTTCGTCAACACCTCTGCCGATGCAGTGATTGTTGTTCCCATTACTGAAGACGGAAAAGTTATTCTTCAAAGAAGTTACAAACACGGAGGGGGAGAAAAAGTGGTGGAATTCTGTGCGGGTATGATTGACGAGGGAGAGACACCAGAGGTGGCAGCAACAAGAGAGCTTCAGGAAGAGACAGGATTTGCTGCGGAAAGTTTAGAAAAAATTGGAGAAGTGTTTGCCAATCCCACAGGATCAAGCATGAAATATCACTTTTTTTTAGCGCGTAATTGTTCACTTAACGGCGAACAAGACCTCGATCCATCAGAGCAAATAGAGGTGTTTTTCGTGGAGGACTGGGAGGAAGCGAAGGCATTGCTCACCGATTCAGGAACGGTAACTTCAAGTGCGACAATTGCAGGGGTGGGGTTTGGGGGCGAACTTTTATGAACAAGGGGTTTAAACACCTTGTTCATAAAAGGGTTTTGTAGAGACGTAGCATTGCTACGTCTCTACTGTTTCAACATAATTGTCATCTTTCTAAAAAACATTTGACAAAAAATCACGCATCCCTATCTTACCCGCGGTCAAAGACAGTTGGTAGACCTTGAGTCATAAACCCAACCGAGACAAATCAAATCATTTCCTCGACGTTCTGTATAGATGGGAAATGGATTACGTCTCAAGTCTTTGCCCCGCAAAGACTTTTTTTAAATCAAAATGGCAATATCACGAAGCACGAAATCGGATCAACTCGCAACTCTTGAAGCAAAATTCAAGGAAGCGAAAGGAGTCGCATTCATTACGTTTAATGAATTGACGGTAGAAGAAGCGCAAACAATGCGACGAGGTCTTCGAGCAGAAGGAATGAGCTACACGGTTATCAAGAAAACATTGATGGCGTTGGCAGCAAAAAATACAGGACTTCCAGAAGTAAACGTGGACGACCTTGAGGGAGCGGTAGCAGTTATTGTATCTCCTACAGATGAGATTGCACCAGCAGCTTCAATCAAGAAGTACATGGCTGAATTCTTTGATAAAGAAACAAAGACTTCAAAGGTAGATTATGCAGGATCAATTTTCGAAGGAAAATTCTGCGACGTGGCAGCAACAGCAATTATTGCGAGCACGCCAAGTCGAGAAGAATCTCTCGCGAAGATTGTTGGAATGCTCAAATCTGGTCCTCAGAAACTTCACAGTGTGTTTGGTTCAGGATTTTCAAAACTATTTAATGTTTTGGAAAATGCGGAGAAATTCGCATCTTAATTTGTTTTTAATTTTTTTATTCTTAAATACCCCATATCATGTCTAAAGAGACTACAACCGATATCAAGCTCAGTGCAGGTGAGCAAAAAGTGGTGGATGCAATCGAAAAACTTACGGTTGTGGAAGCGAACAATGTAGCGAAGTACTTTGAAGAAAAGTACGGAATTAGTGCAGCAGCACCAGTAGCTGTAGCAGCAGTTGGAGCACCAGCAGAAGAAGAAGCAGTAGCTAAATCAGATCACAATGTAGTCTTAAAAGACTGTGGATCACAAAAAATTGCTGTGATCAAAGTAGTTCGTGAAATAACAGGTCTTGGACTTGGTGAAGCGAAGACTTTGGCTGAAGCAGGAGGAACAATCAAGGAAAAAGTGAAGACAGAAGAAGCAGAAGAAATGAAAAAGAAATTTGAAGAAGCAGGAGCGACTGTTGAATTGCAATAAGTTTAAAATGAACAAGGGGTTTAAACCCCTTGTTCATTTTGTAGGGGCGTACCATTGGCGCGTCCCTATTTTGATATTGATTTTTTAATTCAATCGGGTAAAAACAACATACAATGCTTGATATTCAAACAGGAGAAACCAATATAATCCTTCGCACAAAATGCGAGCCAGTGAAAATTTTCGATAATTCACTGGCGGAATTTATTACCCAGATGGAAGAAACCATGCTTAGCGAAGATTTAAATACTGGGGTAAAGGGAGTGGGACTGGCGGGGAATCAGGTAGGAGAAGGAAAGAGAATTTTATTGATTACACAAAACGTCGGTACAAAAAAAGAAACAAAAGTGTTGGCGATGGTGAATCCGGAAATTATAGAATGTTCCCCAAAAGAAGTTTTTATGGAAGAGGGGTGTCTCAGCTTACCAGGGGAATTTGGGAAAGTTTCTCGACCAGTAAAGGTCAAAGCTAAATGGCAAAACACAGAAGGGAACTGGTGTGAAAAAAAATTAGAAAAATGGGATGCGCGAATTTTCCTTCACGAACACGATCATTTAGAAGGGATTTTGTTTACGGATTATTTGAAATAACCAATCCCGTCATTGTCGCTTGGCGGCAATCCTGTGAGGCAATATCGTTCTTTCAGAACGTAGTGAAAAATTAATGTAAAGGATAATTCGCTTCACTCAAAAGGAACGAGGTTTATTGATAGGATCCCCGCCAAGCGAGGATGACGAGGTGTTTTTGATTGATAAATCCCCCTTTTTTGTTACTCTCTTTTCGATTAATTTACCTTTATGAAACCAGGTCCAAAAAACGCACCACGGAAGACAAGCCCTTTTAAATACTTGCTCGTTATTGCTCTGATTGGGGCGAGTCTCGCACTTATTTTTCCAGGAAATGAAGAATTCTTTTCCCAAACGAATCCAGAAGATATTTCTCTCACCGATATGCAGGAAAAATATACACAAGATGAGTTCAAAACAATTAAGATTAAAGATAATACAATTACAGCGGAGACCTTTGATAGTGTGGTTTTCAAGACGGCAAAGGAGGTATCAAGCAATATCAGCGACTTGGGGTTTGATGATTTATCAAAACGAGCAAAGGTAACGATTATCGATACTTCAAGCGGAAGAATGTGGATGAACATCTTGATTGGTGTTGTCCCATTTTTATTGCTTATCGGATTCCTTATCTTCATCTCTCGTCGAGCCAGTGCCATGGGAGGAGGTGGGGGAGAAGGGGGACCATTTGGTTTCGGGAAATCAAAAGCGAAGGTCTACGACAAGACAAAATACAACACTCGATTTAGCGACGTGGCGGGAGCGACCGAAGCAAAAGAAGAAGTCGTGGAAGTAGTAGATTTCCTCAAACGCCCACAACGATACCGAAAAATGGGAGCGAAAACACCGAAGGGAATTCTCTTGGTGGGGGCTCCAGGAACAGGGAAAACGTTGCTTGCTCGTGCGATTGCGGGAGAAGCAGGCGTGCCATTCTTCTCAGTGTCAGGATCAGAATTTGTAGAAATGTTTGTGGGAGTAGGAGCATCACGTGTTCGTGATTTGTTCAAAACTGCCAAACGAAATGCGCCAGCGATTATCTTCATCGACGAAGTTGATGCTATAGGGAAACAACGAGGAAACGGAATGGGGGGAGGACACGATGAACGAGAACAAACGCTGAACCAGATTCTTACAGAGATGGACGGATTCGAATCAGGAACCTCTCTTATCGTCATCGCAGCGACGAACCGTCCAGACGTTTTGGACAAGGCGTTGCTTCGACCAGGACGATTCGATCGACGAGTTCACATCGACTTGCCAGACATGGAAGCACGATTGCAGATTCTTGACCTTCACGCGAAGAACAAAACCTTTGCCAAAGGAACGAACTTGAAAAAGATTGCTTCAAAGACAGTCGGATGCTCCGGAGCCGACTTGGAAAACATCCTCAACGAGGCAGCGATCTTTGCCGTCAAAAAGAGACAGAAATCTATCACGCATGACGATGTCGAAA
>CAZEON010000019.1:0-17834 GCA_964513975.1 uncultured Candidatus Peribacteria bacterium
GACACTTGTAGTTTAATTCCTACAGGTGTTGCGTTTAAAAAATAAATTTTCATTTTGATCAACCTGGTTTTTTGGAGATGGATTTTACTGATTTCACTGCGAAACAAATACAATCAGTTTTAGATAAAAAAGAAGGTGCAGGTGATTGGGAACATGTTTATAAATTGATAAGATATGAAATGGCTTTAGAGCTTCTTAATAAGGGAGATCTGCTTATTAGAAAAGCACCAAAAATAGAACCATTGAATTCGCCAGAAAAGAATGAAGATACGAAAGAGCTTTTTGAATATTACCTTTCGAAATACGAACAAATACTAGAAGATTATGGTTTAAATTGGAGTTCTTGGGACATGAAAAATGGATTATTTCATGTAGTACTTTCAGAAAAAGTAGGATCTTTTCATTTTAAGGGAGAAGGAGGAAATTGGGGAGAAACATTCAAAAATGCTATTGAAAATTTTATTGAACGAAACAAAAAAATGAATTATCAAAAAAAACTTTTAGAATTTGCGTACCAGTATGCGATTGAAATAGAAGACTTTGAAAATGCTAAAAAACTAAAAGAAACAGTTTCCTAAGAAACAAAAATTGACATTTCAATCCTGAATCGCTAAAAAACACAGGCTTTTTCCGCGCGCGTAGCTCAGTTGGCTAGAGCGCCTGCTTGACTTGCAGGAGGCCATAGGTTCGAGTCCTATCGCGCGTACCAGGCTTCGCTTTGCTTTGAACAAGAAGCGAAGCGACGCGGTGAAAAGGAAATGGAAGCCTGCCCGGCGTAACGAAGTGAAGACGGAATACACAAACTTCAGTCTTCGCTAAAAGCTACGCCAGACAAGACGCCTGACAAGCCACAGCTTTTCTATTTACGAAAAAGTATTTTCAAGCTATTTTATACACAATGAAAAAGCTTGTGATTTGTGCATTGGGATTCGCATTAATGGCTTGTTCTCAGACACCCGTTTCCATTGAGCCACTGATGCAAGCGAATAGTCATGAAGAAGTAGAAGAATATCGTCCGACGATTCCATCACATATTTTTCTCAGCGATAGCGAGGGGAATAGAGTTGGAATGGCTGTCTCTCTGCAGGATCAGATATTTGTGACGGCGGATCATTTAAAGGAAAAATACGATAAATTGTTCTGGAAGGAAATGCCGATTCATATCATTGCACGGGCATTTGAAGATGACTTGCTCTTCTTTGAACTCAATAACTGGGTGTTGGATGCGCCGACATGGAGCGATCATCCGCCGGTGTTGGGAGAGCCAATTTTTTGGATAGATGAAACATCTTCTCTGACCACAGAGGAAGTCCGTTCGATTTCGGAGCATATTAATGAAGAATCTTTGCAAACAGAGAGAATTGTCATTTCTGGGGTTGCGACGTTACCCAATTCCGGATCACCAATTTTTGGAGAAAAGGGACAGGTGTTTGGAATTCTTGTGGGAGCCGATCGTTCACAGGATATTTCCTATGCGGTTCGGTCAGATAAAATTTTGAAAATTTTGGCAGAAAATTTGGAAGAGTAGGGAAGTAAGAAGTAAGGAAGTAATGAAGTGAAAAGGTTTTTTATTTATTCTTCCATACTTCCCTACTTCACAACTTCCTTTCTTTCCCCCAGAAAATCCTTGACGAAAGGTCGTGAAGCTCTACAATCTGCGCGATTTAATTTTCTCATATGACCAAAGAAGAAACCGTAAAAAAAGAAGCTGATTCAGCTAAAACTTCAGGTTCTGCAAAGGCTATGCCTGATAAAGCGCCGGACAAGGAAGAGAAGCTCGTTGCAAAAAAAGCAGCACCAAAGGCTCCAGCGAAAAAAGCTACAAAGAAGGCGGCAGTAGTTGCAAAGTCACGAGTAGCAAAAAAAGAAGTTATTAAAACGCATCAAACACACGCGAAAGACACAGGGTCTTCAAAGGTTCAGATTGCGGTTTTGACAAACAAAATCGAAATGCTTTCTCAGCATTTAAAAGATCATTCTAAAGACAAGCACTCACGACGAGGGCTTATTGGTATGGTAGGAAAACGAAGAAAATTACTTCGATATTTACAAATGACTGATGCGACACAATACGCGCACGTTACTAAAGCACTAGGCCTCCGTAAATAAGAACTTCGTCTCGGAGTAAATCCGGGCGTTTTTCATTCCGAAAAATTCCTCAATTTTATTCCGAGCAAAGGACTTGCGGAGATTATTAATTTCATCTTTTGCACTTATGCAAACACACATACAATCGGTTTCGGTAGAAATAGGGGGCAAGACCCTCACCTTTGAGACAGGAAAATTGGCATTACTGGCTAATGGTTCCACAGTCGCTACATATGGCGACATCGTTATTCTCTGTACAGCAGGAATGACAGACACAGCGAAGGACGGAATAGACTTCTTTCCTATGATGGTAGACTTTGATCCAAAGTTCTACGCAACAGGTAAATTTAAGGGATCACGTTTCTTGAAACGAGAAGCTCGACCACCAGAGGCAGCTATTCTCACGGCACGAATGACAGATCGTCCTCTTCGTCCAATGTTTCCAAAGATGATGCGGAACGATGTTCAAATTGTAGGAACATTGCTGCAAGCAGATAGCGTGCACACCACAACAGCCACTATGATTAATGTCGCTTCAATGGCATGTCTTTTGGGAGGACTTCCTTTGGAAGATGCAGTGGGAGCTGTACGAGTAGGAATGAAAGACGATGGTTCTTACTTCCTCGATCCTACTTTTGAAGAAGTAGAAAAAGGAAAACTAGATTTAATTTTAGCAGGAACAGAAGACTCAGTGCTCATGATGGAAGCAGGAGCGAATCTTGTTTCTGACAAAGAAATGATTGGAGCATTGCAGTTTGGACATGGTGAGATCAAAAAGGTCTGCCAAGCGCAAAAAGAGCTCGTGAAGAAAGCAGGACCAATTGAACAAAGAGTTCCAACATTGCAAGAACTCAATCCAGCAGCGAAAGAATTGGTAGACAAAAGCTTAACAGAAGCTGAGTTTGAAGCGATTAAGGGAGCTGGAAAAGTAGAAATTAAACAAGCGTTGCATGATGCAGAAGAAAAACTTCTCTCAGCGTGCGCAGAACAAATCGAAAATGACGAAGTAACGAAAAGAGACTTGCTTTACTTCTTTGAAAAACGATTCGCAGCAGCAATGAGAAAACGAGTATTCGACACAGGAAAACGAATCGACGCACGAGAGGTGGACGATGTACGACCACTTCAATGTGAAGTAAGTCTTTTCCCACGAGTACACGGATCAGCGTTGTTTCAACGTGGAGAAACACAATCTTTGTCTATGACAACATTGGGAGGTCCTGGTGATTACCAAATCATCGACGACCCCGATCAAAACGAAGTGAAAAAATACTACATGCATCACTACAACTTTCCACCATCATCAGTGGGGGAGGTTCGACCACTTCGTTCAACAGGACGACGAGAAATTGGTCACGGAATGCTCGGAGAACGAGCACTCAAATACATGATGCCTGACCGAGTTGAAGACAACTTCCCGTACACTGTACGTGTGGTATCAGAAATTCTTACCTGCAACGGATCGTCTTCTATGGCGGCTGTGTGTGGATCAACATTGTCTCTTATGGATGCGGGAGTTCCAATCAAACGACCAATTTCAGGAGTAGCAATGGGACTTTTGATGAATGCTGAAACAGGTGATTACCGAATCTTGACTGACATCATGTCATTTGAAGATTTCGACGGAGATATGGACTTTAAAGTAACAGGAGACCAAAACGGAATTACAGCATTGCAACTCGATATTAAAGTGAAGGGACTCAAAATGTCTCTTCTTGAAGAAGCATTGCAAAAATCTCAAGCCGCTCGAGTTCACATTCTTGATGCGATGTTGAAGGCCATTCCAGAATCACGAAAAGAAATGAACGAATACGCACCACGTATTGATTCATTCAAGATTAATCCAGAATTTATTCGAGTGATTATCGGAAAGGGTGGAGAAACTATCCAACGTCTTTGTGCAGAGTACGATGTGAATATCGATATTGATGATGATGGAATCATTATGATTACTTCAACGAACCAAGAAGGGGCAAAAGCAGCACGGGCTGAAATTGACCTCATGACGTACGAACCAACAGTTGGTGACGAGTTCGATGGAACGGTGAAATCAATCATGGACTTCGGAGTCTTCGTTGAATACATCCCAGGAAAAGAAGCATTAGTTCACGTGTCAGAAATGGCAAATGAACGAGTGAATCATCCAGGTGATGTCGTCAAAGAAGGAGACAAAGTGAAAGTAAAGATTATGGGAACTGATAAGATGGGACGAACGCAGTTGTCTATGAAGGCGTGTCTCTGAAAATTACGAATTATCAATTACGAATGAATAAGGCAACCGATGGTGAAAACTGTCGGTTGTTTTTAACAATGGGGACTCTTTTTTATAAAGGGATTGTTCGGCTTTCCTTATTCAAGGATGTCGATAGGGTTGTGTTTTTATGCAGGGGCAACTATGAAGAATTTCCTTTCCTATCATGGTAGTCACCTGCTTACAGGTGACGTCACCCATAGGCAGGTGACTTTCATTGGGTAGATCTCGCGAATATGGATTCGTAACTGCATTTTTATAATGACTATAAACTATTAACTGTCTTCAAAAATCCAGTCTTCAGCACCTCCTGTGCTTTCTTTTTATCAATACCTCGTGATTGGAGGTAAAAGATCTGTTCATCGCTTACAGGTGCTACAGACGCACTGTGAGAAGCAGACTTAACACTGTCGGTTTGTACGGTGAGAACGGGTAATGCTTTTCCTTTTGCATTCCCAAAAAGAATAATCTTTTCCTTTACCTGCGCTGTCGCTTGGGTGGAAGATTTCGCAATGATTCCGGTTCCGTTTAATTTTAATTGTGCATCATCTTCAGCCGTTCCTCTTAGTTCAATAATTCCAGTTTGGCTTGCGCCGTTGAATCTCATTACGACATTCCATTGTTTCACATTCTTCTTTGAAGATTGAATACGTCCCTGTATCTTACAGTGGGCATTCTCACCCTTCAATTCAATATCCAGTGTGAATTTACGAGATCCTGCATCGAAGTCTTCCAACTGCACGAGGAGTTTCTCGTTGTTGCCAACGATGATGTGTTTGGAACCTGTTGGATTACTTATTTTCATGAAGAAGAATGTAAAATGTAAAAGGCAAAATGTTAAAAGAATTTCCAATTTTCAATGTTCAATTTCCAAATAAATTTTAATTTTAAATTTTTAAATTGGGGTTTGTTTTTATTTAACATTTAACATTTAAAATTAGGGTTATCCGATCCGATAGAGTTTTCCATTTCCATCTCGATCAGCCGGTTTAACTCACTGGCATATTCTAATGGGAGTGTTTTAACGACTTCATTGAGGAATCCATTCACGATCATACCGCGCGCCTCATCTTCTCCAATCCCTCGGGATTCGAAGTAGAGCAGGACTTCATCAGAAATCTTCCCAGCGCTGGCTTCATGGGTAATCTGCGCGGTATCGTTCTCACAGGTAATCTGCGGAATGGTGTCAGCGGTTGAATGATCATCAAAGAGCAACGCATCGCATTCCACGTGCACGACAGCATTCTCGGCGGATTTCTTTACATCGACAATTCCACGATAGGTAGAGATCCCACCGCCTTTTGACAAACTTTTGGAAACGATATTCGTTCGACAGTTTTTTCCACTGATGGTGACTTTTGATCCGACATCTTGATTCTGTCCTTCGTTCGCTAACGCAATTCCGAGATGATCGGCTCGTGCTCCATTGCCAACTAATAACGAACTCGGGTAGAGCATGGTGACCCCCGATCCGAGATTTCCTCCGATCCATTCCATCTTGGCATTGTCATTCACAATCGCCCGTTTGGTATTCAAATTGTATGTATCCTTGCTCCAGTTCTCAACGGATGAATATCGTATCTGAGCGCCTTTCTCCACAAAGACTTCCACGCATCCCGCATGCAGTGATTTACTGCCGTAGCGAGGTGCTGAGCAGCCCTCAATGTAATGCGCTTTCGCCCCTTCTTCCACAATTATTAATGTGTGTTCAAACTGTCCCTGATTCATTGCATTCATCCGGAAGTAGGCTTGGAGGGGTTGGGTGATTTCTATGCCCTTTGGCACATAGAGAAATGTTCCTCCAGAGGTTACTGCATAATGAAGTGCTGCAAATTTGTGATCGGTGAGTGGTACGCATTTTGAAAAATACTTCTGTACAAGCTCTGGATATTTCATGACTGCCGTATCGAAATCCTCAAAGATGACGCCTTGTTTACTCCATACATCTTTGACATTGTGATAGATGTTTTCGCTCTCATACTGGGCGCCAACACCCGCTAAGATTTCTCGTTCGGCTTGTGGAATTTTTAATCGATCAAACGTTTTTTTGATTTCTAGATCCACATCGTTCCAGGTTTTAGAATTTTTTTTATCACTCGCTTTTGCAAAATAACGAATCTTTTTGAAATCGAGTTTCTTCAAACTTGGTCCCCAAGAGGGGAGAGGGAGTTCGTTAAATTTCTGCAATGCTTGGAGTCTGATATCGAGCATCCAAGATGGCTCATTTTTGCTTTCAGAAATCGATCGCACCAAGTCCTCCGATAGTCCTGTATCGAATTTTTTCGCATAATCTTGATTGTTTGAATGATCGAGATCCTGCTTGGTGAGACCAGTGAAGTCTATTGAACACATTTCTTGTTCAAGAAGTTACAAAATCCACATTTATGCACTTTTTCCATAAGTTCTCGTCCGCCCGATTGAATAATTTCTCCATTACACAAAATATGAAAGTGGGTTGGTTGTACGAGATTGAGAAGTTTTTCTGTATGAGAAATGAGGACTAAGGCTTTGTTGCTATCCTTCATGAATTCCTCAATTGCCTTTGCAACCCGAGCAGTTCCATCCACATCGAGTCCGGAATCGATTTCATCGAGGAACGCTAACTTCCCATCAAGAGAGAGGAGGGAAGCGATTTCCATTTTTCGTCGTTCGCCACCGGAGGCGCCTTTGTTCACCTCGCGGTTCATGAATTCTTCATCGAGATGCAAATCCTCAAAATGAGCAGAGAGTGATTTCTTAAACCTGAAACTTGAATGAAATTCAGGATCGATCGCCTTCTTGGCTGCGAAGAGAAAGTCATTTGCATTCACGCCGTCTAGTTCAGGAGGGGATTGAAAGCTCAAGAAAAATCCAACTTTCGCACGGTCGGCGGACCTGAGCTTTAAGAAGTCTTGTTTTTCAAATTCTATCGTCCCCTTGGTTACGTTGTACTTCTTATCACCGAGGATAACCCGGCCCAATGTCGACTTCCCAGATCCGTTCGGACCGAGGAGTGCGTGGATTTCTCCCTTTTTTATTTCGATATCGATCCCTTTTAGAATCGCTTTGTCTTCAAATTGTGCACAGAGGTTCTTGATTTTCAACATAAATAAAGTGATGATAGCGGGTGCAGTTTTACAAAAAATTCATTTTTTGACAAAATTAAGCGAGACAAAAACAAACATGAAAAAAATAAAACAGATTCTTATTGAAGTATTGGAAAACCACGAGTCCCGTCTAGGAAAGATTTTCGGGTCTATTTTGGTTTTGTTAATCGTGATTTCAGTGGGTGCATTTTTATTAGAAAATATTGAATATTTTGCACCGTGGAAACCGATTTTTCATCTGATTGATGTCGTTGTTCTCTCAATCTTCGCGGTGGAATATGTACTTCGTTTTATGATTGCGCGAAGAAAATGGAAATTCGTTTTTTCATTCCTTGGGATTATCGATCTTCTGGTGGTAATGCCTCTCTTTACACATGTATTTAACATCGCCTTTTTGCGAGGATTTCGGATGCTTCGAATTCTCTACCTTCTCAAAACAATCAGACAGTCGCACTTGATGCTGTCATTTTTTCATTCGTTTCGTCTCTATAAACAGGAATTGCGTATTTTTGGTCTGACATTTTTCTCTGTTCTTTTTATGAGTTCGATGGCGATTTTTGCCTTTGAACATGGAATAAATTCAGATTTTGATACGATGGCAAATTCTTTGTGGTGGTCGATTGTGACGATTACCAATGTGGGATACGGAGATATTGTTCCCATTACGATTATGGGAAAGGTTGTCGGGGCAGGAGTGATGCTTATGGGGCTTGCGACAGTAGCGTTGATGACAGCGATTTTGACAAAGATCTTTATCGATCATTTCTTTGGGAAACGTCTGCACACGTGTGCATTTTGTCATTTTCCACATCATGACCACGATGCGAAGTTCTGTAAAAACTGCGGAGCAGAGCTTGACATTAAAGAACTTCGGAAAGCTGAAACGATTCATCCAGAGCGAAACGGGAAGAAATAAGAGATACTAAAGTGATTCTGCCGAAATAATTGTATTTTCAATCAAACTCACGACCGTCATCGGTCCTACGCCTCCTGGGACTGGTGTTATTAACGATGCGACGTTTTTGGCGCTCTCGAAGTCCACATCACCACAGAGTGTTCCATCTTCTTGTCTGTTAATTCCTACGTCGATCACTACGCATCCTTTTTTGAGTTGTGATCCTGTGATGAACTTTGGTTTTCCTACTGCGACAACTAAGATGTCGGCATTTTTTACGTGTTCATTCAAGTTTGTTGTTTGTCGATGACACGTGGTTACGGTTGCATTTCGATTAATCAAGAGCCCAGAAATTGGTTTCCCGACGATGTTTGATCGTCCGATAACTACCGCATTTTTTCCTTCAATCTTCACATTCGCACTTTCGAGCATCATAATGATTCCCTTTGGAGTGCAGGATTGCAGACATTCTTCTCCGAGGAATAACTTCCCCACATTGGTTGGTGTAAAACCATCGACGTCTTTTCGAGGATCGATTTTCCGGAGAACTCTCTCCACAGAAATATGATCAGGAATTGGTAACTGCACAATCACACCGTGAATGGAATCGTCGTTATTAATGCTCTCGATTTCAGTTAATATTTCGTTTTCAGTGACACTCGCATCGAACCGACGGATGTCAGAAATGATGCCAGCTTGGGCAGCAAACTTTTCTTTTTGTTTCACATAACTCGCAGACGCAGGGTGCTCTCCGATGAGGATAACAACTAGTTTAGGTTGAACACATTTATTGTTCAAGTTCTCCACTCGGGGTTTCAAATTGTCATCAATGATGGTTTGAGCGATGTCGCGACCGGAAAGAATAGCCATGAGTTATTAGCTGTTAAGCGTGGTAATTATAATGATTCTTTGGAAAAAATCACTTCAAAATACTTCCGTCATTCTGGCTTGGCCGGAATCGGATGAGGACTTGAAATAAGGTTGAAAGCGTTAGCGCTTCGCTTTGCTCTTTAAACAAAAGCTTTACTGGAGCGATTCTGGGCAAGCCAGAATGACTAATGGTGTTTCTCCCAAATCTTCCTGAGAGGAGAAAGGGGTTTTGTTAGGTTTTGTAAAAAGTAAGCACCAGCGGGAACACACGCTCCCCAAAAAGGATTTTCCACTTTAATAATTTTCAAGAAAAGAAAAGCAAGAATGAATGTTGTGATGGTTAAAAACAATCGTCGAAAAAGAGAAGTTTCCCATTTCTTGTCCGCTTCTACTCGCTCATTTCGAGAGATTATTTTTTCAATTTCGTGTTCTGGGGTATTCATTTAATTTGCAGTTTTTCAAGAGAGAGTGCCAGGATTTCTTCAGCAATTTCTTCGCGTCGACGGAGTTCTCCATTGAAATCAACGGAAATCCGTGTCCATCTGAAGTCTTTTTCACAACGGGCTAATGCTACTTTCTGTACTTTTTCTAAGTACAATTGATCAGATTCGTGGATGTCGGCAAGACGATTTTTTGCAGCATGAATCTTGGTTCGGGAAGCTTCACTTGCATCAAGGAAAATCACCAAACTTTCTCGAGGAAATCCACACATTTCGTATTCAAGTTTTTCAATAAATGCTTCAAGTTCTCGGATTTCTGTTTTGCTCTTTCCTCGTGCAGGGGTGTAGATTAAATTTGATGTCACTCCTCTGTCGAAGATGACGACGTTATTTTCATTTCGGAGTTTTTCTATATTTTCTAGTTGAAAGAGTCTATCAGCTGCGTACAGATTGGCTACCAGTCTTGGATCAAGTTTTTCCATATCTCCAAATTCCCCTCGCAAATATGCTGCGATGCGCGGACCGGCAGGAGAGTTTTCGTATCCAGGAAAGCGAACAAATCCCACAGACAATCCTTTTTTTTCCAAATTTGCAATCAACAATTTCGTTTGTGTGGATTTACCACACGCATCTAGTCCTTCGAGAACGATGATGGGTGCTTTCATTGCGCGGAAATTGTATTTATTTTACAGAAAAAATAAAGTTGACATTTGAGGCAAAAAAAAGGCAGAATGAATTTCCCGTTTGTATTATGGAACTCCTTCACAAACTTGGGCGTCCTAAAAAAACTTCAGAAAAGAAACTGAAGGAGGTTAAATTGTGTGTTGAAAAACTTAAACTTCCCAAAAGAGTAAATCATGTTGTAGAAGATGTACTAAATGGAATTGCTTATGAGTTGCATTGGGTGAGGGGAGAACAAGCTAGAAAAAAAATAGATGCGGTTATAAAGAATATAAAAAAATCGGTTTTGAGATTTTATAAAGAGAAGAAGACTCAAAAAGATACAATTCAAAAAATTAGAGATCTCAGTAAACAAGTTTAGGTAGCTTACGTTTAATAATCCGCTAGAAATTCCCCGTCCCGTCAGGGCGAGGGATGGAAAAAATCCTAATGAAGTTTTGTTATCCAAAACAAAATTAGGACAAGCTTCGCTTGAATTCAGTTGAAATGCCCTGTGGCGTAAGCCCAGGGATATTTACTTTTTCGGTATTCTCAATGTTACTTCTGCGAAAACTTTGCATCTTCCTCGCAATATTTTGCTTTTCTATCAAATTAAAAATTTTCGTATTTCCGGACCGATGTTTTTTCGTGACGCGATGAGGAGTATTCACGCGACTGTGGAGAATTTTTAGAAGGAAGTCGACAAGTTAACGAGTCGACGAGTTTACAAGCTAGTTTTAGGTTTTTTTTTGATTTTCGTTCTTTACAGCGATTTCAAGTTCGCGGAGAGTAGTTTCTATTTTTTTGCCCAATTTGTGTTTACGAATTTTCACGAGATCAAACGCTGCGAATTCAGGAAACGTGCCTCCAAGTGCAGGAATCCCTCTTTTGTCCCCAGCTTCATTAAGAACATCTTTTATTTTTTTTGTAATTTTTGGGAATGTTTCTAATGCATGCGCACTAAATTGGAATGCCGCAATTCCATCAACTGATATTTCTTCTGCAAAAAGAGTGATTGAATCTTCAATCCCGACATCAAAAATAAATTGTGCCGTTTTTTTTGTGAAAAAATCAAATGGTAGTTTTTGTTTTCATAAGGCTCTTTTAGTTATTCTTGCAAGAGTTGTCAAGCTCAAAGCCCCAATCTTCAAAAAAAGTATTGTCATTCCCTCGAAGGAGGGAACCCAGGACTCTCCTTTTTGTAAAAAATATCTAATGTCACATTATTCTAAATTATGTTTCTTTGTTAGACCTAGGTCCCCGTCTTCACGGGGATGACAAAGGGGGAGTTTGATTTTTCTCACTGACAACGTACAATTCCTGCGATGGAAAAATACGACCACAAAGCAATCGAACAGAAGTGGCAAAAGGAGTGGGAAGATAAGAAAACCTTTGCCGCCGAGGATTTTTCTGACAAAGAAAAGTTTTATACCTTGGTGGAGTTTCCCTACCCATCGGGAGCGGGACTTCATGTAGGGCATGTGCGTTCATATGCGGCTCTGGATGCAGTTTCTCGAAAGAAACGAATGGATGGATACAATGTGCTTTATCCGATTGGATGGGACGCATTTGGACTGCCGACGGAGAACTATGCTATTAAAAATAAAATTCATCCAGCGAAGGTGGCCGCTGATAATATTGCGACATTCAAACGACAATTGCAGTCTATTGGAATTTCCTACGATTGGGATCGAGAAGTGAATACCACCGACCCGAAGTATTACAAATGGACGCAATGGATTTTCTTAAAATTATTGGAAAAAGGACTGGCTTACAAACACAAGATGCCGATTAACTGGTGTACCAGTTGTAAGATTGGTTTGGCGAATGAAGAAGTGGTAAATGGAGCTTGTGAACGATGCAAGGGGGATGTGGTAAAAAAAGAGAAAGAACAATGGATGCTTGCCATTACGAAGTATGCTGATCGTTTGATTGATGATTTGGAAACGGTGGATTTTTTGGACAGAATTAAAGCGCAGCAAATTAATTGGATTGGAAAAAGTGAAGGAGCGGAAATCGACTTTGATATCGAAGGAGAGACAGTGAAAGTCTTCACGACACGTCCAGATACCTTATGGGGAGCGACATACTTCGTTTTGGCTCCGGAGCATCCACTTGTACAAAAAATGTGTTCAACAGAACAGAAATCAGAAGTGGAAGCGTATGTGAAAAAGTGCTCAACCGAGTCTGAACTCGAACGACAAGAGGCGAAAGAAAAGACAGGTGTCTTCCTTGGAGTGCATGCGACCAATCCTGCGAACGGTGAAAAAATCCCTGTGTGGATCGCCGATTACGTAATGATGGGATACGGAACGGGAGCGATTATGTGTGTGCCAGCGCATGATTATAGAGATTTTGAATTCGCAACGGAATTTAATTTACCGATTAAACCAGTGTTTGGAGATAGGTTTTTTAATAAAATCTCACCAGAAGATACTGAGCGAGTTGCTTTTAAATTTGAAGAATATGGAGAAAAATTAGTAGATGAAGATTCTTTAGAAAGAATTAGGGCATGGTCACAAAAAATAATAGAGGAAGACATTCAAGCAACATTACCAAATGAGGGATATGTTTTTGATTCAGGTTTTTTAAATGGATATCACACAACTATTGCTCGTGAAAAAATGATTGAATGGTTGGAAAAAGAGGGAATTGGAAAGAAAACAGTGAATTATAAATTGCGTGATTGGGTGTTCTCCCGACAACGATACTGGGGAGAGCCAATCCCTGTCGTACACTGTGATAAATGTGGAACAGTGCCACTACCAGAGAGTGAATTGCCACTCGAACTCCCAGAAATTGAAATCTACGAACCGACGGATGATGGACAATCTCCATTGGCGAGAATTGAAGACTGGGTGAATTGTAAGTGCCCGAAATGTAAGGGTGACGCGAAACGAGAAACAGACACCATGCCCAACTGGGCGGGAAGTTCATGGTACTTCTTGCGATACATTGATCCGCATAATGATGAAGCGTTTGCGAGTGAGGACAAATTAAAATACTGGAATCAGGTCGATCTCTACAATGGGGGAATGGAGCACACGACGCTTCACCTCTTGTACTCACGATTCTGGCATAAGTTCCTCTATGACTGCAAACTCGTTCCCACTTTAGAACCCTACGCGAAGCGTATTTCTCACGGGATGATCTTGGCAGAGGATGGACGCAAGATGTCCAAATCCTTTGATAACGTGATCAATCCGGACGACATCATTAATACGCACGGAGCTGACACACTGCGACTCTATGAGATGTTCATGGGACCATTTGATCAAGCGATTGCGTGGGAATCAGGAGCGGTGGGAGGATGTCGGAAGTTTTTGGATAGAGTTTGGAGATTTTGTGAGAGTTGGAAATTCAATGAAGAAAATGCACCACAAGAGTGGAAAGATGCTTGGAAAAATTCAGATACGAAAGAGGGTAGAGAGCTTCATAAAACAATTAAAAAAGTGGGAGATGATATTGATAATTTTAAATTCAATACAGCGATTTCAACTTTAATGAGTTTTGTTAATGTATCTTTACAATCAAAAGAATTTGGAGATAAATTGGCAGGATATGGTGAGAATATACATGCTGTTGGAGCATATTATTCTAAAAGTGATATTGAAAGTTTTGTAAAATTAATTGCACCATTTGCACCGCATTTGGCAGAAGAAATTTGGACGGAAATTCTGGGAAAGACTGATACGATTACTTATGAATCTTGGCCGACATTTGATCCAAAATTTCTTGAAGACGGCATAGTTACATATGCTGTGCAGATAAATGGAAAAGTGCGGGGAGAGTTCCAAGTTCCAAAAGACACGAAACAGGAGGCGGTCTTGAAGCATGCTCGAGCAATTGAAAAAGTCGCCAAATATCTTGAAGCAGGAAAAATTGAAAAGGAAATCTTCATCCCTGGGAAAATTGTGGGATTTGTAGTAAAGTAAAAGAGATGAGGATGGCTTTTGGAATACTAGTTATAGTTAGCCTGATAGGGCTAGCTATTTATAATTGGGTATTTTTAAAAGGTTTCCTTTCAAGAAATAAAAGAGAATTTCTTGTTGGAATAGTTTCAGGATTGGTTTCTAGTTTTTTTGTAGCACTTTTATTTTGGTGTTTTGATCCTACGGTATCAATGCTGAAAGATGTAAAAGAGGATGTTCAATTTCTAGCGGATGTTTCATTGGAAACGTCTCACAAGGACAGAAAATTTATTGCGCAAAGGTTAGATAAGGAAATAAGTTCAATTGATTCATTTGTTACAAGTACATCAAATTCAAATATATTAAGTCCAGTAGAGATTGTCGAAAAATACTATGAACTGTTGAATGGTAGATTCTTTGAGGATGCATTTGTATTGCAGGGAGAAAATAGAAAAGAGAATGTATCACCGAGAGAGCTAAAAGAATGGAGGGAGCAGTTTGAAGGTTATTTCTGGGTAGAGGCGCCAATGGAAAATAGAGATGCAAGTGACGATAGTACAGCAACAGTGACTGGGACATATGAAATACATTTATATGGAAATTCTGCACCTATGATTATTACAATGAAATATGTACTAGGGTTTGTTAAAGGACAATGGAAAATTTTATACAGTGAAGTTTTAGAGAAACAATGAACCTTCTCAGGCCGCGTGATTAAATCCATGTTACAAATGGGAAAATTATGGTATAAGCCCCTTGTATGAAACTTTCCATCATCATTCCTACGCTTGGACGTGAGACGCTTGAAACCGTCTTGGAGGCGATTGAACACTGTGATGGGTACAATAGAATTCGTCCTGAGGTGATTATTGTTTTTAGTGGAGAGAAGAATGTGAGAGAGATAAACGAGGATCACTTCAAAATATTCAAAACAAAAACAATGGGCGCGGGTCCTGCACGAAATCTCGGAATGGAGAAATCGACGGGAGAAATTATTGCATTTCTAGGGGACGATACGATTCCCGCCAAAGATTGGTTGCAGAAGGTGTATATGTTTCACACCACCCACACGAGCCAAAAAGAAGCCTTGCTCGGGAAAGTCTCATGGACACCGGATTTAGCGAAGGATCCTTTTCACAAATGGTTGGAGAACAACGCGCAGTTTGCGTTCAAATCCATTGCGAGGAAGGGCGCGAACTGGCGTCATTTCTACACATCGAATATTTCTGTGAAAAGGGCTCTTGTTTCAGGAATATGTTTTTCAAATAAATTCAAAGGCTGGGGATTTGAGGACACGGAGTTTGGATATCGATTAGCAAAGAGGGGAATGCGACTACATTATGACAGTGAATGTGAAGTGTTTCATGATCATGAGCAGAACCTTGAGGACGTGTTAGCACAGACCAAGAATGCGAAGAAAAATGCGCTCATCTTCGAAAAACTTCATCCGGAAGTACAACTTATTTCGCACGGAGCAAAGAAATTTGTGCTTAAAATATTAATTATTTTGTCCTATCTCTACGAATCAAAACAGATGAATTGGTGGAGGAAATGGAAACGAGTATGGCTTGACAGTTGAAAAAGAAATGGTAAGATTGAAACCAATGGGTGGATGTTATTTACCAGGCGGTCTCGGAATTCCTATCGATGCAGAGTATGATGCAATAGAGACGGTAAAAGAAATTGAAGAACAGGAAGTGTTTTTGAAGGAAAAATTTAACAAACGACCAACACATCAATTGGAATATCTTTTAGAAAAGAGAAAGACTTCTTATGAAATACAACTGGAGATGAATGATGGAGATAAGAGTTATATTGACTCGAAACTTATGAATGGAATAAATGAAATTGAAGCAGAATTAAAGAGGTGAGAAGATGAAGAAAAACAAAAGGAAGGAGACTTTAATCTTAATAATCTCTCGGAGGATAAACAAAGAGAAATGATTGAGAGAATTGCTCGATTGGGAGGAGACACTTTGGACTTAGGTTTATTGGGGAAAGTTGATCTTCAGAAGTATCGAGAAAATGGGGGTGTTTTTGATCCTTATAATTTGACTGAGATTATTGAAGAAACAAAAATCCGCGAGAAGAAGCCTTCTCCTGTGCTTCCAGATGACCAGAAGAGAGGAATAATCGCTACAGCGGCTCTTTCGAGTGGAAAGAGAATTGATAAACAATTATTATTAGACTTTGATTTCACTCCTTATGGGAATAATTTTATGGAGCATCTTCCAGAAATTATTGATAAGGTAAAAAAGAAAGAATCCTAAAACTCCCTCCGTTCGTTAATCGCTCGACTGAGCGTTCCCATATCGAGATAGTCTAAGTCTCCTCCAGAAGGAATTCCTCGTGAAAGACGTGTTATGTTTCCGTTGAAAACGTTTTTTAATTGATCAGCGACATACATCGCCGTGGCCTCACTTTCAGTACTTCCAGCGAGTGCGAGGATGATTTCTTTGATATCAGGATCGTTTTTCACGCGTTCTATTAATTCCCCAATTCTCAAATCCTCAGGCAAGACGCGATTGAGAGGGGAGATGACTCCGTGAATGACATGATATTTTCCTTTGAACTCATGCGTTCGTTCAAGCGCCACGAGATCGAGTGGACTTTCAACAATACAGAGAACACCCTTATCCCTTCCACTATCCTGACAGACGCAACATTCTTCACAATCTGATTCACAGAAATGAAAACAGGTTTTGCATTCGTGAATATTCTTTTTCAAATTTCCAATGGATTCCGCGATCTTCTGATCGAGATCAGAATGATTCTTGAGGAGTGACAAAACCAATCGCTCAGCACTTCTCGTCCCGATGCCTGGTAGGTCAGACAACGCTTCGATGGCGTCAGCAACAGTTTGAGGGAGGATGTTCATCTGGGTAATTATCAATAGAAAAAGTTAAAGAGTCAAAGAGTTTAAAAGTTGAAAAGTATGGAAGTATTGAAGTAGGGAAGTAGGGAAGAAAAAATACTTCTCAGCTTCGATGTTTCATTTCTTCCTTCCTTCATTGAAAATTCACTTGTGCCCCAAGAAATCAACCGTTGAATCAAGTGCTCGCGGAGCACCAAGGAGTTTGTCCATGTGAGGGAGCATCTTATCGAGCGATACTTCTACACTCTTTCCTCCTTTCATGTCGCGCACGATAATCTTTTTCTTTTTTACTTCCAAGTCTCCGATGATGATGGCATACGGCACTTTGAATTTCTCGGCTCGTTTGAGTTGTTCTTGCATTGAGGTTTTTCCCAATACTCCAACCGCATGGAATCCATGTTCTCGGAGTTTAATCAAAATTGGCAACGCTGCCTTTTTTGCAATCGGTCCACCAGTGGCAGCCACGAACAGTTGCAAATAATCTTTATGCGGAACATCAAAGTTGTGTCGTTTCATAAGATCAATGACTCGTTCGATTCCAGCAGAAAAACCAGCTCCTCCGTGATCTCCGCCTCCAAGTTTTTCAATTAATCCATCGTATCGTCCTCCGACAAGAATTTTGTGCTTGTTTCCTTTTTCAGAAAACTCAAATATCGTGTGAGAGTAGTAATCAAGCGGTCTAATTAATGTTGGGTCAATGGTATATTCAATACCAAAGGCATTGAGGTAGGCGAGTGTTTCATCAAAAAAGAGTTGTG
>CAZEON010000020.1:0-17757 GCA_964513975.1 uncultured Candidatus Peribacteria bacterium
CCCTCACAGACTTCCTTATTCCAATTTGTACATGAAAAACTTAGGACTTTTTAGCATTTGTCTTAATCCGATTTTTCGTTACACAAGTCTGTTGATGCTTTGGGATCGATCTCTTAAGATTCTGCCGTCTCTTCTGGTGCAGTAATGTCGTACAGTTGTCCATCATATTCACATGTATTCACTACTTTTTTCGGTTCACACAAATTACATTTAAAATCCTCTCCGCGTGGAATCATATAACAAAAAATCTTCGTAACTGTTTCATTCTCTTTTACAAAAACATTAATTTCTTGTTCTTTTCTTATTTTTTCTGATTCATTGTTTACTATTTCACAGTCTCCATTTAATGCAGCTCGACATTTCCCTTTTACTACTGTTGTACAACCCTTTACAAAAGATATAGCATAATATTTTACATCAATTATCAGTTGATCTAATTCTTTCCATGTAAATTCGCTAAACCCTTTAAGTTTATCATCCCTTTCAATGGTTGCCCTAGGCACGTTATTTTCTAGTTTTTCGCTCATTTTTATAAAAATCTGGCAACATAAAAACAGATATACGCATTTTTGTCAATATTTTTTAAAAAAGATTGAACACTTTAAGCAGGTTCAGGGCTGTGTCCTGCTCTCGAGAGCCTCGCCCCTCAAAGAGAGGAACCCCTCATTTAAAAATACATCCTGTTTATACTGAAATTGAAAATCGCAAATCGGCAATCGAAAATTGATTTACCGTTTCTCACCCCAACTCATCTTATTTCTCAATGTCTTGAAATAATGGGATTCTTTAAGTCGGATAAACCGCGCCCGTCGTGTCGCAGCCTGAATAGATACCTCATCTGTCGGTTTGAGAGTGAAATGAATCTGTCCATCAATCGTCATAGAAATCGCGTCAAATCGTCCCTCAAACGTTAAATTAATCACCTTCTTTGCAGGAAGAATGATTGGTCGATGAGAAAGCGTGTGCGGTGCCACAGGTGTTACAAGGATAGAATGAATCTCGGGTGAGATAATCGGTCCACCGACGGAGAGCGAATAGGCTGTGGATCCTGTAGGAGTCGCAAAGATAAGTCCGTCTGATCGGTACGTTGAGAGTACACGACGGTTTACTTTCACATGATAGTTCGTTAGTCGTGCGAGTCCTCCGTGTCCAAAGACAATGTCATTCAGCGCATAGGCTCGATATACTTTTTCTTTTACTCCGTGTTCATTCTTTCTCCATACAAACGCCTTCACCAGCATTCGTGTATCCACGTGAAACTCTCCTGCTAAGATTTGTTCCATAGCTTCGAGTGCATTGTCTGGGCTCAGTTCTGATAAGAATCCAAGCGTTCCAAAGTTAATCCCCAAAATCAATCCTTCTTTGTCTTTCTTTTGCAAAGTTCGCATCATTTTCAAAAGCGTTCCATCGCCTCCAATTCCAATCTTCATATCAAATCGCTCATCGTCGTCGATGAGTGTGATTTTGTTCTTGAGCATGGAAACAGTTCGGACGTCTCCTGATATCTTTTTGATGCCACGCTTCTCAAAAAAAGCGAGAAGCTTCTTCAAGAACTCAATTTCTTCCTTCTCCTTCGAAGGTTTGTTATGCGTGTAAATCGCAATGGATCGAAACGTGGGTTTCTTTTTCCGTGGATTCATCGCTGACATTATTCACGGAAACCATATTTTTACAAATCAAAAATCGCTTGCCCCACGCGCACAATATCAATCCCCTCCTCGAGCGCTATTTCAAAGTCCCTCGATGTTCCTGCTGATATTTTTCCTTCAGGAATATATTTATCACGCAGTCGTTTGAGTCCGATAAATTCTGCTCGTTTTGATTCTATTGAAAATCCTCCCGCTCCCATCGCAGAAATTCCGACAATATTTAGTTTTTTGAGTGGTTTTAAGCGTTCTAAGAAGTCAGATAATTCTTCAGGAAGCACTCCTGCTTTTTGTGGTTCTCGAGAAATATTTATTTGAACAAATACATCCATTTTCTCCCCCTTTGAGGGGGTGTCTAGAATAGCGTTTATTTTTTTCGCATGTTTCTCATTCCATAAAGAATGAACAACTGAGCAGTGCTTCACAATACTCGCCACATTTCGTGATTGAATGTTTCCAATAAAATGCATGTATTTCCTCGGAATGTTTTTTGCTCCGATATCTCCAATACGATTCTCTCCAAGTGCCAGAAATGATGCTTGCTTCTTTAATTGAGGGAGTACTTCTTTCGTTTGAAGCGCATCAAAATACTTCGTAACGACAACAACACGGGAACCAGCGGATTCGATTTTTTCGAAGATTTCAGGTACGATTTTCATCGGCATAATTATACATCCTTTTGTAATTCTGATTAAACTTGTCTTTGAGAAATCAAAAAATAGAAATCGAAACTATTAACTGTAAACTATAAACTCTTAACTCCTTTCAATGCCCCTAAAAAGAATCCTCTTCTTCGGAACACCTGACATCGCTGTCCCCTCTCTGGAGACCTTAGCAAAACAAGAGAACGTTGAAATAATGGCTGTATGTGTGTTCCCAGATCGCAAGGTCGGACGCAAACAAATACTTACGCCTTGCCCAGTAAAAATTTCAGCCGAAGAACTCGACCTTCCAATAGAAGAAATTGGAAGCAAAGATGATTTGGTAAACGTGGTGAAGAAATATGATTTTGATATTGGAATCGTAATTGCTTTTGGAATGATTTTTCCAGGAGAAATATTGGAATCGGACAAATTTGTAAATGTACACTTTTCACTCCTTCCAAAATATAGAGGTGCCTCACCGGTACAGTCTGCGATTTTGAACAATGACGAAGTGTCAGGAATTACCTTTCAACAAATGGTGAATGAACTTGATGCTGGAGATATTCTCTTGCAAGAAGAATATCCGATTGAAAGGAAAAGCACGTCTGCAGTGTTTCAAGCCTTTGCAGAATTTACCGCTGAGCTCTTCCCTGATTTTTTAGAGCAAGAGATAACCGCCACTCCACAAAATAATGACGAAGCGACGTTTTGTACGAAGTTTGAAAAAGCGGATGGAGAGATTTTTCCAAACAAAGAAACCGCGCAAACGATCTATCAGAAATTTCTCGCTTTTGACTTGTTTCCAAGCATTTATATTGCCACTGAGAGAGGAAACGTAAAACTCGCAAAAGTTGCTCTCAAGCCCTCTAAACACTCGTATGAGTTAGAGTGCGATAAGCATACTCTTCTCTATATCGACGAAGCACAGGTACCAGGAAAAACCCCAATGCCTGTTCAAGAGATTTTAAGAGGAACACTCAATTTATTTTCAAAATAGTGCAGACGACATTCCCCAATGTCGTTGACTCCTTCTCAAAAAATCACTCTATTCCCTCGCGAATATGGATTCGCGACTACAGGTATTTGAGAAAATCAATGAATTGTCAGGTCGGTTTATAATTTATTGAACACATTTTTTGTTCAATACTTCTAGCTATTTCAGAATAAAATGAAAAAGGAATTTAGAAGCAAGAGTTGACAGTTACCTGCCCACAGGTGACGTCACTCGTAGACGAGTGACTATCAGAGAATCAGCAAAAAAATTCCAAACTCTAAACTATGAACTATAAACTATAGACTCTTCTTATTTCGTTTCAGCAAAATTAAAAATTCTTCCATTTGTTTTCTCTGCGAAGAGGAATGGAAAAAGAAACAAAATCCCCTGTTCGGTGGATACGAGATCAGGTAAAAGCAGTAAAAAGAAAATCGTAAGAACCGAAGGCAGAAGCATCTTTTTTTCTGAAAGCAGGAATGGCAAGAAAACCAATCCAACAAGAAGTGCGAGCCCAATGATTCCTTTCTCAAAAAGAGTGAGAATGAGTCCACTCGGAGTGATGTGCAACGCCTCTGGAATAAGAACCATGTTTGCGAAGTGTTGTGAGGCGAGAAGAAACTGTCCTTCTCCAACTCCAAAGATTACTTGTTTGAAATCTGTAAGAAATGACGGAAGCCACAAGTTAGAAATCGTCAATGAGAAGTGCTGTGTAAAGAGTCCCCAGACAAAAAGTCCGAATAAGAAGACCAATGTGATGAGAATATCTCGTCGTTGTTTTCCTTTACTGACGGCTTGGAGCCAGAGCTTTGCTCCGAAGATAAGCAGAATCGCGAAAATTGTCAGTGCTAAATGTCCGCTTGCGAAAATAATCCAACTGTAAAAGAAGAGTACCAATGTTCGTCCAAAGAATGATTGTTCTTTGAGGGCGAACACGATTCCCCAGATACTTGCCATTGCAAGCAGTGTTTGAGAAACATCAAGTCGAGGCAACAGAAGTGATGCCAAGAATCCAATCAATATACTCGCAAAAAAGATCCATCGTTTCCATTTTCCTTCAATAAAAAATGTCTGTCCCGTTCCCATCGCCAAAAATCCAGTCGTCCAAATAATAAGAAAGAGCATTGAAGTCTCGGGCAAGAAAGAAAAGACCGCAGAGAGTGCTCCGTATCCCAAGAATCCAAGAATATACAAAATCGTTCGAGGAGACAGTACCCGTTCTTTTTTTGCAATATATTGTCCAAAGAAGACGAGGAAAATTCCAATCCCAGATAGAGGAAAGACCACTTCAAGCGCTGGTTGAAACATTCCTAAAAAGTAGGGATCCCCTCCCAAGAAAAATCCCAATGGAATCCAGAACGTGAGGAGAAAAAGAATGAGTCCGACACGTTCAGACCAGAGTCCAATTTGTGTCAGTCGGTGTTGTTGAACGCCAAAATCAATGTTCATTGTGAGAGAGTTTGAAGAAGTGTTTGTCTGCGTTGTATTTTATTGGTAAGGACCTCATCGGTCTGAAGAAGGCCTTCTGCGGGAGTTGCTTTATTATCATGAATACGATCAATAAGCGTGTAAAATGCTTCAATCACTTCCGTTCTTGGTAATGGGAAAAGATGGGCCTTTGCTACCTTCGCCTGCCGAACAAAAATGTCTGTATTTTTCCCCGATTCTTCTTGTACCAATAATTGTTGATGAGCTGATGGAACACCTGTCGATGTAAAAAATCCATGTAAATTTTCTGTTTGGAGTGCAAATTTCAAGAACTGCCATGCAAGGTGCGGATTTCTGCTTGAAGCCACGACGGCAAGTCCACTGACGGATGCCATAACTTCACGAGAAACGCCATCCTTAATCTCTTCAAACTGTGGTAAAAATCCTACTCGCAGGTTGTTCCGTGGAATTGCGTCGCTCGTTTTTTCAAAAAGTGATTCGATATATTTCAAATCCCGAGCGGTCGCAAAAACCATCGATACATCCCCTTTTACGAACGCTTCAAAGTCTTTATCCTTTGATTCCGAATCTGCTAAAAGTTCGTTCCAGGAATGATAGGAGACACTTTCTTTTGCGAATCCGAGGAAGAACTTCAACGACTGCAAAGCGAAATCAACTCGCTCGCCTGTGGAAGTAACCCCTTTGTTTTCTGCAAATATAGCTTCTGTTCCATCGGGAGAAAAGAGTTCTCCTACAAGTTGTACAAAAAGATTGAGGCAGGTCTCTGTTCCTCGAACAATGTTATCCCCTCTTCCCATTGCAACACCAGCTCGTGCAAATCGTTGAAATGATTTATTTCTTATATTTAAGACCTCTACTTGATCACGAAACTCTTCCCATGTTTCGCCAAGTTCTGTTCCTTCATCAAACACCTCTGCAAAATGTCCGGCATTATAAACGACTGCCAATGTATCAACAGCGATTGGAACACCCCAAATATCCTGATCTTTTACCAGGGTCTCAATGCTCGAAGAAACGAAAAATTGTTGTAATTTCTCTGGCGTTAGTGATTCATCATTTTGAAGTGGAATTAATTTCCCGTTGTTATGAGCAATCCAGTCCGTATTTGTAAAAATAATATCAGGACCCTTTGCCTCTGCTAAATTATTGAGAAGCGTGTCTTGGAGCTCTTCTTCATTTTTAAATTGCACAACCGTAACCTTTAAACGAGAAGATCCGAATACTGAAGCAAACTCCCGCCCCAATGCTTCCCAAAAATCACCATTCTCAGAAACCCATACCTTTAAATCACCAGAAATCGTGGGGATTGGAGCTTCTTTTTCTTCACATCCAGTAAGGACGAAAAGTGATAGAATAAGGACTAGCGCGATTTTTTTCATGTTTGAATTTTTGTTTCTTTTCATGGTGCATCGTACAAAAGACAAGTCAAAGAGTCAAAGAGTCAAAAAGCTTAAAAGTCGAAAAGCTAAAAAGTAGGAACAATCCCTTGTGGTTGCCTGTTTGAAAATTCAACCCCGGGGTTGGAGGTAAAAAAGATCATTGAATCGAGGGGTTGCACCACGCCAGTTTCGACAAAGAGTTTGTTTTTTTGTGAATCAATAAGTACGTATTCGAATACGTATTCGAATACGTATATAAGATTCTCAAAGTGTAATCATAGAGTTCATAAAATAGTTCGATTTTCAGAATTGAATCAGCAAAATTGGGAACTTTCTTGTGTCGGAGCAGATGTGTCAGTAGACTACCTTGTTCCCCGTTTCGTATTGTCAGTATAAACGTTGCAGAACCGGTCAAAGACCAGTTCCGACTTTTATTTTTACCACGAAAATATGTGTAGCAGCTGAAAGCCTCGCCTTGAAAAGGCGTAGCTTGAGCTAGCGACTGAGACCAGTCAAATTTTTATCATCATATTACTTGTCATAGTGCAGGAATTTTATTCTTTTTTTTATCCAACAAAAAAGTCTTTAGCAGATTTCCTGAGAGACTTTTTGACTTTTTAGCTTTTAAACTTTTCGACTAAATCAGTGTTTCCTTTACATTTAACATTATTTTTCCCACTAAACCCTAATTATACCATATATTCAAGATTAATGCAAGTATTTTAAGTCTATAACAAGTATATCTTGATTTCAAGTCCAGACTTGAATTAACAGAAGCGAACCAGCTAACAAATTACAAAACTCAAAAATTGGCAATTGAAAATGGAAAATTGCCAATCGAATTGTTTGACAAAAGAAAAAAATTGACCACAATTCCGCCAGTAGTTTTCGTGTCATGAAAAACTTTTTTACAAACAAAATCGCTGAACTTAACAACGTTACTTGGCCAACCAAGCAACAAGCAGTTCATTCAATGATTACCGTGATCGCTATCATGCTTTTGGTAGGAATATTTCTCGGTGTCGTAGATTACCTTTTTAATGAAGGTATTCTTCTTCTTCTCAATTTCTAAGTATGACCAAACAAGATCCTTCACTCGGTCGCAACTGGTACGTAATTCACACGTATTCTGGATACGAAGATGCTGTAAAAAAGGCACTTGAACAACGAAGCGAATCTATGGGAATGCAAGAATATGTATTTGAAGTTGTGGTACCAAAGGAAAAAGTGGTTGTTATGAAAGCTGGAAAACAAGAAGTAGTAGAAAAGAATCTTTTCCCAGGATATGTTCTTGTGGACATGATCGTGACCGACGCGTCATGGTTTATGGTGCGAAACACACCAAATGTAACTGGATTCGTAGGCTCTGGAAATATTCCAGTACCGGTGCTTCCAGAAGAGTTCGGTGTTATCAAACGACGAATGGGTGCTTCTGAACCAACAACTGAAATTAAGATGAACGTTGGAGATTTGGTCACTATTAAAGAAGGACCATTCTCAAATTACGAAGGATTGATCTCTGAAGTAAACAAAGCGAAAGGAAAAGTAACCGTTATGGTTTCTATCTTCGATCGAGAAACTCCAGTTGAACTTGACTTCAATCAAGTTATAAAGAAAATCTGACGGACTTTGTCCGAGTTAACAGTTAATAGTCTATAGTTTATAGTAAAAAATACCCATTATTATAAAAACAAAGACGTCCCAAAATATTACTCATTGTTCATTACTCATTACGAAAATGCCTCCAAAAAAATCATACGTATCAAAATTTAAAATCCAATTGAAAGCAGGATCAGCGACTCCAGCACCTCCAGTAGGACCAGTGCTTGGACAACACGGAATTAATATTCAAGCGTTTTGTTCTGAATTCAACGACCATACAGCGGATCAAAAAGCGGAACAACTTACAATTCCTGTGATTTGTTACGTATTTGAAGACAAAAGCTTTGAACTTGAATACAAAACTCCACCAGCTTCAGTATTGATAAAGAAAGAACTTGGTATTGCAAAAGGTTCAGGAAAACCAAACACTGAGAAAATTGGAAAGATTACGCGAAAACAACTTGAAAACGTTGCGACAGCAAAGATGAAAGATTTGAATGCAAACGACATGGACGCAGCCGTTAAGATTATCGCCGGAACGGCGAAACGAATGGGACTTGATCCCGAGATTTAAAAAGCCACCTTCGTGGGAGTCCCGCACTGCGGGACGTTTTCTACCACTAACCCCCTAAAAATGAGCAAGTCAAAAAGTATCCGTAACGCGTACGACAAAATCGATCGCGAAAAACAATATTCATTACCGGAAGCCCTTAAGCTTATGGTCTCTCTTTCAACTGTAAAGTTTGATCCTACAGCAGAAGTGCATTTTTCTTTGGGAATCGACCCAAAACACGCAGATCAACAAGTTCGTTCAACTGTCTCTCTTCCTCACGGAACAGGGAAAAAGGTTCGTGTAGCGGTGTTCTGTGAAGATGACAAGATTAAAGAGGCAAAGGCAGCTGGAGCTACTGAAGCAGGAGCTGAAGATCTTATTGAGAAAGTTTCAAAAGGATGGACTGATTTCGATGTTGCGGTTGCAACACCTGAACTCATGAAGTCTTTGGCAAAGATTGCTCGTGTGCTTGGTCCCCGAGGACTTATGCCAAATCCAAAAGCAGGAACGGTAACAAACGACGTTGAAAAAGTTGTAAAAGAACTCTCAGCGGGACGAATTGAATTCAGAAACGATAAAAACGCAATCGTGCACTCACTCTTTGGTAAACTTAGTTTCGGAGAAAAGAAGCTTGAGGAGAACCTTCAAGTTGTTATCAAAGCGATCAAAGACGTCAAACCATCTGGACTCAAAGCCGATTATTTGAAAAATGTAACCATTAATTCTACAATGGGAGCTGGAATCAAAATTAATCCTGAAGTCTAATGGTTGAAGGCCGAATGTATGGCGATGGTTTCTACTTTTCCCCTTATTCTATAATTCTTCTTGGACTCCTCTTTCTTCTCTTTATTTTTATAATTTATAAAATGGTAGATACAAAATTTCGGCTTCGTGATTTCGTTAATGTTGGTGGTATGATTATTGGTATTGCTCTCACCGCTATTGGAGCCATCTTTGTTCTCAACTCCGCTTTAAAAGTATACGTCTTTGGGTTTGATACCCCTCCCTACTTCTCCGCTACTGAACAGTGTCAATACGATCACCAAGCAAAACCAATGAATCGAGAGGATGGTCCTGTAAAACTTGAAGGAGAAGAATACGACAAATGTGTTGTAGAAAAAACAGCGAGTGAAAGCGCACGATATATTCGTCAAAGAGAAGAAAATATGATTGACGGACTCGCGATGTTACTCGTAGGAATCCCTTTCTGGTTGATGTTTGGAGTTCGACGGAAGAAATAATTCTAGAAAAAAATATAAAGAAAAAGGGATCCTTGTAGGATCCCCTTTTCAGGTCACGGTCTTATAACTCAATATTTTTTTCCTTCTTTTTACGTTTAACATAAATTGAAGTTAGAACTGCCCCTACCAAAAGAGGCCCAACAAACAAAATCCCCACTCTTTCAGACATTGTTGTTTCTTGCGCTCCAGATAAATCCCAAATGAGCCAGTTTGTTGCGATTCCATTCCAGAATCCAAACCAGATTAAAGGAATTATTTTTATTTTTTGAATCAAATCCAATAGAGTGTTCCCAATGAATCCGATTGCAATAAAGAAAAATAGTATCAAACCTGTGTTGAGTTCATTACTCGCAGAAACAACTGAAATACCAAAGAAATCCATGATATGTTCCGAAAAAGGAAGTTTGAATTGAATGATGATTCCTGCCATTAATGCAATAAGTACGATAAAGTATTCGTCATAATTTTTCATAAAGCACTTGAATTTAAAGTAAATAAAAATAAAAATAAAATTGTGTAAATATTTCGAAGATGTAAAAGATCGTAACCTGCAGCTCTCGCGCAAGTTCCAATCCTTTAAATTGAATCTTTCCACGAAAGACTCTTTAATTGTACACTAAATTGTGTATTTCGTCAATATCACACGTGCTTCCCAACCATCGCGAGCAACGCTTCTTTGCTTTGCAAACCTGATGTTTCTTCAACTACTTGCCCCCCCTTAAATACCTTGAGTGTTGGAATAGACATCACACCGTACTTCGCTGAAGATTCTGGTGCTTGATCAACATCTACTTTTACTACCTTAGAACCTGCTGGCATTTCTCCTGAAAGTTCATCAAGAATTGGTGCCAGTGCTTGACATGGACCACACCAAGTAGCAGAGAAATCTACAAGAACCACGTCAGTACTTTCGAGAACTTCTGCTTGAAAATCGGAATCAGTAACCATTTGAGTCATATTTTTTTTTATTAATTGCTCAGATGCTACTCATTCACTTTTCTCTGGCAACTAAAAAATGATACGATGGCTTAGATAAGCGATTTTACCACCGATTTTTTTTAGGCTTGAACGTTTTTCTCTTCCAAAATATTCAAGAAATTCATGCATTCTTGTGCTTGATCCGATAACGGATTCATGTCCACAACTTTTTGAAATATCTCTCGTGCTCGTGAAAAATATTTACTATTCATATAACACACTCCTAAATCACAAAGGATGTTTGGATCCGAAGGTCTTAGTGTTTTTGACCGCTCGAGAATTGCAAGTCCTTTCTGTCCCCTATTCTCATTATAAAGTGACCATCCCAAACATCTGAGAATCTCTGGATGATTTGGAGCCACCTCGTTTGCTTGTTCGAGTTCCTCGACTGACTTATTCCATTTCTCTTGTAAAGAATACAAGAATCCTCGCAGGTACAATGCATTCGAAGCTTTTGGATTAATCTTAATCGCTTGATCGAGTGCCTTTTCTGCTTTATCGAGTTGTCGTAAGGAAAGGTAATTATCCCCGAGTTCCTCATACGCTTCTGTGCAGTTATGATCGTCGATTAAAACGCTGTGAAGCACGCTAATGGCTTTTATACTGTTCCCACTAGACTTAAGTTCTGTGGCTTGTTTAAGAAGATCGGAGATATGTGATTCTTGGTCCATCTCCTAATTATACCATAAATAATGCCGAAAATCAAGTGATAGAGGGAAGGAATGGGGAGAGATTCGCAACTCAAAATACTTTGTTTTCAAAATCTTTCCCTAAATACCACTTTGTTTTATAAATTTTAAACTTTTTTCAAAACATTCTTTAATCTTAGCAATTGTAGGAAGTTCGAAGTTTTTTATGTTTGGTATTTCTAACTTTAACAGTCTTTTTTTAGTTACCCATCTTCCGTAGGAAAATCTCCATTTATGAATATTTATTTGTGCTGCATAATAAATTAATTGCTTTAGGCTCATTTCTTTCTTGGGCATCAAAACTAAAACTGCCCCATGACTTCTTGCCACAAAAGGAACTATTTGAACATTAGCCTGTCCAAACGAAGACAATGTTATACATGGTTTTTTGTAAATTATTTTTTCATCATCCTCATCAATATATTTTTCAATTCCATTGTTACTATTTGTACTTGTCACAAACGGGATTTCACCTTCACCATAATCTTCAATGTTTTTAGATTTAGCATTCCCTATATTGAATAGATCATTTAATTGTTCATCTACTTTAATACTAATATCTGCATTAACATTTAACTTCACTCCTTTGAAGAACGGATTTTTGATAAGATAGTCAACTAATTCTAAATAAGTATCTGCCATCTTTTTTGTGATTTCTTTATCAGAATGTTTTTCTTCTTTAAGATAATATTCTGGAGCACATTCTAAATCTTTATCATTTAAAATGGGTTCGATAGAATAAATCTTTGGGATATATTTTTTAAGAGTGGAACTTTTATTTAAAAAATCTTTAATTGAGGTTTTTAAAAATTCGATATTTCCATTTTCTTTTTTTCTCATAGCTCCTTTCTTTTTTATATATCCATCAGTTAATTTCCCCCAAAACACATCGTCATCAAAATCATGAGATACTCCTTTTTGTATAATAACCGCAGAAGTATGAACACCTACTGGATAGAATAAATCTTCTGGAAATTTTACAACTGCTTTAAGAGTGTGGTTTTCTAGTAACTCCTTTCTCCAGCTCTTAACTTTCTGTCCCTTGAACATAATTGGGCTTGGTAAAACAGCAAATAATAAACCACCATCCTGCATTTGAGACAAAGCGTAATCAATGAATTTATATTCTTTTTCGTCCCCTTTCTTAAGCGCAAAAGGAGGATTCATAAGCACTTTTGTTATTATCGGATTTTGGCATTTCACTATATCAATTTTTTCATACTCTTTTCCCTCACTATCTCTATCTTTTACCTGTTGTTTTCTTTTTTTAAATTCTCCTGTTAAATTTCCCTCTTTTGTTTTTTGTTCAATATTTTTTTGAAAACAATTCCCCTCACTCATATTGTTCTTCCCGTCTCCCCTAAAGATCATATTTACTAGAGCAAGTGCAACAATTTCGTCATCTTGTTCTATTCCGAATAGGTTGTGATTTTTAAATTTATCAATTTGTTTATCATTGGAATGTTTTTTTATGTAATCAAAGGAAGAAACCAAAAAACCACCTGTCCCACAAGTTGGATCTAAAACATAATCATTGTGGTTGACATCTAATACATCAACCGCAAATTCTGTCACATGTCTTGGCGTTAAGACAATACCTATTTCCTTTGCTCCATTTCCATATTTTAAAAACTTTTCATAAAATTCTCCTAACACATCCTTTCCTGATGCCATTGCGTTCCTAATATCAAGTGTTGCTAATTCTTTTAATATCTCAATAATCGCTGTTCTATGTTTAATATGGTTTTCCTGACTTGGTGGCAATTCTAATCTTAGAAATTCAAAGAAGTTCTCTTTTTCGACTTCTCTTAATTTTTTCTTGATAAGCGTGTTCACACTTTCAACTAAAGTAGTCGTGTCTGTTTCTCTTAAATTAATTTCCGAATCCAAAGATAGAGATAAAATAAGACCCGCAATAAACCTAGCTCTTTTGTTTTTATTTATTCCTGCATTGTGAAGCATTTCGTTTATCTCTTCTGCGGCACTTATATATTTATCTTCTGGGATATCTGGCAAATCTGACCATTCGAAAGAATTGTGACCCAATATGTAGGTTACCTGTTCTTTAGAAAGTAAAATATTTTTTGTTTTACCATTAAAAACTACATTATTCCATTTATCATTTTTTAAATATTGATTTTTAACTATATAACCATCTGTGTCATTTCCAGCAACACCAGAAATTAAAACACATTTCACCTTTTTACTTTTATTAATTTTTTTTGCATATTGGTTTTTTGCTTCGTCAAGAGCCTTGTCTATATCTTTTTTATCTCTCTTGCTTTCGATTACCCAAAATTCATTTTGATTTAATTTTACAACGGCTTCTGGCATATCTCGACCGAGTAATTCTTTTAGTTCATTATTATATAAA
This sequence comes from uncultured Candidatus Peribacteria bacterium, assembly GCA_964513975.1. GTDB lineage: Bacteria > Patescibacteriota > Gracilibacteria > UBA4473 > UBA4473 > CAZVBV01. The sequence goes on from CAZEON010000020.1 coordinate 13,547, forward strand.
ACTTCATTTTGTTTATACACTTCACCATCCGGAATTCTGGCTGGATTTTTAACAATCCATCCTAATTTTTCTAATTCCTCTTTAATGTAAGTATAAGCGTCAACTTCACTATTTTGGGGGTTATTTGAGTGAGTCATCACTTTTTATTAAAAAATTTAAGTTCAGTATAACAATAATGTAAGAAAAAATCTTTAATTTCAAATATAAAAATAAACTCTCTCACTCTGCCCCCCAAGAACTCTTTCAATCCTTCACACCTTTTTCTTTCAAATGTTTAATCATATCAATTGATATTTGATTAAGATCAAATTGATGTTGCCACCCCCAATCGGTTCTTGCTTTTGAATCATCAATTGTGGAAGGCCATGAATCTGCTATTTTTTGTCTTTCATCAGGACTAAAACTACAGGTAAATCCTTTTATGTGTTTTTCAACATTATTTGCTAATTCCTTCGCTGAAAAACTGACAGCCGTAAGATTATAGGATGTTCTTATTTTTATTTTTTCTGAATCTGCCTCCATGAGTTGTATTGTTGCCTTTACGGCATCATCCATATACATCATTGGTAAAACTGTGTCTTCACTCACAAAACAATCATAACTTCCCTGTTTTATCGCTTCATAATAAATAGCAACAGCATAATCTGTTGTTCCTCCTCCTGGCAAGGTTTTCCATGAAATAATACCTGGATATCTCAAACTTCTTACATCGAGTCCATATTTCACAAAATAATACTGACACAACAATTCTCCAGCAACCTTTGTGACTCCATACATTGTTGTCGGTTCAAGAATTGTTTGTTGCGGTGTGTTTTCTAATGGAGTTGTTGGTCCAAATGCTGCAATAGAACTCGGCCAAAACAATCGATCAATTTTGTACTCAACAGCCAATTCTAAAACATTTTTTAAGCTGTTCATATTCACATCCCATGCCAAATCTGGTTTTTGTTCTCCTACGGCAGACAAAACTCCCACTAAATTATAAATAGTGTTGATATTATATTTCTCTATTAACATTCTTATTTCTTCTTTATTTCTTGTATCCGCTGTTTCGAAAGGACCTGCATTTTTAAATTCTTCCGTCGGTTTTTTATGATGTCCAACGGCAATAACATTTTTATTCCCGAATTTTTCCCGCAAAGCGGGAATAAGCTCTGAACCAATTTGTCCCAAAGCTCCTGTTACCAATATTTTTCTTTCCATGAATTTAAATTACTACACATATTCTTGTCCAAAAAGTACATTTTTTCAAATTTGAATAATTTACTCCAACTCTAAGAATTCCTTCAATGCTTTCTTCACGGCTCCGTTCTCTTTCTTGAGCGCGTAATGCATAGTGGCTTTGAGAAATCCAATCTTGTCTCCTGTATCAAATCGCTTTCCTTCCAAAATTTGCCCTCTCACGTCCCCTCCTTGGACGATGTAATCCCGAATGGCATTGGATAACCGCATCTCTCCTCCCGCGTCTGGCATCGTCGTTCTGAGCGTCTTGAGCAATGGTGGGGTGAGAATAAACTTCCCAACAACTCCTAAATCAGATGGAGCATCTGCTGAGTTTGGTTTTTCAACAAGGCTGGTAATCTTTTTATTATTATCGAGCTCAACAATTCCGTATTTCTCTGATTGTGATTTATCGATTTTTTCGAGAAGAACAACGGGAGCTTTCGTTTCTTCGTATACGTCGAGAATTTGCTGAACCGCATTCTTCCCTCCTTCGTTATCCACAATGTCATCCCCAAAGAGGACAACCACACTTTCTCCTTTATCAATAAAATCGTCTGCACAGAGAATAGCATGCCCATCTCCTAACGGCTCTTCTTGCCGAACGTAAGAGAAATGTGCGAGCTTGGAAATATTGCGAACAGTTTCGAGTTCTGCTGTTTTTCCACGTTGCTCAAGAATAAGTTCGAGTTCTTTATTGGGTGCAAAATGATCTTCGATTGAATGCTTACTCCCTCCAATCACGACAACAAACTCTTCGATCCCTGCCTTCACGGCTTCCTCTACAATGAACTGAATTGAGGGCGTATCAAAAATAGGCAACATCTCCTTCGGCTGTGCTTTCGTCGCTGGGAGAAAGCGGATACCAAGTCCAGCTACAGGAAGAATTGCTTTTCTAATTTTCATTTTTTGCAAGGAGATTTTCATGGATTACTAAATAAAGTCAACCGTCTAATACTCTTTTTATTGTCGCGTTACGTGCATGTTTGCATCCTCTCCAAGAAGAATTGTAAACTCACCCACGACCGTATCTTTGAGCCCAAGAATTTCAAATACAACCGGATCGTTTTCGTTCTTTGCACTTTTTAATTGAAGATCGAGCGAACCATAGAAATCCCCTCTCTTATCAATCAATGCTAATGGGGATCCATTCGTAGAAATGAGAACATTCCCTTCTTGTGTTTCTTCGAAGAGGATTGTGTCTTTCGTATTTCTATCAAGCACATGCACAGATGATTCTGTTGGAAATTCAAATTCATCCTCGTCGAGCACGACGTTCTCTTTTCCTGGAATTTCAAAGGCAATAGAAGTTATCGTCGTCTCTTGTTCATCTCGCAAAAGAATACTCGTCGGACGACTCGCCGTTGCTCTTCGTACCACAATATCAAGAACATCATTGAGCAATATAGGACGCCCATTTTCCAAAATTTCAAACGCTTCTTTCTGTGAAAAATCTTGTATTTCAATTCCTCCAGAAGTCCCCATACTCGTCATGGCAAAATCCCCTCCTCGGTCGGTTGGAATTGATCCTAAACGAATGGATTCCCATTCTCCACTTCGATTTCGTTCGATAAAAATAGGAACCCCTTCTACACTATCACGAACACTTCCCGAAATACTTCTCCCTCGCATAGTCGCTTCTTTTATTTGTGGTTTGGATGAAGTAACAATAATCGTAATTGTTTCTTGGGCATGATTTCCCTCTTCGTCTTCCACATGCAAAATAACAGAAGATGTTCCTTCTGATTCATACGAAGGCAAAGACACCTTAAGCACCTCACGAGGAGTCACAGATTCATCGGTTGGAAAATCTTTATCGTTTGTAGCATCCCCATCTTTGTCAGTATCAAAGGCTGGATACAAATCCCACCATACGTTCGTAATCTCACTATCAGTATCCCGTGTTCGGGAGGCGTCGATACTAACAGGCGTAAATACTTTCCCATCAACTATTGTTCCTCCTGTAACGAAAATATCTGGAGGCGTGATATCAGATGCACCTTGTGGATCATGGAGATATTTCGTAAAGAAGAAGCTCTCCCCTTCCTTTGTAAACCCTTGAAAGGCTCCGTATTGATTCTTTTTCTGTAAAAACTCAAATGCACGGATCAGTTCATCTTCTGTCTCAAAAATACGCAGTGTGTATTTCTCATTTTCATGCACTGTTATTTTTGTTCCATCAAAATATTTCAATTTGACTCGATCATTATTTCCGAGTTCTATTCGTGAACCAGATGGAAGATATGTATTCTCTCGCGGGTTCACCCGTTGAATTTCTGTCATGGCCACTCTATCCACATCTCCTCGTGTCAGACACACTGCTCCGTATTCAACAATGGTTTCCTCCCCTTTTCGAAGCACTTTTTCTTCGATTTGCTCAGGCATTCCAGGAAGCGGTGGCACACGAATTTCAAATCGAGAATAGCTATCAATCCCTACCAAAAGCGATTCCGTTGCAAAAAATGGTTTCTCAATACTACCGTCATCACAATCTTTTTGTTTAAATCGTTGTATTTTTTCAGCAGGAGAAGCATACAAAATTGGTGCGCCTTTTATATCTTCAATTTTACTCGACATCGGTCGAATCTCATATTGACTTGGTTTTGGACGGACGAGAAAAGCATTTCGTTCCCATTGTTTTGAGATTCTATCGGATGAATCTTCTGCCATTTCAAATACAAAATCTGGACGATCACTGACCACCCATTCAAAATAAGATGTTCCATTAAATATTTGTTTAAATTCAAACGTGGTTCCTGTTGTTTCTACCGCATCAACAACTTCTTTCGCTGGTGCAAATTTCTCACGGAATGTTTCAAAATTCCATTTGGTAAATTTCCCAAATCGGTCTTCGTAATCCTCTCTATGCTTCTGTTCGTATTTTTTCTCAAGATCATCAGCATCAACAGTTGGTACCACTCGATACTTCAAGTAAAGCTCATCACCAATTGCATATAGAATTTCATCATTGTAATCATTTCCCATGTCAG
>CAZEON010000021.1:0-17020 GCA_964513975.1 uncultured Candidatus Peribacteria bacterium
GAAAGAACATTTGTCATACTTCCCCAAAGGAAAGCCGAGCGATTGTAAGAACTTATACCCGTCTGTCAAACTTTTTTTTTGGAAAATTCACGTATTGTAAAAATCTAATTTTTGTGCAATCCTCTGCGCCGAAATAAAGATTTTTAAAGTAATGAAGTATTGAAGCAATGAAGTATTGAAAAAATAATTTCCGCCCTCTTCATTACTTCTTATCTTCATTACTTCCAATCTCTTCTTCCATGAAAAAATTCGCCAGTATCGGACACCCAATCGGACAATCAAAATCTCCTCAAATTCATGAGGCAGGATTCTCGGAGTTCAATCTAGAAGCGAGCTTCGAGGCGATTGATGTAAAACCTGAGGATTTAGAATCGTGGATGAAGACCAAAGGACGGCAATTTGATGGTCTCTCGGTAACAGCTCCCCACAAAGAATTAATTCGTCAATACCTTGATCAAGAAACCGAAGCAGCAAAGAAAATTGGAGCCGTAAATACAGTGTTTCAAAAGGACGAAATACTGCTCGGAACCAATACGGATTGCATCGGAGCGTTTCGAGCGATTGCTCCTGTGATCAATCCGAGTGGGAAAAAATGTCTCATCCTTGGGGCCGGTGGCGCGAGTCGGGCGATTATTTTTGCACTCAAGAATGCCGAAGCGGATATCTTTATTTTGAATCGAACGTTTGAAAAAGCAGAACAACTCGCGAATGAGTTCGGAGTTACCGCGCTCAAGTCGCTCGAGAAGGTAGACCCTGATCAGGTCGACATCATCATCAATACAACGACCGTTGGCATGGGTGAGTGGAAGTCGGTTCTGGAAAAAACGTTCTGGCGAAAGAAGCACGTGGCCTTTGACGTGGTCTACAATCCACTGGAAACCAAGTTCCTCCATGATGCCGCCGAAGCAGGTGCACAAATCATCACTGGCGACCAGATGCTCATCCATCAAGCCGTGGAACAATTCCATTTGTGGCACGACATCGAGATCGACCCCGAAGTTATGTTTCAGGCTTTCTTTGAGTGACAGAAGGGCTGAAATCTGGTACAATGCATGCGATCTTTTCCTATCCGTCTCCGTAGTTCAATGGATAGAACAGGACCCTTCTAAGGTCAAAATTGAGGTTCGATTCCTCACGGGGATACCAGCTAAAAAATACAAATGCCCCCTTGTAGGGTATTTTTATTTTTCCCAATAGGCATAGCCTATTGGGAATTGAACTGGAGGTTCGTGTAAACAGTCGACGAGTTATTCCGAAGCGATAAACAAGTCGTTACTGTTACACTCTATAACGAGCTCACCATAGGTGAGAGAAGTGACGAGATTCCGAGTGAATGCTACGAATACAACAGGACGCTTGTGGGGTATTTTTATTATGTCATTCTGGCTTGCCCAGAATCAGAAGAAAACTTGGAATTTATTCAAATAGAACGATATCTTGTGAATTGTAAACCAATAAAAACACCTCCGATGAAATATCTCCAAATGTAGGGTTTTCGGATTTAATGAGGATTAATTTTTTCTTTTCTATTTAAATCTTTGATTTGTTTTTCCCGAATAATCGCCTGCCTCATTGTTTCGCAAAATTCGTAATACAAACATATTTTAAGATTGTATTTCTGTGTAAATCCTTTTTGTTTTCCTTTTTTATGTTCTAGAATTCTTCGAACCAAGTTATTCGTAACACCTGTATAGAACGTTAAGTTCGCATTTCCCATGATATAAACTCCGATCATCTTCTCGTCCATCAACCATATCTTGCGCCTGGAGCGATTCTGGGCAAGCCAGAATGACTGTAAGATTTTATGTTTTATTAAGAAATCATCATTCTTTCTAGCAGGTTCCCCACTCACATGAGGAGTAAGACACAGCCCTACTCCTGCGAAGAGTAAATAGAACGCCTCTCTCTAACGCAGAAGAGATAGCGCCGACTTTGGCTCTGGACCCGGAGCCTACTATCACAAAGCCGCCCCTCAGGACGGCTCTGTTCTCTCTCCAAGATTTCCTCCTTATTTTTAATTAATCGCAATCTGGCCAGTCTTCTTTACTGTTGTGGACCACGACTCCGTCCACCAAGTAGTTTGATGGTCCTGTCGACATGTGCAAATTGTATACAATTGTTTGTTGCTTCCTCACCGAACTATTTCCATCAATCAAAACTGTTTTACTCTTAAGTATTCCTTCCCCCTCAATGGACAACACTGAATCTCCTCTCTCAAATGTTCCTATTGGTTTATAGATCTGTTGCTCTGGATTGAAATACAAGTGATTATCTGTTACCTCCGTCCTCACTTCTCCCTCCCCAATCGAGATAACGACTTCCAACAAGTGATCTCTCGAGTAATCCGTTATGTTCTCATGCACTCCATCATGAATGATGACCTCTCCGACAGTTGATGTTGTGAATTCGTTGGCTACGTCATCGTACGAAACCACTACGTCACCAACTTGGATGTCCTCAATCGCCACTGGTCCGCTTGGCGTCGATACCTCCTCCTTACCGACAAAACAGGTGCTACATTCATTTGAGTGATTACACCAACCACATTCACTCGCTCCATCTGGACAGTCACTATTTTGGGTACAACCACAATGGTTATTGATACACGGTTTATTGGTAGCACATGTTCCACAGTTATCGCCACAACCATTCGAACCACACTCTTTCCCCGTACAATTCGGAATGCAGGTACAAACCCCATTGACACAGGTGTTTTCTCCGCCACACGACATCCCATTGCTGTAAGTAAAACAAAATCCATCTGTTGTACCTGAACATCCTCCTACATATTTACAGGTCCCACAGGCGTTTTCTTGTGTGTCTTCTTCACTTCCACAATCTGCCGTATTGGCCGTTTTACACACTCCGAGGGATTTGCAGCGATTCGTCGTCATGTCTGGACTATCATAACAATAATTTGTTCCCGTTGTTGATGCTGTCCCTGATATATGGTGATAATCATCACACGAGATCGTCGTGCCACAGTCGCTGTCGTCCATATCGGCAATCTCTGCTCCCGACCCATCACATTGCCTACACAATCCCGTGTCATATCCACTTTCTTCATTTGGATTTGAACAGGTGCCACTTGAACAGACATCCGAAGTACAAACGTTGCCATCTACACACTGTGAATTTTCCGTACACGCTGGCGCTGTACAATTATTTGTAATTGATACCCAAGTCCCATTTCCACAAAGACCGGAACAACTTCCCCCATATTCACATGTACCCACTGTGTTACCACCTGTGGTAGAAGGCAATGTACAATAATCACTTGTTAATTCATCACAAGACACTGGCGCTGTACAATCATTTGTACTTGGACTTCCCCATGTCCCGTTAGTGCAAGTATAGGAACAATCTCCCTCATATCCGCTTGCACATGTTCCATTAGCTCCTCCACTTCCTGTCGCCGTTACATTACAACTAGAAATTAAATTATTGATACAAGACGCTGGCGCACAATCATTTGTACTTGGACTTCCCCATGTCCCGTTAGTGCAAGTATAGGAACAATCTCCCTCATATCCGCTTGCACATGTTCCATTAGCTCCTCCACTTCCTGTCGCCGTTACATTACAACTAGAAATTAAATTATTGATACAAGACGCTGGCGCTGTGCAATTATCTGTAATTGTTCCCCAATTCCCATTTGCACAAAAACTAGAACAACTACTTCCCCCATATTCACATGTACCCATTCCTGTGTTACCACTTGGGGTAAGAGGCAATGTACAATAATCACTTATTAATTCATCACAATCTTCTGGTTCATCAAATCGCAACCATGTCTGATTTGCACAACCATATAAGTGCTTATCGGATTGATCAAAAACTATTGATCCCATCAATGCCGGTGTACAGTCTCCTTTTGTTTCCGGTTGTATTCGGAGAATCCCATCAACATCAAGTTTTACTCCTGATGCTGGTGCCTCCCCAATTCCAATACTCCCATTGTCATTATAAACTCCAGATAAAACATCTAAAATCTGATTAAACTCGATAGCAGAGACTTCGTCTCCATCATTTTTCAAATCAATATTCACAACAACCGCCACAGCAATTCCTGCGATACAAACACCGAGAATAAAGAATATTATTTTTTTCATTTAAAAATTTTAAGAACTACGGCTCACACGTCGATGCTGGTGGCGCACCTCCCCAAAGACATACTGACTGTCCAGGAGTATAAGTTGTGCTTGCATTGATCTGTTCACTACATGGTGAACTGCAAGATCCCATGTCAAACCAGGAACCACCACCATTCGGAAAACATTCATATTGCTGACAAGGTTGTGGTGGCGGTGCTGGGACACAAGAATTTTCAAATTCTGCCCCCCAGTTTCCGTTATTACAAGTATAGGAACAAATTCCTGTATATCCATCTGCACAGGTTCCATTCATCATTATTCCGTGAGATGCGTAAACTAAATCACAATGTGAAATCTCTCCTGCTCCACAACCAGCATTTGGAATACGACAAGTATTATAAGATTCCTCCCAAGTTCCACTATTACAAACATATTTACAATACCCAGCATAATACGGATTTATACAATCTCCACTATCTCCTCCATGAGAAGTCTGTTCTAACCCACAATGATTCAAATCTTCGTTTGCTAAACAAGTCGTTTCCGACTCACAACTATTACTTTCTTCTGTCCATGTTCCGTTACTACAACTATATTCGCAATCCCCATTATATCCAATTGCACACGTTCCACTCACCCCTCCTTGTGGTGTTATGTCCACAGCACAATTGTTCTCTATTGCACTTTCACAAGGGGGAGGTGCCACATCTTTCACGCAATGAACGGACATTGCATCACTCATGTTTGCAATACCATACCCTGATGCTCGTTTTATTGAATCAGTAACGGGATGATTGACATTATATCGACTCCAAGCACAACCGGTGTCTAAACAATCAGGATTCACTGACCAATAATATGACCCATTTGGATAACTCCGCCCCATGCCATATTTTTTTAGTCCTAACCCAATTCTAAGAGGACTATCAGTATCACCAAGGAAATTCATCAATTCTTCCCCTCCTGGCCACCTTTGCGGTAAGTCTAAATAATTTAATTCAGGCATCTCCATCCCCAATGAATATTCCAAGTACTTAAAGTCATCATCAGAAGACAACCGCCATCCGTATGGACATATTTTTTGAGCTCCTGCAAAGGAGTATAAATATTCATCATAAAGCTCAGAGTAGTCGAAATACTCATTATTATAATTTCCTGCTTCATAGAATAACGGGCTTCCATCGCGATCATACGCCGTATACATAAGATCCATCCAGCATTGTCCTTTTTTCGATTTAGTAAAATATTCACGCCCTTCCTCATCGTATATCGGGATATCTTCATATTCATCTTCAACACAACATGCATCATCCTCACCAGGAATTCCAGCTCTATAACATCCATATTCACATTCATCGCTACTGTCTCCATCCCATTCACCACAAATATCGTGTGTGTACAGATTATCTCCAGGATCTTCCTCATCCACATCACCACAGATTAGTATCTTACTTCCTCCACAACAATAGTTGTAATCTCCGCCCTCTTCTTCCCATCCAGTCGCTGTACAGGAATAGCTACAATCAGAATTTGGATCTGCGCTTCCGTCTGAGCACTGTCCTATCATGTTGCTGTCACCAGGACTTGCTTCTGCCAATACACAATTATCAATTATCGTTTCTTCACAGACTGGGGGTGGTGTTGGAAAAATACAAGAATTTGAAAATTCTGCTCCCCATGTCCCGTCAGTACAAGTATAGGAACAACTTCCGTCATATCCAGTTTCACACGTTCCATCTGTTTCCCCGCTTGCTTTCTCATCTAAATCACAATTATCAATTGTATCCCCCCCGCAATCTTCTGGTGGCAACAGACACTCTGCATTTTCACATCCCAGTCCATTGCAATTTTGTTTCCATTCTGCATTTTGTTGTCCACAAGAATCAAACCAATAAACATCTCCATCATAGCATCCCTCTGTATAATCGGATGGTTCACAGTCCGTAATACATTGTCCGGAAGCACTACAAGTTTCGTCTGCTTCACATAGTCCACAATTCCCTCCACATCCATTATCTCCACATTCTTTTCCTTCACAATCAGGTGTACATCCTCCCTCAGCACCAGCCAATTGTACCCAATCGGTTCCATTACATCCATACCAATTACTATCATCAGAATCAAGATAAATACTTCCCTCTATTGAAGAACCACAAGTGCCTCCCGTAGCAAGTGGTGTCACTTTTATGATTCCATTTACATCCAACTTCACATTAGAAACTGGAGCCTTCCCGATTCCAATTCTCCCGCCATCATTCTGTATACCATTAAGCACATGAAGAATCTGGTTAAATTCCGAAGCCGTCAATCCATCGCCCTCTACTTTAGTGTCAATATTAACAAAATATGACGTTCCTGCGGCAAATACAACGCTCGTAAGGAGAAGTCCGAGACCAAAAAGAAATCTTTTTTTCATTGTGTTTTTATATTAATTATCGAGTTGTACCCAATAAGCACTACCTGTCCCTCGACAAACGTAAAAGTGCTTATCGTTTCCATCAAAATATATCTGTCCTTTGTACGGATTTCCATTACCACATGTCGGGGCAGCAGAACGAGGACGAACGCGTATTATACCGTCTACATTAAGTTTTACTCCTGACACAGGAGGTGTACCAATGCCTACATTTCCACCATCACTATTGTAAACTTCTGACAAAACCTGTGAAATCTGATTAAATTCAGTTGCTTCAAGTGGGTCTCCTGTTACCTTTTGTGGAATTGTTATATGAACAGCTACGCTCACTCCAACAATGAAAATTCCGATTCCAAAAAAAACTCCCCATCGGAGTGACCGTGGAATATGGCGAAAAAGTTTTTTCATGAGATATATTTGTATTGATTTTATAAAATTCTAGCACGTTTCTGCAAAAGGCAAAAAAACTTTTTAATTATTCTTTCCTTCTTTTTCACTGTTCAAATTCGCTATCGGATGAGAGTTTGGGGACGAGAAGTGTTTGAGCGCCATCGGGACTCAGCAATTTTGCACTATGCCAATGAAAGCGAGTTTTCTGGTTCCGACAGAATTTTCAGTTCTTTTTGGTTACAAAAAGAACAGTCCTACCGATATCACACAGAATAAAAGAAGGGATTCCTCCGTTTCAGTCGGAATGACAAGGGGAACTATACAATCTTCTTCTTCACCACTCCCAAGAAACACGGAATCAAAATCAATGTCAGCACCGTTGAAAGAATCATTCCATACACAATCGCAAACCCAAGTCCTCCCCATATTTCATCTGACAAAGACAACGGGAGCATTCCCACTACCGTGGTAATAGAAGTTAGGAAGATTGGCTGCAGTCGTTTCTTTCCCGCTTCAATGTACGCCTTGATCCAACTCTTGGTTTCTTTCGCATGTATATTGATATGGTCGATAAGCACAATGGCATCGTTCACAATAATCCCCGCCAGCGCCACAATCCCAATCATCGTCGGGAAAGAAATCGGAAATCCTGTGAGCCAGAATCCAATAAATACTCCTGTCAGTGAGAGCGGAATTAATATCAATGTCACCAACGCTTGATAGAACGAATTGTATTGCGCCACAAGGACGACAAGAATAAGCACCAAGGCAAAGGCCATCGCAGTTGCGGATTCTCGCATCAGTCGCCCTCCTTCTTCACTATCTCCTCCAAACTCAATCATTTCTCCTGGTAAGAGTTCGAGCTTACTAATCGCTGCATCGAGGTCTTTTTGAATCGTAGAAACTGGAATTCCTTTTTCCATATCCGCCAGCACCGTCACAATTCTTTTCCCATCATAATGAAGGAGTTGTGAAAGTTCTGAAGACAACGTCGGAGTCGCAATTTGAGACAAAGAAACAAAGCTTCTTGATGCCGTTCTCACGGGAATACGATTAAGAATATCCAAACTTTCTGGATCATCCCATGCTCCTGTACCCTTCCAATCAAGCCTCACATCTACATCTATTTCTTCGTCCCCCTCGGTTAATTTAACAGCCGTTACTCCATGTACTCCTGAACGGAGTGTTTCCATCACTTGTTGCGGTGTGAGTCCAAATTTGGCTAACATTGTTCTATCAAATTTCCACACCATTTGTGTAATTCGATCAGCAGCCGTCGTTCGTGGATTCACGGTCCCTTCTAGTTCTCCTACAAATGTTTCCAGTTGTTCTGACAGTTCAATAATATGATTCATATCGTCACCCATGATTCGCACTTCAACCGCTGCTCCTGTAGGTGGTCCTCCTTTTATTTCTGTAAATTCCGCCTCCACATGTGGTGGCACAACCGCTTCAATTCTTTTTTGAATGATCGGCATAATGTCATAGGACTTCGTTTCCCTATCAATTTTTTCAGTCAGATTTATCGTCAGTCCAAGAATATTTTCTTGAGGCGTTCCTGTTGACCCTTCTCCTCTTTGAAATTCTTGTTTTGATCCCACGGTAAAGACAAAGTTTTTAAGCCACACTTCTCCATTTTCTTGGGATTCAAAAAAGACTCTCAATTGTTCTGCAATAGGTTCTACAAGTTCTCTTGTGTTCCCCAAATCTGTTCCTTCTGGGAATTCGAAATTCGCATTAAAGAACGTAAAGTCAGATGAAGGAAATACTTCCACAGGCACCCGATTGGTCGCCACAAGTGAAAACGAAAACGCAAACACAGCAAAAGAAATTCCGAGCACTGCAATCATTCGTGACCTGCGCGCAAGAATCTTTTTCATCGTTCGCTCATACCATGCCTGCACTTTTTTAAGTCCTTCATTCTCTCTATTTTTCTTTGGAGGAATGAGAAGAAAGAACTGTCGTGCCACTGATGGCAAAATCAATAATGACACCACAAGTGCTCCGACAAGTACCGTTGTCACGGTAATGGGAATCACCGCAATGAAATCCCCCATTACCCCTGAAACAAAGAAAAGCATCGGTAAAAATGCAAATACAGTCGTCAACGTTCCGGCAATCAACGGCCACCGAAATACGCGCAATGTCTCAACTGCTGCCTCTCTCGGTTTCATATTTTTCTGATGAATCGATTCACTCATGCCTTCCACTATTACAATGGCATTATCCACCAAGAGTCCGACTCCCAAGACCAATGCAAAAAGAGAGATTCCATTAAAACTTCTCCCCATAAAATTAAGAACCATGATCGCAATCAACATCGAAAGCGGAATGGCCACGGCCGCTAACAAACTTTCTCTCCATCCCACAAAGACCAACATTACGAGCGCAATGAGAATCAATGTTTGTGTTCCACTTCGGGTAAGGGTGTCTAGGCTTTCCTTAATCTCATCCGCTCGGTTATAGGTTACTGTCGCTTCCAAATGCTGTGGTAGTGTTCCTCGTTGCTTGAGTTCTTCTACACGAGAAAGAATGTTCCCCACCATTTTGAGTACGTTTCCATCTTCGGCAGATTTGATAACTTCAATTTGAACCGCTGGCTGTTCTTTATTCTCTGTGGAAAAGTAGGTCTCGACTTCGAATTTTTCAAATTCGCGACGCACCACTCCTAGGTCTGAAATCTTAATAATCGTATCTCCTGAAAGTTTTACGGGAACATCCGCGAACTCACTCGCCTTTTTCATCTCTGCTCGCACTGTTACCTCTATCAATTGCCCGTCCACCGTCACCGATCCCAGTGGCATATCCCTGTGCGCCGCACGAATTGCATTGAGAACTTCACTCACGCTAATCCCTTGGGCTTCTAACTTCACTGGGTCAAGAACAATATGCACCTCATCTTCTGGTGCTCCTTTCACGTTTACTCGTTTCACTTTCGTTACCGTTTCAAATTCTTCTTCTAATATATCTGAGAACTGTTTGAGCTCTGACCAGGCGAAATCCCCTGATAGCATCAGCGTCACAATGGGCACATCTGAAATAGAAATTTCCGTTACCTCTGGATCATCGATAATAGTATCTGGCAAATCCCGTTTTGCATTATCAATCTTCTCTCGAAGCTTCTGAAGGTTGATATTGTTATCACTATCAATATCGAACTCCACCATCAGAATTGAAACTCCTGACCTGGAAAATGAAGTAAATGTTTCTAAATTATCCAAGTTCTTCACTTCTCGTTCTATTTTTTGAGTGATTAACTTCTCCACATCCCCTGGACTTGCCCCAGGCCAGATCGTGGTTACCGTTGCTGCCGGAATATTAATCGTCGGTTCTGTTTCTCGTGGGATAGTCATAAAAGACACAGTCCCCATCACAACAATAAAGATGAGCATCAATGCCACGACCCTGAATCGGTCTAACATATACGTCCAAAATCGAGACAATGTTTCTTTCATGATTGCGTATCAATAAAAACAAAGTCTCTATCAATATTCCTTTTCTGATTATCTTTTTCTAACAACCATCTCAACATCAATCTCTGAACCATCCCAAGGATCGTCAATCGAAAATCGAAAATCGAAAATCTAAGGTTCTTCATTATTAACTATTCATTAATCATTACCTTTTCCCCCGCTGTTACACGGTTACGAAACCTGACAACCAATTCCCCCGCTTCGATTCCTCCGACAATTTCGATACTATCTGAGATAATCTTTGCAGTTTCAATTTGTTTTCGACGAGCGATATTATCCTCGTCAATGACGATGACCTCCGCTCCCCCTGGTTCGAAACTTACCGCAGAAATGGGCAAAAGATTTGGGATTCCGTTTTTAACAGGAAGTAACAGTTTCACATAACTCCCCACAAGAATGTCCCCATCCAGAGCTTCCAATGGAAACTCCACGTTTATTTTTTGAGTAAGACTATTCATCCTTCCGGCAACCAAGAAATTCTCCAGTATCTTTCGTTCTCCATTTGGAAGAATCGCTGAAATCTTTTCTGGTGCTGACTGCATTCGTTTGAGTTCATCACGTGTTACGGATGCTATGAGCTTTGGTACCACATCTCCTGAAACAATTGTAAAGAGTGTTTCTCCCGCTGTTACTCGGTCGTACGATGTCACTGTTTTGTTGGCAATCGTTCCTGCGAACGGGGCTCGTACCTGCAAATCAGATTGCGATGCTCGTGCAAGCGAGAGCGAACTCTGGGCGCTTGAAATTGAAGAATCTGCTTGCGCTCGTGATAATTCAAGTGCTGCTTCTGTATTTCTCACCACATTTTCTTTTGTGAGAATAGAGAGTCTGTTCCGTTGGTTCTCTGATCGTGCCGCTTCGATTTGTGTTTCGAGGGTAAGAATTACTGCGTCAATACTCGCTGAGAATCCTTCTGCTTCTGCTTGATAAGTTGCTCGATTTGTTGCTGAAAATTTTTGAGATAACGGTGTTTCCCGAATGAGATTCACCATATTCCGAATGACAATCTGTATGTCTTCAAGGAAATCTAACCTCGATTGTCCATAACGAATAAAATCCGTGTCTTTCGGTTGAAACGCTGGCAGTGTTGGTAGTTTTTCTTTGGCAAAAACAATCTTCTCAACCATATTCTTCTCATCTTGTTTTTTAATAGCATCGTTTCCTCCAATCTGTGAACGAGTTATATCAATCGCATATCGAAACCTGAGAGACGCCTTAAGAATCCGATCTGCCCAATCAAGTGCATTCGTTGCTGTAGTTTCCGAATTCCGTGTTTTTGTCTTCAGTTGTTCAAATACCTTTGTATAATTTTGTGCTTCGTTCAATCTGGTTTGCGCCAATGACTGTTGCGCTGTCTGAAGTGAAATTTCTGCAGAGCTGATCAAATTGAGTGTTGAAAGCCGTGTTGACTCCATGCTCCGAAGCGCATTGTCATACGCAACTTGCGTCGCATCGTTCGACAATTGGAAGCTCGCTAAGAGTTGTCCCTTGCTGACTTCATCTCCAATTTCAACATAGGTTTTCGCAATTGTTCCTGTCACTTCTGCCAAAATATCTACTTCTCCACTCGAAGCTACTGTTGCCAATACTTCTCGAGAAGCATCGGGTGACCACTGAGAAAATGGAATAACTTCGACTGTTTTTACTGTTTTCTCTACGACCACTTCTTCCTCTACAGATTTATTTGAGGTTGAATGAAAAAGTGCAACAAGCAGTACTCCCGCCACAACAAGAACTTTCGCAAAAAGTAAAATCTTTGCATTTTTCCAAGTACAATGTTTTTTGCAATGTTTCTTATACCGTTTCAGAAGCCATGAGTATATTTTCTTCATTGATATTTTTTTACCCTATCTCCTAATTATACCATATTTTAAGCCGAAAATCAAGAGGTATGGCACGCCAAAATAGGCGAGAAAAGACAAATGTCAAACTAAACAATTCCGCCCCTGTTAAGAGGAGGTTCAAAGGGGTTTCTTTTCTTACTACAACATCGATTTAATTGTTTGTACCACACTCTTTTTAGACGCTTCTTTCTGAATTTTTCTTTCAAAATTCTCTACCACAATGTCTTTCCCGACAATTACAGCAACTGGAATTCCCTTTTTTCGAGCGTGATCGATCTGTTTATCGGTCTTTTTGTTTTCCAAATAATTCTCAACCGCGATTCCTTCCTTTCGAATCAAAGCGCCAATTTCCAAAGCGTCCTTCATGTACTCTTCTCCTCGTGTAAGCACGATCACATCGCATGATGAGGCTTGGGTCGGTTTGATAATCTGAGCGTCGAAGAGTTGCCACAAAAGCCGTGTCAGTCCGATTGAAATCCCTACTCCTGGCAGATCTTTATTGGTAAAGACTTTTGCGAGATCATCGTATCGTCCTCCGGAACAAATTGAACCCAATAAGGTATCCAACGAACCGTTGTCGTTCAAGAGGTTTGTTTCAAACACAGTCCCTGTATAGTAATCAAGTCCACGAGCAATATTAATATCTGGATGTATTTTTTCTACATCTAATTTTAAATCTTCTAGGAGGATTTTTAATACTTCCTTTAGCTCCTCGACTCCTTCCTTACATTCAGCATTCAAAACACTTAATTTTTCAATATATTTGAATGTCTTTTTCCAATCTTGTGCCCATTCCCCCTTTGTTGAAAAATAATGATCTATAAATTCTTTAAATACGGGATTTTTTCTACAATCTATTTCCTTGTCTCTTTTGCAATTAGAGTCTGTTATCTCAAGAGAAGTTCCTTCCGGTAATTTCTCCCATTTGTCTACGGCATCCAAAAAAGATTTTTCATTAATTTTTAAATATTTAGCTAATCCTTTCAAAATTTTTCGGTTATTTATCCTCACCAAAAACTTTTGATCCGGCATCAATTCTTCAAAAAGCTCCACAATGATCGCCACCATTTGGGCATCATTTCGGAGCGACAAACTGCCATTTCCAATCACATCAATATCGCACTGATCAAACTGTCGAAATCGTCCTTTTTGGGCTCGTTCTCCACGCATCACTGGACCAATCGCAGAGCGACGAAACGGAAATGTGAGATCGTTAAAATGTCGGGCCACATACAGCGCCAACGGCACCGTGTGATCGAAACGAATTGCCCGCTGATCTTTATCCTGATCCACCGCATCTTCTCGAAGCAATCGGTCGAGAATATAAATCTCTTTTGGATTCCCTCCTTTAGCTGTAAAATTCTCCGCTCGTTCAACAAGTGGGGTATCAATTTGAGGAAATCCATGTCGCTCAAAAACAGATTTAATGACCCCGATCCAGCGTTGTCGTTCTCGCTCTTGGACGGGAGTAAATTCTACAAATCCACTTGGTGTTGATACATTAAATTTTGCCATCGTCCACAATTGTAACGAAGCGTGTATTTTTACGCTACCGCTTTGTGCTGGAACTTTACTTCGTGCCGTTTGACCTTCTTGTCAGTGTATCCTTTGAACACATCGTTCTCGGCACTTATTCGATCCACAATTTGGTTCTCAATAACAACTGCTAATTTTTCTTCAAACACTCGTTGCTCTGTAAACTGATTTTCCATACAAACCTCCAGTGTTGTGACCCTGTCTGTTAAAAAATTTAGTTTTGTATCCAGAGAACCCACCTGTCTATTTATGATTTTTAGAGAACTTAATACTGTTTTCTGGAATCCCGAGAACTTATTATTAATTTCTTCCTGTTTCTGGAGTGAGTTCAATACCGTCTTCTGAAATTCTGTAAACTTTCCCTCCATTGTTTGGAAAGAATTGAGCATTGTTTTCTGAAATTCCTGTTCAGTCATCCTTTCCTTTCTAGCGGAAGGAATAAAAAATACAAACTCGTTTCTTTATGAAAATTTAAGAAAAAAGATTTGACAAACTACTTTACTCAACTAAAGTGTCAGTGAAGATGAAAAATATGGCAAACGTTCGCAACTTACTCCAAGCGCTTCTCGTTCCAAAAAATGAGGATCAAGCGTGGCGGTTCCTACGCGACCTTTTGACCGAGGAAGAAATCCGAGAATTTTCTCGGCGACTTGAAGTCGCACGGATGTTGGCAGAGAAAACTCCCTACACACAGATCGAAAAAAAGACGGGCATGAGTTCGACCACCATTGCGCGGGTTTCAAAGTTTCTCCAAGGGAAGTGGGGTGGATACCAATTTGTCCTCAATCAACTTCATCATCACGCCTCTGCGGTTTCGCCGGCGGGATCTGATGCGTAGTTGAGAATAGAATACGACCCAGTTCCTACCGGCGAAGCCGGTAGTTTGTTTTTCGAAGTCCCTCGGGACATTCGGAGGACTTTTATATGTGTTGTGTTCTTTTACAGATCAAAAAATATTCCAGGTCGCATTTTCTTCTTTGTCTTTCAGAGGAGAGTCTGCGGTCTGGAATAGTCCAGTCGTTAATTTAAAAAATAGAAATCGTGGATACGAAAACAAAAAATCATCCGACACCTGAATTTGAGAAGGCTTATGAAATCCTTTTTACACAATTTTTAAGAAGTTTTGAATTACTCACATGGAAAGACATGCCTCGCTCTGACAATTTTTATATCGAGAAACACGCAGAAGATCTTCTTGCCTGCTTGGAAATGAAAGATCCAAAATTTAGATTTAAAGTGTTTTTTCTTGCAACTATTGGTTTCAAGGAACTTTTTACACCTCCACCATATTCGGGAGGAACTACTCATTAATTTTATAATATAATAAAAATTATTGTTAAAATCTAAAGTTATGCTAAAAAATGGATTTATTGCCCTGAAGGCACAGTTACTCTGCGAAGGCGCAAATTGCGATGCTTCAGCAGAAAAATTATTTTTTCAACAAAACCCCTCTCAAACAAAACGAGGTGGACTCAGTTCTGGTGGAAAAATAGAACTCCCTATGGGGATATTTGTAAACTTTCCCTTTTATCAAAAGAGAGAGTGCGAATTAAAAATTGTTATAAACCCGAAAGATGAGAAAGGGGTTCTCATTCAAAAATGGGGACAAACCATTTGTTCTGCAAAAGTTCTTCCGGCTCCTGATTGGTATCAAGAGATGATCGAGATACCAGAGGAAAAACCTGCAGGGGATCTTTGTAGGAACACGTGGGATGATCCTGTAAAAATTCCAATTACGCGTGTTTTTACAGCTCACAATAAACAGTTGGCAACTTCTGTATATGAAGGGTGTGAACTCTTTGGAAGGAAATCAGAATGTAAATTCTGTGTTATAAAATGGTCTTTGGATCAGGAAAACGCTTCCCTCGTTCACAAGAAAGCATCTCTCATCCTCGCCGCACTGGAAAAGATTCCAGTGAATGAATACGGCGGGGTTACGCTCAATGGAGGTATGACTTCTCATGCGGGACGCGGTATGGAACTTATTGTTCCAATCGTTCAGGAAATAAGGAGAAAATATCCTCAAATTCCTATCGCTGTTGAAATCACTCCTCCTTCTGATTTATCGTGGATTGATAAACTCGCAAAAGCAGGAACTTCAAGTCTTATGATGAATCTTGAAATTTGGGATCCAGAAATTCGAAAGGAAATTATTCCAGGAAAGGACGATCTCTGTCCCCGGGATTCTTATTTTAAAGCCTTTGAACGAGCTTTAAATGTTCTTGAAAAAGGAAAGGTAAGTACCTGCTTTGTTGTCGGATGCGAACCAATTATTTCTTTGCAAAAAGGAATTGAAGCCGTGATAAAATACGGCGTAATTCCCTCTCCACTCTCTGGTCGATATTTCGAAGATATTCCGAATTATCCATTTAAACCAGATGTTCCCTGGGAAGAGTTTCTGACTGTTTTGAATTTTTCAAAATACCAACTCCGAGAGGCTGGTATTACCTCTACAGATGAAGCGGGATGTATAGCCTGCGGAATGTGCGATTTGATTAAGGACGTAGAAATTAAAAAAGACCCAAAAATTACATGGAAAAACTGTCCCTGGAGGTAACTAAAACACAACACACTCATCCCCTGCGATCTACGGATACGCGGGGGATTTTTTTATACCGCTATTTTGTGCCTGAACTTCACCTCATGCCGTTTGACCTTCTTGTCTGTGTAGCATTTGAACATATCGTTTTCCGCACTTATTCGATCCACAATTTGGTTCTCAATTACAACCGCTAATTTTTCTTCAAAAACTCGTTGCTCTGCAAATTGATCTTCTGTAAAAACTTCTAATGTGGTTACTCTATCAAGTAACTTATCATTGAATTGTTCTTGCTTTTTCCATTTTTGCATTTGATCCTCTCCAAAAACTTCCAGTGTTGCAACTTGATTCTTTAAAAAAGAAACTTCACTCTTTAATCCGAAAATATTATTTCCCACTTCCCGAAGAGAGTTCATCATCGTTTTTTGAAACTCCATAACATTTCCCTCCATTGTTTGGAAAGAATTGAGCATTGTTTTCTGAAATTCCTGTTCAGTCATCCTTTCCTTTCTAACGAAAGAAATAAAAATTACAAACTCGTTTCTTCACAAAAATTTAACATAAAAAAACCCCACTTTCGCAGGGTCCCTTATTATTCGTAGTTAAGAACTGATTACAGTGCGCCGAAAGAAGAAACGATTTCTGATCGAACTTTTTCAAATCCAGATTTGTCTCCGTCTTTAAGTTCAACTTCTTTAATCTTCGCTACTTTTTGCATCACTGGAAGC
>CAZEON010000022.1:0-16747 GCA_964513975.1 uncultured Candidatus Peribacteria bacterium
ATAACCTTCAATATTCCCACCGGCTTAGCCGGTGGTTTATTGTGGATTAATTATTCTTAACAGAATAATGCTGAGTACATGAAACAATTTCACATTCTCCCCAAGAGGAATTCTCCCATGTTTTCAACCCAGTTCCATTAACTATCGGACATTCCTGAGTTGTTAGGGGAAGTCCAGCTCCTATCTCTTCGATTTTCTCGTCAATCGCAATAGTAACTTCCTCTTTCACTATAGCTTTAATTTCTTCCAACAATTCGGGAGTAAATTTTTCCGCTTTCTTCTCCTTTACAACCATTGTACGGAATAGATTTTCAGAAACCCTTGCTCTGGATTGAGACATCCCCGGATTAAATGCAATAGAAGTTTCTTCTAAAAGACCCTTTTCTTTTGCTGTCCGAACATAAGGAGTAAACCAGTCTCCAGCATTCACATCTGAAAAAGGAGCTCCTGCTACTGTAGAAAGAGGGATATCAAAGGCATTGAGTATCATCTTGAGACTTTCGACCTTAGAAACCGTCTGAGCCGGCTTAAAAGTGCCATCAGGATATCCTCCTATCCATTGTTTAAACTTTGCGTAACAAACATACGGAGCAAACCATTCCTCGCCTACATCGGGAAAACAATTTTTAAAAGTATCAGAAGTTGGTTTAATTCCTCTTCCCTCTACAAGAATCTTTATCATTTCCGCTCGATTGATTTCTTTTTCGGGCTTAAATGTTCCGTCTGCATACCCCTGAATCACTTGTTTTTCCTTCAAATATTCAATCGCTTGATTATGCTTGTCTGTAGTCATTACATCGTTAAAAGCAAAAGCAGTTCCTGATAAAAGCAGAAACAATCCGAGAGCCGAGAGTAGTTTTCTCATTAGAAGGTTGAAAAGAAATGAAAGACAGTATGGCTTCAACTGTTCGCTGAACACTATCTACTTCTTTATGAATACCAGTTGGAGTGCTTGTAAATAATAAGAGAACTGGTTGTATTTGTAAAGAAGCACTGTTGATGAACTTTTGAGTACCTTGTTGAGCATGGTTTATGGTGTAAATTTTATGTCTATATGGTCGAGAAAGAGAAAGTTCGTGCTATATGCAGTAACCTCTATGTCAACAGACCCAATTTTCCCTGAAACCGATTTCATTACTGTAAAAGCTGGTGCGTTGGTTAATTCTTTAACCGCTTCGTCTATCAAATCATTGAGTTGTGAAACAGTCTTCATTCCGAGAAATGGACTTATTCCTTTTAAAGTGGAAACACCATTCATTTTCGTTATTGTTAAAAGTCCTTGGTATTCTGTCGGGGACTCAATCGTTTTGGAGGAATACCACACATCCGGAAGGGTACTTCCACTTCCCTCTGTTTCAATGTGTCCGCCACTTGGTAACCATATCCTGCGATTATTGGGATAATTAGCTGGTATTGTTTCAAATTCTTGTTGAAAAATTTCCTCCAATCGTTCTTCTATTAGTTCCCTCCATGTTTTTCCTGTCTCTATCGGCACATAACTGAATTTTGATTCTGGGAGTGTTGTCTCCTTTTTCGCTGTCGGTTGTTTCGGTATACAGGTAGTAGTTTCTGTTTCTGTGGAAGATTCTCTCCTTTTACTTGCTCTAAACCAATCCTCTGAATCAGCAAAAATACTGAGGACTAAAAGGAAGACCCAGAACAGAACTCCGACCAAACGAAGGACTTTCGGGTGTTGTCGTAGCCAGTGAAGGATGTTTTTCATCAAAAAAGGGGCGACTTTCGTTGCACCCTAACTGACTTCCTTTCGGATATCCGCTCGGACGAGAATCGCCCCATCTCTACGGATATCTCAAAACATGAAATTCATGTCCGAAAAAAAACGAAAACAGTTAGAGTGCCCTTAAATAATAAGGGACTGGTTACTTTTGTAAAGCACCCTCCTTTTGAATTACGACGTACTAACCCTTCTCGTGAAATTTTTATTATCAACCAATCCCTTTAGCGAACGTTTTATTTTCGCTTTCTGCTCCAGTGAAGATGTCGTTCTCATTTGATTAATCTTCCTTACCCTTTTTTGTGTAGTTGCAATACTGGGGAAAATTTTCTGACGAGCTATGCGAAGCCCCAAATGCTCCTTCA
This sequence comes from uncultured Candidatus Peribacteria bacterium, assembly GCA_964513975.1. Taxonomy (GTDB): domain Bacteria; phylum Patescibacteriota; class Gracilibacteria; order UBA4473; family UBA4473; genus CAZVBV01. The sequence goes on from CAZEON010000022.1 coordinate 2,101, forward strand.
TTTCATCTGACATTCTAATTTCCGTTTTCTCTGAATCCATAGAGTGAACAACTAGGTCATGTTCTTTCGCCAAATCAATGATTTTAGTTCCCAACTTTTCAAGTTGTTCCCTTGTTACATTTACTGCTGATATTCCAATATCATCCACAAATATTACTAGGAGCGGATAATGTCCTTTCAATTCTTTTTTCACAAACCCGTTCAGCTCAGAAAAGAATCCTAGCTTGCACCAAGTTGCTAAGCGTCCGGAAGAAGCAAAACCCCTTGCAAGTGTTTTCGAATTATCTTCAAATAAATTCCCTTTTTTACCCTCTTTGACACAACATAGTTCTGAAATAATTCTTGCAATCTTTTGAGAGCATTTAAACTTGTTAACAAACAAATTTACTACTTCTTCCTGCTCTACTTGTTCGAAGAATCGTTTGAGGTCTAGTCGCAGAAGTGCTCGTCCTTTTTTTCCATCGGTAAGCGAAAGAACCGCACTTTGTGTGCATTTTTTCATTTTAAATTCTGAATGCTTTCTGTACTCTCCCGTTACTCCCCCATGAATATACTCTGGAAGAAAGCTGTCGTAAGGCAAAAGCAATGCTTTATCTATTTTTTTAATTAGCCGACCTAGACGAGAAAATGAACAATCTCTTACCCATTTTTCAACTTCCGGTTCTGATTTTGACGTATTGTCTCTCCAAAATGAATCGAAATCCTTGATACACTCTCCCAATAAATTACTTGTTTTTTCTCGTTCTTTTTCTTTCTTATAATCCTTTCCCGTAAGACGTTTTATCAATTCATTTTTAGACCGTAACTTTAAATTGGGATATTTAATCATTTCTCAATAAATGTGATTTCTTGTTCACTAGTAAATGTTGTAACTGTAATCCCATTTTCATGAGAGATTTCTCAATTGTACTCAATCCCCCAAAATCCTCTTTGCTATCAAAACTAACAAACGGCATAACTGCCGAAGGATGTACTTCTAATTTGTTTGCAAGAATAACTACAAACTTTTTTGAAGGCTCTTTCATATCACTTTCAAGCATGCCAATAAGTACTTTTGATACTCCAAGTGAAGTAGCAAATTCTTGTTGAGTTAGTCCTGCCTGTTTTCTGATATTTTTTAGTAAAGCTGAAAAGGTGAGTGGTGTTTTTTCCATAGTGTTTAGAAATTTAGGGGGTGTTAGTTTTGATTCCAAGCTTTTGCAAGCTCCAGAATTAGTCGAAGGATTTTGGCAACAAGCACAAGCCCGTTGCGTAGCCCCTTCCACTTTGTATCAATCTTACACCCCCAATCTGATGAGGGTTCGGTACGAGGATTCTTTTTATTTGCTTCAAATTTTTTTGAAGTCATTTTTAGGGTTTCTAAAGAATAATTTCAGAAGTAACCTTTCGCAAAGATAGACAGTGAAAAAAGTTGTAAAATACATCCTCATCAGAGAAACAAGCTCAAAGACAATTGTCCGTCTTCTTGAAGTTACTTCTTAGTTCTGAAGGAGATTAAATCTTTTGATTTAATATTCTTCAGAACGGGCAGAACACGTTATAGAACTTGAACCGTGTAGTGCGGAGCCCGCCCTTCGGGTTTGAAACGCAAAAGCGTTTAATATTTTTCGCTGTAAATCTTCCTCGTACTGATTTTCTGTAAAGAGCCTGGGGAGTATACAGTTTGTATATCATTTGTCAAATCTTTTTTTAGAAACTATTGCTTTCTTCAGTATGTTTTTTCCACACTCAACCCTCGTCTCCATCTCTGCCTGTTTTCCTATCTCAGGGACAAGTACGAATGGAACACCTCTCTGATACATCAAATTTTCCCAACTTGTGTCCTTGTGGTCGTAAACAATCCCTCTCTTCGCAGGAAGTCCGTCAATCTTGTCCTTATCCTTGCAAGCCATAACTTTCTCCGCTTCTTTCTGAATTTTTCGATACTGAAAGTCCATTGCTTCGTTGTAAGCGTAAAAATAAAATTTTTTGACCATCCAATCTTCGTGGAAGCTGATGAATCCATCTATCTTCGTGTTCATGAGATACCCCAGAATCAAACCTTGCTCCTTCTGAATGCTCTGAAAGCTTTTAAATCGGTTCAGGTCGGCTCTGTTCTCATTACTCCGCTTGTTTTTAGACATTCCCCAAGGGTTTACGAGTGGAAAAAAGATAACTCGTGTAGAGCGAGGTATGTGAGCCGTTTTGAGATATTCTCTGATAGCTAGGGTACCTGATGGCTCGTTTCCGTGTACTCCGCCGAATATAACGAGGGTTTTCTTTGGTTTCTTCGGTTTAATGTCGATAACCAGCAAAGGAAACTTTCTTTCTCCAACAGAATCAAGCGTAGTGCAGTCGTATTGTTTCTCGCAACAAATTTTTTCAAATTCTGAAAGTAACTGTGAAACATCCATTCTTTGGACTTATAACGCCGTTATAGGTTGTTGAGAGTTGTAATGAGTAGCAGTGAGAATGTGTATTGATAGCCATTGTTTTCTGTGTTTTCTATAAAGTTATTTTTAAATAACTTTATAACTGGGGTCGTATTTCTTGATACCCCCATAATGTTGAACTCCTCGGTAAAACTCGTTGTTGGCAATGTAATGAACGGTCATTGGGTTGAACTTCCTCTGTAATGCCTCGTTGTTGAGTGTTTCCGCTATCTTGGCGTAGGATATCCGTTTCCCGAATCGTGTCCTTCTCCGAAGCTGAAAGATTCTCCTGACAACTTCTATTTCATGGGGAACCTTCTCGTACTTCCCTTTACTTACTCGGAATCCATAAGGGACATTCCCTCCTGCGTATCCTTTGCCAGATTCAACCTTTTTCAGTCGTCCTGCTGATAGGCGGATAGATATCATGTCTTTTTCGTATTCTGATATTGCCCCTTTCATCTGTCTGAACAACTTCCTCGTGGGGTCTTTGCTACATAAGTCGGGTTCATCTATTGATAGTATTGCGATTCCTTTTTTCTGAAAGTCTGAAATGAGTTGTTCTTGAATAAGAAGGTCTCTTGCCAACCTATCCAGTCTTGGAATAAGAATAGCCGAGACTTCGGATGTTTCCTCAATGCAATTCATAAGCTGTAGCAATGCAGGACGGTCTCTCAATGCCCCCCCCTGATGTGCCTTTGTCCTCAAATACCTTCAAGAGAGTGTACTGATGTTCCTGTGCGTATTTTTCGAGCATGTCTTTTTGAACTCCAAGTCCATATCCTGAAACTTGTCCTTCGGTACTAACTCTCGAATAACCGACTATCGTTCTACTTATCATTGGTCTGATTTAGTAGAGTATAAGTGGCTCGAGAGAATTTGTTAAGTATTTCTTTTATCCTCTTTTATCATTCTTTCTTCTTCCTGCTGTTTAGTATTTAGAATCAGTTCATCAAGTTGTTGTAATAACACCGCTTTCTTCTCTGGTTCTAGTTGTTTCAACATCTCGCCCCCCTCTATAAGTGCCTGGAACTCGGTATGTTGTACATTCATTGTTAGTAACGAGGATTTTCTTGACCTATCCCACCCCTGAATACGAAGTAACTCCTTTTGCATTTGAAAAAGTTGAACAATTGCTCGTTCCTTTTCAAAGGGTTTCCATATCTCGTCAGGTTTTGTTTTAATTCTTATTGCTAACGCCTCAATGGTTTTTTCCATTTGAGCGATAAGCTCCTGACGCATTGCCTCTTCGTCAGGTGTTTCTCCATAGGTTGGTAACGCATTTTCCCGATAGTACCGTGTTACATTATTTCTTAATGTTCCAATAGTAACCTTTCCCCATCCTTTTTCTTCTGCTTTCACATTCACCATTTCTAAAATACAACCAAAAGTAAGACCCGTCTCTTTGTGCCTTATTACAAACTCCGTCCGCTCCCTTATTTTATTATGGGCGACCATATCTCTTCCATGGGTTTTAATTGTAACGGTTTTCACGCTTTCCCCTATTCACACTTTCTATTTTTATTATCTAGTACGTCAAGTATTTCTGACTTTTTTTGTTCCTTTGGTATGTCTGATAAAGATAGAAGAACATTCGCCGCCTGCTCTACAAAAACCCTTTCTGCCTGTTCTCTAGTTAGGTTTAGTTCGTTCTGCTTCTTCATATACATACTTTACTACTTCAAAGAGGTTTTCAACAGCCCTCGCCTCTTCTGAAAATACAATTTGAACTTTTAGTTGTTGCCGATGTTTAGAATGAGACATACTCAATAGACTTATAATGCCGTTATAAGTCTAGACGAAAACTCAAAAACCTTGAGTGACTTTCAACATTTTTTTGTTATGATTTTGATGACTTTACTTTCAAAGAATGATATCAGAAGTACATATAGAAGCTCCCAAGTTATCCAACAAAGGAAAGGCGAAGTATGAATTTGAAGGCGAGACCTTGTTTGTAGAACAGTTGGCTCAAAAGTATTACCAAAAACAGGGATACCAAACACTATGGGCTGAAAACGACTTTTGGTGGACGGTTATAACGCTTCTCTTTTGGGATGTTTTTTATGTCAAAATTGACGGTGTGTGGAATGACCATCTAGGAGAGTTTCCAAGTCAATTTCAGGACATGCCAAGTGATATGTTCTCTTCCGAATTTTATTCCAATCGAGAAAAGTTAATTGAAAATCGTTTAAAAGAACTCCAACAGAGCGACATCGGAGAAAAGATACAGAATGCCCACAAGAGACATTTTAGAACCCCTGCGAGACTTATTGAAAATTGGGACAAGTTTTCAATTGAAGACTTAACTGTTCCGCTGAAAACAATTCCCAAAGAAGCCCTCTTGAAGGTGTCTCAAAGGTTTCTCTCTAATATCAATTACAATCGGGCAGGATTCCCTGACCTGATAGTTTTCGACGATAAAGAACTCTTCTTTGTGGAGGTAAAAGGTGAAAACGATAAAGTTTCAGAGAAGCAAGAAGAATGGATGTCTTTTCTTAATAAAAATCTCTCATTGAAAGTGGTCGTCCTATGGGTAAATCCAAAAGCCCAGAAGATTAAAAGCACGAGTAAGCAGAAGGCAAATACTCAAGAGATAACCGTTTCCTTTGGAAAATCCTCCTCCCAAAAGCGAGAGCAGACTATTGATTTCATACAATCGTTGCCGACATTTTCTCAATCAGGAGAGGGTGGAGATACTCTTTACTCCGCAACTTTTAATGTAAACACTGATATTGAAGACTTATTCACTTTGCTCGACTTCACAAGTGGCTGGAAGACACAGGAGATATTGGTCGATGGTAAAAAAACATCATCAGGAGATATTCGTTCCAGTCTTTGGTGCTACCAAAAAAAGGAGCAAGAAAAGGCATCTATGGATTATTGCAGAGTCGATGAGTATACAAAAGAAAGAAACAAGTATGGTTGTAATGCTTTCTCTATGGAGGGTCTTGACCATGACCATTGGGATACACTTGGTTACATTGATACTGAAAAGGAGGTTTGGATTTTTGATAAAGCTGAGATTGAAAAAGTTGTGAACGAAAAACTCAAAAACTATAACCTTTGTCCTCATTTTGATTCTCAGAAAATTTTGGAGTTGGTAAAAGCAATTCCGCAAACAATAGACCCAAAGAAAGACAGAGACTGGGCATTCTTAGATGATGAACGAAGAGAGTGGTTTTGGGACGGTCAGAAGTGGGCAACCTCTTGTGGAGACAAAAACTTCCTCGGAATAAGTAGGATGATTGGAATACTGAAAATTTCTGAAGATATAAGAACAGAGGCAAAGGAATACGAGGAGTTAATGAATGATGACGAAGAGAATACTATTCAAGTTGTTATTGAGACTCCCACAAATAACCACAAGGGACACGAAAAAAAACCATTCTATAAAACATGGTGGTTTATTCTCATTTTGGTCTTACTATTTCTTTCAATATTTTTTTAAAGCGTCTTCTTCCTTTAGTACTCTCTATTTTTTATGGTGGGTCGAGTAGGATTCGAACCTACGAAACCAGAGGTAACAGATTTACAGTCTGCCGCGTTTGACCACTTCGCTATCGACCCATATATATAAGGAGTATTTTTTCTGAAAAGAGCTGTGCTTAATTCCTGCTCCAAGTGTACCGAAGTTCAGGAATTTGTTGGGCGATAATTTGAAGTTCTGCCTCTTTGTCCAAATAGACTGAGAAGGATTCGAACCTGCGAAGGCTGAGCCAACAGATTTACAGTCTGCCGCGTTTGACCGCTTCGCTACCGACCCATAAACAAAAGAACGTGCCGAGTGTATTTTTCTTCGTACAAAAGTCAATCTATATCTTGTCATTCCCGCGCAGGCGGGAACCTAGGACTCTTCTAGGAAAAAGAATTTATCTTGCAATATCATCGTATAGATCCTTCCAACAAGGATTCTTTTCTTCAATAATTCTCAACTTCCATATCCGATTCCATTTCTTAAGGCGCTTTTCTCTTCGAAGTGCCTCTTCTACAAAATCATATAGTTCGTAATACACAAGTTTGTTGACGCTGTATTTTTTTGTAAAGCCCTCTGTTTCTCCTTGTTTATGTTCCCACACACGATTTTCTAAATCACCAGTGATCCCTATATAAAGGGTTCCGTTTTTTTTACTCGCAAGAATATAAACCGCATATTGTTTCCCTTCCATAATAAAGTGAGTCCTGGGTCCCCATCTTCATGGGGATGACAAGATAATAAATATTCATTGTTTCTGATATCTCACAAATTAAGAAAAATTTCACATTACTTCATAAAATCAAGTTTTCTTCTCCCTACCAGTCCCTCTTTTTTTAGCGTACAATCCCCCTGAAAAATGACTGAACAACTTATTCTTATCTTTGTAGTTACATTCCTTGTTCGGATTGTGAGTGTTCTTACCGGTGGGGGCGGGCTGTTGTTAATTCCTATGCTTATATTTATGGGAATCCCCCCCTCCATAGCAATTGCAACAAATCGTCTTGGCGCCCTTGGGCAAAGTTTTTCTATCTTCGAATTTCATCGTCAAAAACAAGTAAAGTGGAAACTCGGACTTCAGCTCATTATCCCAACAATAATTGGGGCTGTCGCCGGATCCCTTATTGTTGTTTCTATTGATCAAGATCTTTTAAAAACACTTTTGGGGGTTATTATTTTGTTCTGCATCCCTTTGACACTCTTTAAAAGTAAATTAGGGATTGTTGAGAAAAAAATAAGCAAACTTCGCTTTAACATAGGTATTGGACTTACTGTTTTGGCAGGGTTTATGGGAGGACTCTTTGCCTCTTCCGGTATTTGGTTTACCTATCTCTTCTTCTTTTTTGGACTCACAATGCTCCAAACAGCAGCCACCAGAAAAATTGTTAGTTTTGTCATAATCCTCAGTACTCTTGGTATTTTTATTGTAAATGGACTGGTCCATTGGCAAATTGGAGGAGTCATGCTAATCGCAAGCCTTCTCGGAAGCATTATCGGCGCCAAAATTTGGAATAAAAAAGGAAATAAAGTCGCAAAAAATCTTTTCCTAATCGTTGTTATTTTAAGCGCTCTCAAAATGATCTTTGGGTAGTTTTATTTCTCTCTCTCCCCGTTCTTCTTCTTCTTCTTCTCTTTCGCTCCTTTCATTTGCGAAGCACGTTTTAGTACTTCTAGTTTTTCAAGAAGATCTTTTACTATCTGGGAAATATCTTTTTTATTTTCAACCATTTCATATACCGCTTCACATATCGGCATTTTTATATTTTTTTCTTTTGCTAGGGCAATAACAGATTTCACCGTCTCAACGCCTTCGGACACTCCCATACCTTCTTTTTTATCTTGCGTTACAAAGGTGAATCCTGTTTGAAAATTCCTACTTTGAGAAGATTTTGCCGTTCCTACCAGATCGAGCATTGTATAATCATTCTTATTCAGGGGTTCGTGATCAATTCCAAATGCAATTGCGAAACGGTTAATTTCACTAACCCCTGCTTCAATGAGTTTATCAATTTCCTCATCCTCATAGTTAAGACCCTTTGCGGCTCCTGTGACAATCGAGATAACGTTTTTTAGGGCTCCAAAAACCTCCGCTTTGCAAACATCTGTTTTTGGAAAAACATCAAACCCTTCTTGTGCCAACAATTCTGTTGCTATTTTTTGAACCGCCTCGTTCTTCGAAACAATGTTCGTTCCCATTGGTACATCATTCAGAATTTCTTCCGAAAAATTAAGCCCTGAAAGAACTCCTAATTTTTCTAAAATATCTATCTTTTCGTTTCCCAAGATCTCCTGAAGAACTTCCGAAGGTCTTTTGTTGGTCCCGATTTCAAATCCCTTTGTCCCACTAATAATCGCTTTTATACTCTTCCAGTTTTTTTGTATAAGCCCTTTAATATCCTCTCGTTCGAAAACTTTCCGCATATGTTGTGTCGGAACTACTGAAAATAAAACATCCGCCCCACTAATAACTTCTTCTGCATTGTGTGTAATGCGAACATTTTTGGACAATGGAACGCCTTCTGCGTGGCGAAAAGTATCTCCCTGTTTCCCATCCCTTTCCCGTCCTTCTTTGTGTGCCCACAAAACAACCTCCACATCCTTATTTATTTTGGAAATCAGATAGGCAATCGCTTCGGCAAATCGACCATCGCCGATGATCCCCACCTTTTTTATTTCGCTGTTTTTTTCATCCCCTCCTTCCATAGATTCGGAAAATACACCCTCGTGTAGAAATGTCAAGGATCCCTTTGAAAATGCGGTAAAAATCCCTCTTTTTTACTTTGAATTTCCCCTTTGTTTCCCTATACTTCATGGGAATTATTCACTATCCAAATGACAGACGAAAACGACAACAAATTACCCCTCGATGGACTTGATGGAGACGAGGAAAATACACCGAAAGAAGAACCTTCTTTTACTTCAAAAAAAATAGACCCTTCTGGCGAGAAATCCGACTCCGCTGAGGCTTCTCCGAACAAGGAAGAGAAAAAAACAGAAAAAAAGGAAGACACTCCTGAAGAAATTGTTGAGGAAGTGGCGGAAGAACCTACTGAAGAAGTCGTAGAGGCCGAGGAAGGTGGAGAAGAAAAGGTTGAAGGGGAAGAAGAAGTACCTACTGAAGAAGCCGATCCTGCAGAACTTTTTTATGATCCTGTGGGATGTGCTCGAGAACTTTTGAGAAAAGAAATTACGGCCGACATGGAAGAGTCCTATCTTTCCTACGCGATGTCGGTGATTGTTTCTCGTGCTTTGCCGGATGTGCGAGATGGTTTGAAACCAGTGCATAGACGAATCTTGTACGCAATGCATGAGAACGGACTGCGTCCAAGTGCGAAATACAGAAAGTCTGCAACCGTTGTTGGTGCTGTTTTGGGAAAATACCATCCGCATGGCGATAGCGCTGTGTATATGTCTATGGTGCGAATGGCACAGGAGTTTTCACTCCGATATCCACTCGTAGATGGACAGGGAAACTTCGGATCAATCGACGGAGATAATCCGGCGGCGATGAGGTATACCGAGGCGAAGATGTCTAAGGTCGCAGAGCTTATGCTCGCGGATATTGAAAAAGAAACCGTGGATTTCCGACCAAACTACGATGCAACAGCGTACGAACCAAGTGTGTTACCAAACGTTGTGCCACAATTACTTTTGAACGGAACGATGGGGATTGCTGTGGGAATGGCGACAAATATCCCTCCGCACAACTTAAATGAAATTGTTGATGGAACATTGCACCTTTTGAAAACGCCAGAAGCAACTATTGAGGATTTGTTGGGATTCATTAAAGGGCCAGACTTCCCAACCTCTGGAGAAATCTATGATGGAGGCGCTATTAAAGAAATGTATACCACTGGACGCGGGGGAATCATGATGCGTGCAAAAGCGCAGATTGAAGAAATGAAGAATGGAAAGAATGCCATCATCATTACCGAAATTCCATACCAAGTGAATAAAGCTGATCTTATTATAAAGATTGCTGATTTGGTTCGAGATAAAAAACTCATGGGAATTTCTGACCTCCGAGATGAATCAAATCGAGAAGGAATCCGAATTATGATCGAGTTGAAACGTGATGCGTATCCAAAGAAAACGCTCAACAAACTCTTTAAGATGACGGTTCTCCAAAAGTCATTTAACCTGAATATGATTGCGTTGGTGGACGGAATCCACCCTCGATTATTGAACCTGAAAGAAGTAATTCAATACTTCATTGATCACCGATTCATTGTCATCCGACGACGAACGGAATACGAACTCAAGATTGCAAAAGCACGGGCTCACATCTTGGAAGGTTTGAAAATTGCTCTCGATCATATCGATGAGGTAATTGCGATTATTAAAAAATCAGAAACCAAAGAACTCGCTTCAGAAGCGTTGATAAAGAAGTTTAAACTCACGGAAATTCAGACAAAAGCGATCCTCGAAATGCGATTGCAAACACTGGCTGGTCTTGAAAGAAGGAAGATTGAAGACGAACTCGCTGAGAAACTTGCACTCATGATGGAGTTGGAAGGAATCTTGGCAGATCGAGCAAAGCAATCAAAAATTATTGAAGACGAACTTAACGAAGCGAAGAAAAAATTCGGAGACGAACGAAAAACGAAAGTGCACCCGAATGCTCTTGGAGAATTCTGTGCCAAAGATACTATCCCTGATGAAGAGATGATTGTGGTGCTCACGGAGCAGAACTACATCAAACGAATGAATCCGTCTGTTTTCCGTGCACAACGCCGTGGAGGTGTCGGAGTCGTGGGAGCAAAGACGAAGGAAGAAGATATGATTGCAAAGGCGCGATTCGGAAGTAACCACAACGAACTCTTGTTCTTCACGAGCAAGGGGCGGGTATTCCAATTGCCAATGTATGAGATTCCAGAAGCGTCACGAACGGCAAAAGGAACGCCAATTGTGAACTTGCTGCAACTTCAACCCGATGAAAAAGTAACTGAAATCCTGAACCTCAGTCGATCAGAAGGAAAATACATCTTCATGTGTTCAACAGGGGGAACGATTAAAAAAACCGACCTTGAACAATTCAAGAACGTACGTCGATCAGGACTCATTGCCTGTGGACTACGAGAAGGGGAACTCCTCCAATGGACCAAGATGTCGACCGGAGAAGATTCTGTTTTCATCGTGACACGAGAAGGGAAATCAATTCGATTTAATGAAAAAGATGTTCGCCCAATGGGACGATCCGCAGCTGGAGTGAGAGGAATTAAACTCGCGAAAGGCGACGAGGTTGTTGAAATGGATCTCTTGATTGATGATGATGCGAAGCTTCTTGTGGTCATGCAAAACGGACTCGGAAAGATGTCGAAAGTAAAACTCTATCGTGCACAAGGACGAGGAGGCTCTGGAATCAAGGTAGCAAGTCTCACTTCAAAAACTGGGAAAGTGGCAGGTGCTCGGGTGATTGAAAGTGGAATTAATTACGATCTCTTGATGGTAACAAAACAAGGACAAACACTCCGAACGCCTCTCGATACCGTGAAGACGGCAGGACGTTCAACACAAGGAGTCATCCTTATACGACCATCTAAAGGCGATCTCGTGTCATCTATTTCTCTCCTCGAAGATCCAGGGAACGGAAATGGAAACGGGAACGATGATGAAAAAAAATCCGGCCACTAAATCGAAGAAATGAAACCACTCTCTGTCCACATAGATCCAAAAGAAACGCATTGCGAGATTGAATTCCCGCAAGACTTTGATGCCTTGGAAAAAGACCTCAGAAAGCAGATTGGAAAACGAAAATTTCTCGTGGTGACGGATAAAAACGTGGCGAAATTCTCAACATTCCCTGCGCGATTCAAAGATAATCTTCTGATTCTTCAGAGTGGAGAATTGAATAAAAACTGGAAGTCTGTGAACCATGTTCTCACTGAATGCTTCGAGCGAGAGTTCGATCGACAATCAGTCCTTGTGACCGTTGGTGGTGGTGTTATCGGTGACATGGTGGGCTTTACCGCGGCCATATTTTTCCGAGGAATTCCCTTTCTCCAAGTGCCAACTTCACTTCTCGCACAAGTCGATGCATCAATTGGAGGAAAAACTGGAATCGATTATGAATATGGAAAAAATACGGTCGGGGCAATTCACCAACCTGAGAAAATTTATGATTGTTCGGAATTCTTGAAGACATTACCCGCGACAGAAGTTAAGAATGGACTCGCTGAAATGATAAAACATGGGATTATTGCTTCCCCTGATCACTTCAAAGCATTGGAAACTATTGCTTCCCCTGCTCCAAAAATTGAAGATATTATTCCGCTCATTCGTGATTCAATTTCTATCAAAGCCAATATTGTTGAACAGGATGAACGCGAACACGGCGTTCGTATGTTCCTAAACCTTGGACACACCTCGGGTCACGCGATTGAACTCTTGAGTAAGTACACAATCCCGCATGGACAAGCTGTTGCCATTGGAACCGTCATGGCGGCGAATTATGCGTTAGAGAAAGGACTCTGCGATGATGAAACCGTAGATCGAATCGAGAATATTTTCAACCAATTCGATATTGATTTGATATGCGACTTCGATGAAAAAGAAATCTGGGAGGCGATGAAACACGATAAAAAAAAGAAAGACGGAAAGATTCGTCTGGTGTTACCGAAGAAGATTGGAGAAGTGGTTGTGGTGAGTGTTTAATTAGGCAATACAAATCACAACAATAATCCCAACCAATCCGATTGTTGCGGCAACAATTGCCCATTTTTTTGCTTCTCGCTGGTTCAATTCCGATCTTCCGTGTGAGCTTAATGTATGATAATCACAATCAATTGTCTTTATGAAACCTGGTATTTGATCTTCGTCCATTTTCCCGATCAAAGAAAAATATCCATCAGGATCTGTATCAAAGTATTCTTCCCAAGGGTGCCTTATTGCTTTTCCATTCTCATCAGTTTTATTTAAAATTATTCCCAAATGAGCATCCAAATCAGCCTTCCTGAAGCCATATGGATGTCTGCGTGCATATTTTAACGCTTTCAATACGTAATCTTTTTTTTCTACTGTCTCGAAATCCATCTTTCAATTTATCTACCAAAAAGACTTTTTAATCAAATTTAAAAAACACCCCCGTCATTCTGGCTTGGTCAGAATCGTGTGAGTTATTTTTCGTTTTTTAAAAACTCTCTGGTTCTGAGGTTAAAGTATGGTCAACGAAACTACCCCATGCATTTTCTTCGCAGTCACCAACAATTCCTCTAAACAATAACGACGTTTCATCTCTTCTTTTTATAAAATAATTTCCCATAGCTCGCCCCCCTTCTGGATGTCTTTGTGGAGCAACCACGTCTTCTGTTAGAAGATTCTCTTCTAAAATATCTTCGTTAAAGTGTTTTATTATTTTCTTGTGAATTTTTTCTGCATAATCAATTCCTGTATCCATTTCGTCAAAATATTCTCCATGAGAAAGCCGATGCCTTAGTCCTGTTATTTGTGCAAAAAGATCGTCTCGCAATTCCTTCCCTAGTATCTTTTTTCTAAGCATTCCTTTGTTACTTTTTGTTATTGCCTCAATGGCAGCACACATTGAAAGCATTTTTGCTGGATAGCTAGAAACATTTACTGCATCGTTCCAATGGTAATAGAATTCTTCTGGGATCGAGTCTTCTTCCAATAATCTATTTAGTCCTGTCATTTGCTGTTCACAAAATCCAAGTCCGACTGGATTTTGTAATGAGGAATAACGAAAAAAACCAATTCCCCTGTCTTCTTTTGTTATTAAAAAAGGTTGGTCAAGAAAGTTGATATAACACTGGGTAACAAGAGAAAGCCTGGGAATAATTCTTCTAAGTTTATCAAAAAAGATTTTATATGCTTCATGATAATTAAGGGATTCTATTTCTGCTTTAGCAACCCATTTGTTCTCAATACATCCATCAGCCAAAGAAAAATCCCATTGTGCAAATTCAATATCTTCTACTGAAAAAACTGGAATTTCTTGAGTTGAATAATCAACCATGATCTCTGCCAAAGTTAATATTTGCTGTTCTATCGTGTATCGGGGCATGTTATAAAATTTTACTGTAATGCCTTAATATGGTGGGTGAGGCGAGGGTCGAACTCGCGGCCAATTGATTAAGAGTCAACTGCTCTACCACTGAGCTACTCACCCATAAAGAACGCGAGTATTGTATTGCTGGGAGGGCTTTTGTCAAACTCCTCCAACTCCTCATTCCCCCGCACTGCGGGAGAACCCAGTCAATTCAATAAAGAAGTTCCAATTGAAAAAAATTCTAGAATCTTTAATTCTCAACAGCCCCCCCCTTTTTTTTCCTATAATGAAATAACTGAACTAAGTAAAAACTTAGTCCAGTTATTAATAATAAAGTTGTTTTTTATTTTGGATAAAATTTGTCCAAAATATACAATGGTTTTCCCCAAAGACCAATGGCCGCAAAAACCCCTGCAAAAAGAAGACCTAAACCAATAAATATCCCTAACATCCCTAATATATTCCATTCGATATTTTCGATACTGTCGATACTGTCGATAATATTTGTATAGCATATAAATGCTATAATAAGACCGATAAAAAAACATATCACTGATAACACATAGGTCAACATTTTGGCAGTTCTTCTTTTCTTTGGTTTTAGTTTTTTCAAATTTTTTTTAATCATAAGATACCTCCGTTTTTTATTAATGAATTTTCAAACAACAATATTTTTTCTCAGGAGTGAAGTTATATATCCTTCCTCTGAAAATTTATTTTTTAAACGCAACACCTGTAGGAATTAAACTACAAGTGTCA